>NZ_CP110139.1:2867500-3167500 GCF_025979885.1 Hymenobacter sp. YIM 151500-1
GCGTTTGCCTCTACCCTCTAGTAAGAAGATAGATCCTTGGGCTTCACCCAAGGGGGTTGCCCCATTCGGATATGCCCGGATCACCTCGTATGTGCCAATCCCCGGACCTTTTCGCAGCTTATCACGTCCTTCCTCGCCTCTGAGAGCCTAGGCATCCCCCGTGTGCTCTTGTCTGTTTCTCTTGGCGGGCTACCCACTACCCGTGCCCGAAAGCAGGAGCAGCAAGCAGCCACTGTACGGGCGTGGCCACCAGACCACGCACTCCGCCCTTCTTACTCGTATTGCCTTTATGTCAAAGAACGTGAACCAGCTCCTAATGAGCTGATGCAGCTGAATAGCCAGAAAAAGACGCATGGGTGGGGGGGCGCTGGCGAGCGGGACTCGTGGTCCCCACGCGCTCCAGAAAGGAGGTGATCCAGCCGCACCTTCCGGTACGGCTACCTTGTTACGACTTAGCCCCAGTTACCTGTTCTACCCTAACCGGCTTCTGTGACGAGCACCGGCTTCAGGTCTACCAGACTTCCATGGCTTGACGGGCGGTGTGTACAAGGCCCGGGAACGTATTCACCGCGTCATGGCTGATACGCGATTACTAGTGATTCCAGCTTCACGAAGTCGAGTTGCAGACTTCGATCCGAACTGAGAACGGTTTTTTGAGATTGGCATCTGGTCACCCAGTAGCAACCCGCTGTACCGCCCATTGTAGCACGTGTGTAGCCCTAGGCGTAAGGGCCATGATGACCTGACGTCGTCCCCGCCTTCCTCACTGCTTGCGCAGGCAGTCTGTCTAGAGTCCCCGCCTTGACGCGCTGGCAACTAAACATAGGGGTTGCGCTCGTTGCGGGACTTAACCCAACACCTCACGGCACGAGCTGACGACGGCCATGCAGCACCTTGCTTTGTGTCCCGAAGGAAAGGCCCATCTCTGAGCCGGTCACGCGCATTCTAGCCTAGGTAAGGTTCCTCGCGTATCATCGAATTAAACCACATGCTCCACCACTTGTGCGGGCCCCCGTCAATTCCTTTGAGTTTCACCCTTGCGGGCGTACTCCCCAGGTGGGATACTTACCGCTTTCGCTAAGCCAGTGACCGTCTGTCGCCACCAGCGAGTATCCATCGTTTACGGCGTGGACTACCAGGGTATCTAATCCTGTTCGCTCCCCACGCTTTCGTGCCTCAGCGTCAGTACCAGCCTAGTCAGCTGCCTTCGCAATCGGGGTTCTAGACGGTATCTATGCATTTCACCGCTACACCGTCTATTCCGCCAACCTCGTCTGGACTCAAGCCCGCCAGTATCCAGGGCAGTTCCACTGTTGAGCAGTGGGCTTTCACCCCGGACTTAACAAGCCGCCTACGCACCCTTTAAACCCAATAAATCCGGACAACGCTTGCACCCTCCGTATTACCGCGGCTGCTGGCACGGAGTTAGCCGGTGCTTATTCACCAGGTACCGTCAGTGTAGGACGCATCCCACTTTTTCTTCCCTGGCAAAAGCCGTTTACAACCCAGAAGGCCTTCTTCCGGCACGCGGCATGGCTGGGTCAGCCTCTCGGCCATTGCCCAATATTCCCTACTGCTGCCTCCCGTAGGAGTCTGGCCCGTATCTCAGTGCCAGTGTGGGGGATCACCCTCTCAGGTCCCCTAAGCATCGTCGCCTTGGTGGGCCTTTACCCCGCCAACTAGCTAATGCTACGCAACCCCATCCGTGACCAATAAATCTTTAACTACCAAAAGATGCCTCTCGATAGTCTTATGCGGTATTAATCCGCCTTTCGGCGGGCTATCCCCCAGTCACGGGCAGGTTGGTTACGCGTTACGCACCCGTGCGCCACTAATGCATTGCTGCATCCGTTCGACTTGCATGTATTAGGCCTGCCGCTAGCGTTCATCCTGAGCCAGGATCAAACTCTCCATTGTAGAAAATCCTGTTCGCTGCTGCTTCAGCAGCAGCCGTGTCTTCTGCGGTGGGTACCCCCCGCCCCGGTCCAGCCTATGGCCAGAGCCCGGACGCAGCGCCCCACGCGCCAGTTCCAAACCGCCCACCCGCAGGTGGGCAGCCCTTACCCAATTGTCTTTTCCAGCTATTCAAAGAACGTCTATCCCCTCCCTACTGGAGAAGATCCAGTGACCTAGCGACCCTAAGCCTTTCTGCTATTCTATTACTACTCCCCCGCCTCCGAGCGAAGCGGGCTGCAAAACTACAACTTCCTGCCGCTTCCCCGCAAGTCCCAAGCAAAACTTTTTTTGCCGGACGCACTTGCTTTTCCGTGCCGAGGAAACCAGGCCCCGCAGCGGGGAGGCAAAGGTACCAACCCACTAGCCCTTTTCCAAGTTCCCGCTCACAGAAAGTTTTATCCCCTTTCCATCAGCAGACTAGCCCAGGACCGGTTTTTCACCAATCGACCTGGCCTACGAGCTCAGCTGCCAGTTGGCTTTTACTAGGAACTGCCTACTCATCGCTTCCTGCTTCCAATCGAAACGGGCTGCAAAGATACACTCACTCCATCAGCCTATGCAAGCACTAGCCTAACTTTTTTTTCTGGTAGCCCAGCGCGGCCAACCGCCTCCACCTGAAACGGGCTGCAAACTTACACCCCCGGCCGTTACTTGCGCAAGTCCCTAGACAACTTTTTTATCAGCTCCCTCTGGTACCAGGACTCTGGGGGCGACGGGGTGGCTAACTGCTCGGACCTTGTTTCTGTTCCGAAATCCTGCTGAAATCTTCTCTGAAGGATGCATGGGGCAGTTTTTAGAAGATTATACTACGCAGAAGAGGTACATGTATGAGGATAGTTATTGAGTTGGCTTGGGGGTGAATGTATCAGATATTGCGGGTGTGCTGGCTCGGGGGCGCTTGACTTCATAGCTGTATATAGCTTGGCCTAATGTGGCTAAGAAGGGCAGTCCGACGGACTCGTACTCGTAGCTGCCGTCGTTGATAATGCCGTCTTTATTTACATAGAGTACGGCGCTGAGCATGAATTCTACATGCTGGGTGGAATCGGTGAAGTACGCTACGTCGGCCAGATAGCCGTGCGACATTCCTACTACATTATAGATGTACAGGCTTGAATTGAGACGTGAGGTAGGCTGTCGGCCGTAATAGAGATATTTCTTGTAGGTATCGAAGTATCGAGCTGAAGTATATAGGCTGTACTGGGAAGCGTGGGGCGTTTGCTGAAGGTATTGACGCAAAAATGTATAATCATTGGGGAATAAGTGAAAGCGCTGGGTAGGCACTACTGCTTCAGGGAAGATTATTGCTTTAAGTAAGTCGGTGCAGTGTTGAAGTGGTAAGTAATTGGCCGTTGTGAAATCGTAGGGGCGCGGGATGATGCGGCCACCGGCTTGGTGTGCATGGCCTTTGGTAACACGCCCCAAGGGAAAGCTGAATGGCCGCGGGTTGAATGCGGCGGGTTGCCGGTAGCAGACTTGCTGAGTAACCGGGTCACGGAATTCGATGGGATTGGTATGACGGTTGGCGACAGTATCGCAGGGAGCGAAACGGCGGACGATGCGGGCCGTTGGGTATCCTAGCTGAGCTAGCCGTTCATTGAGTGGCCGTTGGCCCAGAAATTCATAGAGGCGGTTGTATGCTTGATTGTCGCTGACCAGCAGCATTCGCTTTACGTAGTTGCCCACGGTGTTGATCCGGTCAGAATCGGGGGAGGTGATGTACGGGGCGGGGGTTTGACAGCGGAAAACGGCACCAGTTGCCATGGGTGAGCGGCGCGTGAGGCCGGGCTGGCGTAGCGTATTCAGCTTTTCGAAGGCGAGAATGGCAGTAGGCAGCTTAACGAGGCTGGCCGGGTTAAAATACTGCCGCTCATCAACCCGAAAAGTGTGGGTAACAAACCGAGGCTGCCGTTGTTGGTCGCGGTTGATTTGGGTGTAGATAATTTGCAGCTCATACTCGGCAGCGCGTTGTACCACGGGTAGCAGACGCGCATCGGCTCGGAGCAGGCTGTCGAGCAGCGGACTGTTCTTGGCTTGCGCTGGAGCAACTGCTGAGGCTGGAAAGCGGAACTGTGGGGCTGCTGATGGCAGCAAAGCCAGAATCGGCCACCAAAGGAGCAAGCGTCGCATGATGGGCTACATAGTCGTGAGAACAAAGATGGGCAACTACACCAACGACAATACCTGAGCAGCCAGGCCCAGGCGCTTTAGCTGCGAGCTAGTGGCAGCTGGCGCAAGTAATTGCTCCTCCATACAGCGGGAAGGGTCCAGACGTTACGTACCATTCCGGCTACTGGTCGAGGCGAAATAAGAGCCACAGTGACGCACGTTCCGGCTAACCATAGGCTAAACGGGTACATACGTCAACAGGACACTTCTCTGGCGATGCACGCCCAGTATCTTCTGACTATACGTATTAGTATCCTTCTCCCTATCCTGGCAGCTACACTGGCCCGCAACAAGTTGCGGTAGTTGCATCTATCTTTTTAAAAGAGCCATCCTGCTTAGAGTACAGCTTTATTAGAAGAATAGGTAGTAGTTATCTGCCTTATTCCTGCACTAGCTTGGTGCGGTGGGCGAGTAGTAGGTTGGAGTCGTTTTGGCGCCAGTTGTAGCCCGTGCCGAAGGGCAGCGGACGGGGCGGGGAGGTTTTATCGGAGTAAGAGGCGGTCAGTTCGGGCTGGTAGTGCTTGGCAAACAGGTTGATGGGGCGCTTGTAGGTGCCGTAGTAGGTAAGTTGCCACTCTGCGGGGCGGAAGTACTTCATAGCAATACCCGAATCATCCTGCAAAATGTAGTTGCTGCGCTCCAGGATGAGGTTGCGGACTTTGCTGAAATACAACTTGTGCATAAGGTAGGTGGCTGACTTCACGTAGGTAGCCAGTGGGCCGAGGCTGCGCACGTACTTAATCGGGGCCTGCTGGGTGGTGCCCAGCTTCCAGTCGCTCAGGTCGGCGGAGAAGTAAAGCACCGTTTTCTCCAGGCCGGCTTTGGACTGCAGCTTCAGCTCCACGCCCGGAATGATTTTGGGAGTGGACTTCGGGGCGGCGGTTGAATCGGCGGCTTGCAGCTGGCCGTCGGGGGTGAGCTGCACGTAGCGGAGGCCGGTTACGTGGTGGTCGGTGCGGGCGGCGAAAAGCAGGAGCAGCGGCAAGGCGCCGTCCAGCTCCACGGACTTTAACTCGACGGCCATGTCGTTGGTGCGAAAAAAGCTGAAGCTGAGCACCGACCACAACGAAGCCTTCAGGGCCGTGAAGAGCTTGGGATTTTGCAGCGTAGCGGGGCGCGGCACTGAGCCCACGGGCTCCAGGCCCATCAGCACGTAGGTACGGCTGCCGGGGAACATGGTGGTGACGTTGAGAAAGTCGGGGCCGCTGAAGGGGTAGAAGACCGTGGGGCTGGCGGCGCGCACTGTGTCTAGCTCCGTTGCCGCCCACTGCTCGATTTTGGCCGTGCGGGTATCATGGTAGGTGGTCCAGCTTTTGGCGGCCTCTTGGGCGTAGGCTTGCCAGGCCGGCTGCGTGGTAAGCGGCTGCAAGGTGCTGTGGGCCGCTACGGGCAGCCCCGCCAGGTAAGCGGCAACTTCTTGCTCAGCCGTGACAGCCGGAGCAGGAGCCGGCTCTGGTGTGGGCTGGGGCTTCGCAATCAAGGTGTCAGGGATGGAAATGGTGGAGGTTACGGGCTGCTCCGAAGAAGCTGAGTTGTGTTCGGAGCAGGCCACCAGCGACACCATACATACTGGCAGCAATAGCCAGGCAGCAAAGAAGCGCATAAAAAGTACGAGGGTGAGAGAAGCGAAAATATACGTTGCGCGCGAAAAGCACAGTTTAGGACCGGGCCGAGGTAGCCGGGGCCAGGTAACGGCCTAACCCATATACCACCAAACCGGCGGCCAGCGTGAGCAGCCCGTAGCGGGTTTCGGTGGGCTTATCCTGGGCAATAAACCAAAGCGTCCAGCCATTGAGCCCCAGGAACAACAGGGGCGTGAGCGGGTATCCCCAGGCGCGGTACGGCCGGGACAGATTGGGCTGGCGCACCCGCAGCACAAACAAGCCGAGCACTGTCAGAAACGTGAACAAGCTTAGCACGAAGCCCGCGTACAGCAGCACTTCCTCGAAGGTGGCGGTGAGGATGAAGGTAATTGTAAGCAGGGTTTGGAACAGAGTGGCACGCACTGGAATGCCAGCGGCGCTGCGGTGGGCCAGGAAGCGGAGGGCGCGCAGGTCTTCGCCCATGACCTGCACAATGCGGGGCCCGGCGAATATCATGGAGCTGACCGTGGAAACGAGCAGCGCGGCAATGATGCCGCCCATCAGCCGCCCTACCGCGGGCCCGAATAGCTCGGTGGCCGCCACGAACCCAACTTCAACCTGCCCGGCCAGCTTGGGCAAAGGCGTGGAGTAGAGAAAGACGAAATTCAGCCCCACATATACCAGCAGGACGATGGCGGTGCCCGCGAGCAGGATGCGGGGCAGGTTGCGCTGGGGCTGGTCGACTTCGCCGGTAAGGTAAACGGCCGCGTTCCAACCCGAATAGGCGTACGAGACATACACCAGCGACACGGCAAAGGCCGGGCTCAGCAGCGCCTGCCAATCGGGGGCGGCGCGGGGCAGAAACGCCAGGGGCTGAGGCGTGGCTACCAGCAGCCCGGCCCCAATGAACACCACCAGCACCAGCACTTTCAGGGCCGTGAAAGCCACTTGCAGACGGCTGCCGGCCTGGCGGCTGGTGGCGTGCACGGCCGTAAGAGCCACTACCACGGCCACCGACAGCCACCGCGGCTCCAGGGCCGGCCACACGCTTTGGGCATACTTGCCCAGGGCCATAGCCGCCAGTGCCGTAGGTGCCGCAAACCCCACCGTTGCCGACACCCACCCCGACAAAAACCCCAGCGCCGGGTGGTAGATGCGCGACAAATAGTGGTACTCGCCACCCGACCGGGGCAGGGCCGCAGCCAACTCACCGTAGCTCAGAGCGCCGCACAGGGCAATGACGCCGCCCACCACCCACAGCATCAGCAGCGCGAAGCCGCTCTGAATGCCTAGCACCTGAAAGCCCAGGCTGGTGAAAACACCCGTCCCGACCATGTTGGCCACCACAATGGCAATGCCGGTGAGCAAACTGATTTTATAGGAGTGGTCGGCAGACGCTGTGGGCATGAAAAGGAGCTTTTGGCAGGCCAAAGATGCACATTCTGCCCACCGCTATTCCATAAGCCACTTCTCAAAGCATGCCGGGCCCCTCGCTGGGCGCTCGGGCCAACTGGCTCCGATTGGCCCGGTGCAGCCATACATGACAAAGCCTCAACGAGGCGACACAACTGTCCACAGACAATGGGGGTCGTCCCGTTGAGGCTAGCTAGGCGTCACCAGCTACAAGCCGGGCGCTAGGCTTTCGGACGCTTGTAAATGGGCACGGTGCTGCACGGCTCGCCATACATAAGGCTGGCCGCCACGGGCAGCAGCTTTTGCATGATGGCCACGTAGGCGTAGGTGGGCACAGGCTTGTCGCCGCAGCCTTTCACCACCACTTTGGCGTCGCGGTACTGCTCAGCATCGAGGGCGGCAATAGCTTCGTGAAACAGCTCCTGCTCCAGGGCTTCCAGGTTACCGAACACGTAGCGGTGGGCGTGGCCGTGCAGCTTGGTAGCCAGCAGCATATAGGCCCACGTGGGCACAATGGCATCGGCCGAGCAAATGATGGCCACATTCTTGCCGTCGTACTGGCTCCAGTCGTGGGTTTTGATGAACTCGCGGAAGTCTTTCTCACGCAAAATCAGGCCGTGGAATAAGTTGTCCTTGATGTCATAGGCCACCCGCTCGCCGGAATGAATGAACTCCTCGAGATTGAGCGTGGTCAGGGCGCTTTGCGCCACGCGGTTGATGATTTCTTCCATTGGTAGAAGTGAGAAGTTAGAGGCGAGAAGTGAGACGCATCCTAGTGTAGGAGGTAAGAGTCGAACGAACGTAGTCTCACTTCTCACCTCTTACCATCTCACTTTTGCTGGTAGTAGTGTATACTTCTTTCAGGTAAAACGGCTCGTAGTAGGCTACGTCGCGGAATTCCTGGCGGTGGTAAGCAGCCAGGGCCAGCTCGCCGACGGCTACCGCCGAGGGCGCCACACCCGCCCGAAAAGCGGCGCGCGGCTTCCCGGCTGCTAGAGGCTGAAACTTAGCGGCTCCGCTGCCGAAGAATAACACGGAGTGGTGGGTTAATTGTTCGGCCAGCGTGTCGGGGTTGAGGATGAGAGGTGTGGGCGCCAGCACTTCTTGCCCTGTGTGCGTGTACAAAGCTGCGTACACCTCCTGGCGGCGGGCATCGAGCATGGGGCAATATAAAAACTGCTCGGGCCACGCCGTGCTGCTAGCTACCTGGTGGGCCAGGCTTGGCAGCGTGCCCACGGCCAGCAGCGGAATATCCAGGGCGTAGCACAAGCCCTTGGCCGCCGCCGCCCCAATCCGCAGCCCCGTATACGACCCTGGCCCATCCGACACGGCCACCGCGGCTAAGTCGGCCAGCGCGTGGCCCGTGTTGTCGAGCAACTGGTTAATTAATACGCTCAGGTGGGAGGAATGGGATTTTTCGAGCCGCAGCTCCGACTGCCCCAGAAGGTTGCCGGAACCCAGCTCATGTAACGCCACGGAACAAATGGGCGACGAGGTTTCGAGGGAAAGAAGAAGCGTGGGCATAAACTAGCTGTATCGGCCAAAGTTACGGTAGCAAGTCTCCTATTTCTACTAACGGCTCCCCTGCATTCAGTAACTCTATAGCATCTGGCAAAGCGGTGACCAACACTTGTTGCAACCGCTCATTTGAGGTGTTACCGCACGTGAGCCATATAATTTGAGGTGGCGTACCTAGCCGTTCGAGTAACCGCAGAAAGTCAGCATCTTTAGTAATGACTATAGCCTGAGCAGCTTTTGCTGCTATGAATATTTCTTCATCTTCCGCATCACGTAATCCTAATTCTCGCAGCGGTAATGCCTCAATCTTGAATTTCCAACGCAGCCACACAGCCAATAACGGCGACAATTGAGCATCGAGCCAGAAAATCATGCTGCCAATTGTGGATAGTCTAAACGCTGTGCAGCATACTGTAATGCTGCTTGAATATCAAGCGGTTCTAAATCAGGCATTTCAGCAAGCACCTGCTCTGCTGTGAGCCCTGCTGCCAGCAGGTTTAGCACATCAATCACCCGAATGCGCATACCTCGGATACAGGGACGGCCGCCACATTGGCGTGGATTGACGGTAATACGATGACGTAGGTTTTCCATGGCGATGAAAGTACAATAGATATAGAAGTGAAAAGCAACTCCTATTCGGAGCTGCTTTTCACTTCTACAAAACTATCAGAACTACTGCTTCCCCCCTCCGCGCTTAGCCTCGGGGCGGTTGCGGGCTTCCAGGGTGCCGGCTTTTAGCAGGGAGGCGTAGCGGTTCTGGTCGTTAAGCACGGCCAAGGCCATCAGGATGTTGGGGTCGTCGTCGAAAGAGGCTTCCACGCTGCCTTTCTGGAAGTAGTAGCGCGACACAATTTCCTGCTCCAGCAGCTCCCGGATTTCGGGTTTGAAGCGTTGCAGGTCGTTGGCTTTATTGACAGTTACCTTCTTGCGCATACCCTCCAGCTCGGCCTTCACGTCGTCGTAGTGCTTCTCATCCTTCACTTTCTTGGTGAGGTCGGCCAAGGCTTTTTCGGCGTCGGTGCTGTAGTTGATGTCCTTGCCTTTGAGGTAGTCGACGAACTTCTGGTAGTCGGCGTCCGACAACACAAACTGGCGGGACGGCGCAATGGTAGGATGCTCGGCGCGGTAGCGGGTGGCGTAGTCAAAGAGGTAGCTCTTTTGAAGCAATACGCGGGTGATGTCGGCAATTTCCCGGTCCTGCACCTCCACGTCGGGCGCTACGCCGCCGCCGTCGTACACGATGCGGCCAGCCTGGGTTTTGAAGGCTGTGCGCAGGGAGTCGGGCACTTTGCCCAGAGAGCCATCCTCGGCGCGGTGGGTGTAGTCGATTTCCTGAATGCAGCGGCCGCTGGGAATGTAGTACTTGGCGGTGGTCACCTTCAGCTGGGAGTTGTAGCTGAGCGGGCGCGTGGCCTGCACCAAGCCCTTGCCAAAGGTTCGCTCCCCCACCAGCACGGCCCGGTCGTAGTCCTGCAACACCCCCGACACGATTTCGGCGGCCGAGGCGGAACGGTTGCTGGTAATAACCACCATGGGCACCTGCGTATCGAGGGGCGCGTCGAGGGCCTTGTAGGTTTTATTCCACTCGGTCACCTTGCCCTTGGTGCTCACAATGTCGAGGCCCTTGTCCACGAACAGGTTGGAGACGTTGACGGCTTCGTTGAGCAGGCCGCCGGGGTTGTCGCGGATGTCGAACACCAGCTTCTTGGCTCCCATCTCCCTGAGCTTAGCCACGGCAATCCGGACTTCCTTGCCGGCATCTACGGTGAAGCCCGACAGCTGGAAATAGCCGACTTCCGGCGTCAGCATGCCATAATACGGCACGTTGTCGACCTGGATTTTGTCGCGGGTAATGTTGATTTCCACGGGCGCGTCCTGGCCGTAGCGCGTCACCATAAGCTTCACCTGGGAGTTGGCCTGGCCCTTGAGCAGCTTGCTGATGTCGGCATTCGACTTTTTGTCGACGGCCACCCCGTTGATGCTCAAAATTTCGTCACCGGGCAGCAAGCCGGCTTTCTGGGCCGGGTAGCCTTCGTAGGCGCTCTGCACCACGGTTCGGCCGCCGCGCTTCACCACCACGGCCCCAATGCCGCCGTACTGCCCGGTGGTCATAGTGCGGAAATCTTCGATGTCGTCCTCCGGAATGTAGTTGGTGTACGGGTCCAGGGACTTGAGCATGGCGTCGATGCCCGTCTTAACCAGCTTGGCTGGCGGCACCTCGTCCACGTAGTACGTATTCACCTCTTTGAAGAGGGTAGCAAAGATGTCGAGGTTTTTGGCAATCTCGAAATACCGCTCATTATCCGAACGGAAGGATACGAGCAAGGCGGCTCCACCGAGCAGTGCAGCGGCGGCCAAGGATTTCTTACGCATAGACAAGGCAGGCAGCAGGTAAACAACCCTACGAACGAGACGCTGCTTCGGCCGGCGGGGTTGCGTTGCCGGCGAGTAAACGCTCTAGCCCTGAAATTAATTTTTTTTCTACGAGCGTGAAAGGCTTTTTTTCCTTACCGCTGTAGATAATGGCTAATTGCCCTACACGGTGCCCGCCGGGAGCCTCCACGAGCCGGTATTTATTGAGCCGATAGGCCTCGCGCAAGAGGCGCTTGAGGTAGTTGCGGTCCACTGCCCGCTTGAAGCTGCGCTTGCTTACGCTCACCAGCACCTGGGGTGGGGCAACGCTCGGCTCAGCCAGGGGCAGCCACACCAGGCGCAGGGGGTATAAACCAAAAGAAGAACCCCGGCCGAATAGCTCGTCAATGAGCTTTTTGCGGCACAAGTGTTCTTCTTTCGGAAACGAGTAGGAGCGCGCGCCCAGCGTAGCAGTGTTCATTGCCAGGGAAGGCGGTGCGCCGGCAGCGGCTTAGCGCTTATGACGGCCTTCGTCGGATACGGTCAGGCGCTTGCGGCCTTTGGCCCGGCGGGCGGCCAGCACGCGGCGGCCGTTGGCGGTTTCCATGCGGGAGCGGAAACCGTGCTTATTGCGGCGTTTGCGCTGCGAGGGCTGAAAAGTGCGTTTCATGGTATTGTTAAGTGGCTCAGTGACAAGTAAGGCCGGCAAAGGTAAGCGGCGGATTTGGAAAAGGCAAACCCAATGTGGCCTAAGCTTCAGCTTGGGCCGTGTGCCAGTAGATGTTTTTTGATGCCTGAAGGATAATTGGTAATCTGGCGGCGTACGGCCCAAGCTGAAGCTTAGGCCACATTTTCGTTCCAATAGCTGTAGGGCCAGTCCTGCCAGCTATCCACCAAGCCTGCCTTCACCGGATTTTGTAGTACATACGCTACTACTCGCTCCGGCTCTCCATTTTTGCGCACCACATGGTCGTAGCTTTCGTGCTGCCAGAAGGTGCCGGTGCGACCCAGCAAACGGTTAGCAGCTAAAGCTGTACGGCCTTTCAGCCGTTTCATCATGTGGCTATACGAGCAGGAACCGTCCTCAGGCAGCTGCACAACCAAATGCGCATGGTTTGACATCAGACAGTAGCTAATGACTTTCACATTCGCTTCAGCCAAGCGGTGAATTTCCTCGGCGACGCAGGTGGCTACGCGCGGCTCGCGCAGCCAATGAGGACCGTCTTTTGCGTGGTCCAAGTAAGCATCGAGACGGGCGAAATGCTGCTTGTGTAGCCGGCGCAGGGCTTCTCGCTTTTCGGGCTCGGGCAGGGGCTGATGGAGTTGCTGGGTAGCGGCTTGTTCAGCTTTCTCGAGCAGGCGGTAGAGTACCTCGGCAGGTAAGGAGCCTTCTAGGCGAAAGGTTATAAAAAGGATAGCGCCGGGTGGCACAAAGTGCGGTAAATTGCGCTGGTAAAAGCTCATGTAGCGTAAGCTTTAGCTTGCGCCGTGCGTATAAAGCAGTCTTTGGCGCGTGAGCTAAACTACACTCTCCTTTCGACTTTGGCGGCGTACGGCCCAAGCTGAAGCTTAGGCCACACTTTTCTATGATCCACTACCACGTTTCCTGCGAGAACCCGCTCTCGTTCTACGTTCAAATTCAGATGACCTTCGAGGTGGCTAAGGGCACGGCCGAAGCCGTGGAGCTGCAACTGCCGGCGTGGCGGCCGGGGCGGTACGAGCTGCAAAACTTTGCCCAGAAGCTCCAGCACGTGGTACTGGAAGATGCCAGCACGGGTGAGGCCCTGCCCAGCCGCAAAATCACGAAGGACCGGTGGCAGCTCACGGGCGCCCAGGGCCGCACGGTGCGGGTGCGCTACAACTTCTACGCCCACCAGATGGACGCCGGTGGCTCCTGGGTTGATGAAACCCAGCTCTATCTGAATCCGGTGCAAGGCTTTATGTACGTGGAGGGCCGCCAGCAGGAAGCCTGCCAGGTGACGCTGGACCTGCCCGAGGGCTGGCAGCTGGCCTGTGGCCTGCCTCAGAGCGGCCCTAACATTTTGCAAGCCCAGAGCTTCGATCATTTGGCCGACTCGCCCCTGATTGCCAGCCCCACTTTGCAGTACCGCAACTACGAGGTGGATGGGCTGCCTTTCTACATCTGGATTCAGGGCGAGTGCCCGGTGGACTGGACCCGGCTGGTGGCCGACTTCCGGGCGTTTTCGCAGGAGCAGCTGTCCTTGTTCGGCTCGTTTCCGGCCCGCGACTACCACTTCCTGAACCAGATTCTGCCCTACAAGCACTACCACGGCGTGGAACACCTCAACTCCACGGTAATTGTGCTGGGCCCGGCCGAGCTGCTGATGAGCGAAGGGCTGTACAAGGAGCTGCTGGGCGTGAGCTGCCACGAGCTGTTCCATGCCTGGAACATCAAGAGCATCCGGCCGGCCGAGATGCAGCCCTATGACTACGCCCGCGAAAATTATTTCCGCACCTGCTTTATTGCCGAGGGCATTACGACCTACTACGGCGAATACCTGCTGGCCCGCGCCGGGGTGCGCACCGCCGAACAGTACTTTGCCGAGCTGAACACCGTGCTGCGCAAGCACTACGACGACTACGGCCGCTTTCACTTGTCGGTGGCCGATGCCTCGATGGACCTATGGCTGGATGGCTACAAGCCCGGCGTACCCGACCGGAAAGTGTCCGTCTACCACAAAGGAGCCCTGGTAGCCCTGCTGCTGGACCTGACGCTGCGCCAGCTTTCCCAGCACCAGCGCAGCCTCGACGACGTGATGCGCCGCCTCTGGACTGAGTTCGGCCAGACCGGCACTGGGTACACCGAGGACGACTACATCCGCCTGGTAAAGGAGGTAGCCGGGCGCGACATGCAGGCTTATTTCGACAAGTTCATCTACGGCACGGCCCCGCTGGAAGAACCCCTCAACCGGGTACTGGGCTTCGTGGGCTGCCGCCTGGTGGTGGAAGAAAACCCCTCGGTGGCCGAAGGCGTGTACGGCTTCCGGACGGTGGTAAAGAACGAGCGGACCGAGGTAACCGACATCCTGCCCGACGCCCCGGCGGCCCTAAGCCTGACCGTGGACGACGAAATCGTGGCCGTAAACGGGCGGCGCGTAGACCAGAACTTGCACGCTTTGCTCAGCGACGGTAGCCCCCAGCACGAAGTGACGGTGTTTCGGCAGAACCGTCTGCTCACCGTGCCCTTGGTGGCCGACCCGGCCCACCGCTTCTGGTCGAAAATTACGGTGCAAAAATTGCCCGTAGCCACGCCCGAGCAGCAGGCCAGCTTTCGGCAGTGGCTACAGCAAGATTTCTAACTGCTGAAAGCCGCCGAAGCCTGCAAAACCACAGAACAACAGAAACCCAAGGGAAATCAGAAGAAACCACAGCAAACCACCTACCGGAGCCAATTTGTTTGGTTCTAGCTTTGGTTTCTTTTGGCTTCCCTTGGCTTCCTTTGGTTTCCCAATCTGACTGCCTATTTCCCTTTTTTACGTCCGCTGTTTTCGTTGAGCCCCATTATGTACCGGTTGCGCACCGCCGCGCTAGTCGTGCTCCTGGCCTTGGTGCTGCCGGCTTGTTCCCTCCGTATGCAGCCTGCCGAAAAGCAGCGGCCTACGGTAGCGCTGCCCCCGCCCCCACCACCCAAGCCCCCGCGCATCTACCGTCTCGAACACCTCGACACGCTGGTGCAGCTGCCGGGGCGGGTGCTGCGCATCTACCCGGCGGCACGGCCCGTGTACGAAAAGCTGCCTGCCCCGGCCTGGGTAGCGCCCAAGCCTTCGTCGGCGGAGGAGGAAGAGCAATTGTTTCTGGACTTTGCGGCCGAGGAACAGCGCCGCCTGGCCAAAGCCGGCGCGCGGGTGCGGCGCACGGGCCGGGCCCTGCGCCTGCGCCCCACGGCTGCCCCAGAAGTGCGCTTGGTCAACAATCCGGTGGAAGATGACCGGCACGTGGCCTATGAATATCTGGCCAGCCTGCCCGAAGTTAAGCAGTGGCTGATTTCGGTGCACTTGTACGAAGGCGGCTACTACTTGCTGGTGGACCAGCGCAACGGCCGCCACACCCAGCTAATGGCTCCGCCCGCCGTTTCGCCCGATGGCCGCCACTTCGTGTGTGGCAACTCAGATGTGCTGGCCCGCTTCGAGCCTAGCGGCTTGCAGCTGTGGAGCGCCGAAGGCAGCGCCCCGCACCTGCTGTGGGAGCGGCAAACCGAGTGGGGCTGCACCAATCCCCGCTGGCTCGACAACAAAACCATCCTGTTTGAGCAGGATTTCTTCGACCGGGACGATGTGGACACCCGCGTGGTACGCCTGAAGGTGATACCATAAGCGGACAGGAGCCTCCAATATATTGGAGGCACAACTGCAAAAGTGGAGTTTTTTATATTTCCATGTATACACAACTTTTCATAGATTCATATTAAATATGCTATCATATAACTAACTGATTTTTATTTATATAATTATGATCAATCTACTTCGTGTAATATGAATTTTCTTATGGTATGCATATTGAATTGGACAAAGCTGCTGGCTTATTCAGCACGCAAAACTTCAATTCATAGCCTACATGTTCTTCCCCCTTTTCCCCTCCCCTACTTCCCCCAATCGGGTTGCGGCCACGTCACTGCTGGCAATTGGTGCACTGCTGGCACTTAACGCGTGCTCCGAAAAGCAGGACACCCCGGCCCCCGCTCCCATTGCCGTAACTGCCGACGCCGTAGTACCCGAGAAGCTGACGGGCACGGCCTTCGGAACCAGCCCAGCCTATAATCCCGGCTACGAGTTCGGCAAAGCCTTCGATGGCAGCCTGACCACTTTCTTCGACGCGGCTCCGGGCAGCGGCGGCTACGTGGGCTTGGAGCTGCCCGCCGGCCAGTCTAAAAAAGTGGTACAGATTCGGTTTGCCTCGCGTGAGTGGCTGGGCAGCCGCATGGTAGGCGGTAAGTTTCAGGGCTCCTCAACTAGCGCCACCAGCGGCTACGCCGACCTACACACCATCACATCGGCCCCAGGCAATGGCTGGCAAACCATTAGCGTCAACAACAGCAACGCCTACCGCTGGCTGCGGTACGTTGGCCCGGATGGCTCCCACTGCAACATTGCCGAACTGGAGTTCTACACCGAAGGCACTACCACCACCCCGACTCCGACTGACGCGGTGAGCGGCCCCCCGGCCGGCACGGGCTCCTGGACCAAATCGTTTGAAGACAACTTCGACAGCTTTGATGCGGGCAAGTGGACGAAGGGCTGGCCTTGCGGCAACGGCAACGATGCCCTCTGCACCTACGGCGACCCTGGCGTCCGGCAAAAAACCTACTATTCGCCCGATAACGTGTACATGGCCGACGGCAAGCTCCACATCAGAACCGAGCGTAAAGCCCAGGGCGGGCAAGCCTTCACTTCGGGAGCAATAACCACGGCCGGCAAGACGACCAGCCGCTTTCAGCAGAAGTATGGCTACTTTGAGGTGCGCATGAAGCCAGCCTCCAGCCCCGGCAACGACCCCGATTTCTGGGCATTTCCGCTCAGCAAGCAAGCGGTAGATGCCAACGGGAATCCTGGGCAGTATAAAGAGCTGGACTTCGCCGAGTTTGGCGGCCGGGGCGGGGTGGTGGCCATGACCTCGCACATGCCTTTTAAACCTAACCAGAGCTTCAGCAAGACTGGCGACTGGACCAGCGACTTTCACACCTACGGCGTGCTGTGGGAAGCCAGCAAGGCCACGCTCTACATCGATGGCGTGGAGCAGGGCTCTATTACGCGGGACATTGTGGATGAGCAGGGCGTACTTATTCTCTCCGACGAGGTGGATGACGACAATGGCTCCTGGTTTGGCGACAATGCCGGTTTCACGGGCCCCATCGTCACGCAAGTGGACTGGGTGCGGGTGTGGCGCAAAAACTAACTGAAAGGGAGCCCGTGACCAGCACGGGCTCCCTTTTTGCTTCTCACACCAAGGCCCGCACGGACGGCTAGCTCTAGCCATTCAGCCGCAAGGCCAAGTACAACCTGAAGTGTCCGGCTACCCCAATATGTAGCCAGACACTTCCTTTTCTTTATTCGTCTGCCGGCTGCCTGCCGCGATACACTATAAAAACCGCGTCTTCCTGTGCCGCTTAGTACACGCCCACGGCAGGGCTACCGCTGCCAACGGCCCCAATGGGGTCGGCCGCCGAAAACCAGGGCCGGTGGCCTCACTACAAGGTTGCGGGTTCAGTTGCCCACTGTGGTGCTCTTAGTTGTGGCTTCGTCTTTTTGTCCAGTTAAAAGCCAGGCCAGTTGGATGCCGTGGGCTTTCTCGCTAGGTTACTGCCTTACTTTGCTCTTCTACTTATCACTCGTATGCGTTGTTTGATTGGGGTGCTGCTCATCTGGCTAGGCAGCGTTAGCGCCATGGGCCAAGCCCAACGGCAGGTTGATAGCCTACGCCGCGTGCTGGCCGCTTCACCAACTCAGGATACGGTGCGCGTGAAAACTTTGCTCAAGCTGAGCAAGCAATACCTTGCCACCAAACAATCACGCCAAGCCGCCAACGCTGGCCAGGAAGGCCTGCGCTTGGCTCAGCAGTTGCGCTGGCAGCGAGGTCAGGCCAGAGCTTTTGATGTACTGGGCGACGTCTACTTGTATGAGAATGAGTACCAAGTTGCTCAGCATCATTATATGCAAGCGCTGGCCTTGTGGAAGCAATTAGGTAATCGGCGGCGTACCTACTTGTCGGCTTACAGCTTAGCCTTGGTTTTAAGCCACGTCAACGAACTTCAGGCAGCCATCAAAGCTTATCAGGAAGTATTGCTCTTAGTGAAAGAAGCTCAGGACACGGCTATGATTGTGCGCGTGTACTGTAATCTGGGCGCTAGTCTACAAAGGGATGATCGGCTGCCGGAAAACCGGTTGCCGGAAGCAATTCAGTTCTACCGGCAAGGAATCAGACTAGCCGAACTCATCCACGACGCAGAAATGCTCGGCCTGCTTTTGAGCAACCTAGGCGAAGTGTATAACACCCTTAAACAGCCGCAACAAGCTCTAAGCTATTTGTTTCGGGCCCAAAGCCTTGCCCAGAAAGGCACTAACCTGGAAAATAAGGCGCTGGTGGCCGGTGCTATTTCACATTCTTACCTGCTGCTGGAGCAGCCGCTTCAGGCATTAGGGCATGGCTTAAATGCCCACCGATTGGCCAAAGAGTCGGGGCAGAAATATATTTTGGCTGATATAAGCGACAATTTATCAAAGGTCTACATCGCCTTGAATGACTACCAGCTGGCTTACCGCTACGCACGCCAGAACTACGACTTGAAATGGCAAATCCTAGATGAGGAAAAAACTCGCCGTGTTGCTGACATCCAGGCCCGCTACGAGGCGCAGCAACAGGAGCGCGACATCCAGATTCTAACCCAGCGCAACCAGATTCAGCGCCTGGCCACGCGCCAGCAGCGCACGCTGCGCAACGTGGCGCTGGGCAGCAGCGTGCTGCTGCTGGGCCTGACGGGGGCGGTGTACTACCGCTACCGTAGCCGCCAGCGCCTGGTACGCCTGCTCAATGCCCAGAATCAGGAGAAAGTGCTGCTGCTGAAGGAGGTGCACCACCGCGTCAAGAACAACCTGCAAATCGTGCTCAGCCTGCTCAGCTCCCAGCTCAAAAGCCTGCGCGAGCCGGCCGCCATCGAGGCCCTGCGCGAGAGCCGCACCCGCGTGCAGAGCATGGCCCTGGTGCACCAGAACCTGTACCAGACCAACAGCCTGACCAGCATCCCCGTGCGCCCCTACCTGACGGAGCTGGTGCAGGCCATTGCCCGCGCCTACCAGAGCGAGGCGGCCACGGTGGCCGTGCACCTGGACCTGGCCGAGGCCCAGCTGTCCACGGGCACGGTGATGCCGCTGGGGCTGATTGTCAACGAGCTGGTCACCAACGCCTTCAAGTACGCCTACGCCACCAGCCCCCGCCCGCCCGAGCTGCACGTAACCCTGCACCCCACGGGGCCGCCGCGCACCTACTGCCTTCAGGTAGCCGATAACGGCGGGGGGTTGCCGGCGCTGGAGCTTAGTCAGGTTCGCTCGTTGGGCTTGCGCCTGGTGGTGGGGTTGAGCCGCCAGCTCAAGGCCACGCTGGCCGTGGAGCGCCCCGGCCAGGGCACGTGCTTCAGCCTGGTGTTCAGTGAGCCCGACGAGCCTGGCACCGCATCGTGAGCCGCAATGGGTGGCTGCCTGCGCCGAAATCTGCTACCTTGGAAGGTAAATTTGCTCTGCACACTACGCTTCTACCTTCATGTTGCCTTCGCCTATCCTGGTTGTGGAAGATGAGTTCATCATTGCCGACAACCTGCAAGACATCCTGGAATCGAACGGCTGGGGCCCCGTACTGCTGGCCGTGAGCGTGGAGGAGGCCCTGGCCCACCTGGCGGCCCACACGCCGCGCCTGGTACTGCTCGATATTATGCTGGCCGGCCCCCGCTCCGGTATTGAGCTAGGTACCCTGCTACGTACGCATTACCACCTGCCTTTCATCTACATCACCTCCCACGCCGACAAGCAAACCCTGCAACAGGCCGTGGCCACGCAGCCTCACGGCTACATTCTAAAGCCTTTTCAGGAGGAGGAGATTCTGGCAGTTCTCGACCAGGTGCTGGCCACTACCGCCCCGCCCCCGGCACCAGCGGCCTCCCTTCCGGATATCGTTAGCCAGTCGGCAGCCATTCAGGACGTTTTGGCCGCCTTGCAGCTGGTGGCCCCTCATCCGCATACCGTGCTCATCACTGGCGAAACGGGCACGGGCAAGGAGTTATTTGCCCGCGCCCTGCACGCGCAGTCGGGCCGGCCGGGGCCGCTGGTTACGGTGAACTGCGCGGCCTTGCCCTCGCAGCTAATTGAGAGTGAGCTGTTTGGACACGAGAAGGGAGCCTTTACCGGGGCCGTGGAGCGGCGCGTGGGCAAGTTTGAGCTGGCCGATGGGGGCACTTTGTTTCTGGACGAAGTAGGCGAGCTACCCTTGGAGCTGCAAGCCAAGCTCTTGCGCGTGCTGCAGGAAAAAGAGTTTGAGCGCGTGGGCGGGCGCCGGGTGCTGCGCGCCAATGTGCGCGTGCTGGCTGCCACCAACCGCGTGCTGGAAGACGAGGTGCAGGCTGGCCGCTTCCGCCAGGACCTCTACTACCGCCTCAACGTCTTTCCCCTGCCCCTGCCTCCCCTGCGCCACCGGCCCGATGATATTGAGCCCCTGGCCGAGCTGTTTCTGCGCCGGGCGGCGGCGCAGCTCCGCAAGCCGCTCACGGGATTTAGCGCGGCCATGCGGGAGGCCATGCGGCGCCACCCGTGGCCGGGCAACGTCCGCGAGCTGCAGCACGTCGTGGAACGAGCGGCCCTGCTGGCAACCACGCCCCTTATTACCGACCTGCGACTAGAGCCGACTGCCGCACCGGCCGTCCCCGAGGCCGTTTTCACGCCCCGCACCCTCGAAGATGCCGAGCGGGAGCTGATCCGGGCTACGCTACAGCACTGCAACGGCCGCATCCGCGGGGCCGGCGGCGCCGCCGAGTACCTGCGCATTCTGCCTACCACCCTCGATGCCCGCATCCGCAAGCTGGGTATTCAGAAAGAATTTACCACGGGTCGTAAGTCGTGAGAAGTGAGCGGTAACAGGTGAAAGGTTGGGGGCACTTGGAAACCCTTACTTCTCCAAAAACAGAAAGCGCCCCGCTGCTAGTAGCAGCGGGGCGCTTTTGATTTGAGCTAAGCCAGGCTTACTTGTTTTTCTGCTGCGAAGGATTGGGGTTGCTGCGCGGCTTATTGGCGCGCGCCGAGCGTACGGTGTTGAAGTTGCCGCCCGGCGTGTTGTTTTTAATCGGGTTGCCGCTTTCGGTAATCATGTTCTGGTTCAGGTTTTGGGTCTGATTACCGCCGCTGTTGGAGTGGTTGCGGGTTTCGGGGTCCACGGGCGTTGCGTTGGGTTGCAGCGCGTCGGGGCCCTGAGGAGTGTCTTGCTTTTTATCGGCGGGCTTATTCGACTGGTCTTTCATGGCAGTACGGGCGTAAGGTGGAAAACTCCCTTCTTGTACCGCGTTGCTTCCGGCAAGGTTGTCGAAAACCGCCGCTGGCTAGCCGCTCCGGTTAGGCGTTTTGCGCGGCCGTAGCCGGCACCACGGCCACGAGGTCGGCAAACTGCTGCTCCCGGGCCTCGATTTCCTCCGGCGTCAGGTTGAGCAGGCGCTCCGTGCCGAACTTCTCCACGCAGAACGAGGCCATGGCCGAGCCGTGAATCACGGCCCGCTTCATGTTGTCGAAGCTGATGTCGTCGGTGGCGGCCAGGTAGCCGATGAAGCCACCCGCGAAGGTGTCGCCGGCTCCGGTAGGGTCGAATACCTCTTCCAGGGGCAGGGCCGGGGCATAGAATACCTTGTTTTTGTGGAACAGCAAGGCGCCGTGCTCTCCTTTCTTGATGATGAGGTAGCGCGGGCCCATGCCCAGGATGGTTTTGGCGGCTTTCACCAGGGAGTGCTGGCCGCTGAGCTGGCGGGCTTCCTCGTCGTTGATGCTGAGCACGTCCACCATCTCAATCGTGGTTTTCAGCTCTTCCAGGGCCACATCCATCCAGAAGTTCATGGTGTCCATCACAATCAGCTTGGGCCGGTTGACGAGGCGCTGAATGACGAGGCGCTGAATCTGGGGCGTGAGGTTCCCCAGCATCAGGTACTTACAGTCCTGGTAGGAGTCGGGGATGATGGGGTCGAAGTCGGCCAGCACGTTCAGCTCCGTGGCCAGCGTCTCGCGCGAGTTCAGGTCGTTGGAATACTTGCCCGACCAGAAAAACGACTTTTCGCCCTTCTTGATTTGCAGGCCTTCGGTGTCGACGCCGTGCTCCTGGAGCAGCAGGATATCCGGCTGCGGAAAATCGTCGCCTACCACGGCTACCAGCTTCACGGGCTTGACGGAGTAGGAAGCCGACAGGCCGATGTATGTAGCGGCGCCGCCAATGATTTTGTCGGTTTTGCCGAACGGCGTTTCCAGGGCGTCGAACGCCACGGTCCCAATAACAACCAGACTCATAAGGCAAAAAAAGGGGAAAAGTGATGCATGCAAGTGTAGAGTACTGCCCGGCAACACCGGCGCCGGCCAAATCCTTCCGGCCAGGGGCAGAAAATTGGCCGCCAACCGGGACAGAGCAATAAAAAAGGCCTCTACCGGAGGAAGAGGCCTTTTCACGGTGGGTAAGTAATGGGGCTCGAACCCACGACCTTCGGAATCACAATCCGACGCTCTAACCAGCTGAGCTATACCTACCGTGTTGGGTATTGGAGCCACAAAAGTAGGCGCGCCGCGGGTATTTGCAAGCGTTTGGGCGAGTTTTTTTCACGCTCAGCGTCCACTATCTGCCAGTTCAGGTGCTTACGCCATCACGGCATTATACACCAGCCCCAGCACCAGAAATGCAGCCAGCAGGATGCCCAGGCACAAGGCCACGCGCACCCCCGCCGGGTGGTTGCTGCGCATAACGCTGAGGTTGAGAATGACAGCTCCTGCCCCGACGCCACCGCCCAGCAGGCCGCCGCCGACTACTAATAGCAGAGGCAGGCAGGCCACGATATATTCCCAAATTTGAAGCTTTTTGGTCAGAAATACGGCCTGCCCGTCCACGTAGACTTCCGGCACGGGGTCATGTACGCGGTTATGCACAAGCAGCTGCCGGTGGCTGCCATCGGGCAGTGGAACATGAAATTCCAGGCGCTTATCGAATAAGCCGTTCTTGGGTTGGGGCTTCAGCTCCTGATTATCGGCGTAGAGGCGGGTGCGGCCCGTCCAGAGGGAGCGGTCCAGCACCAGCGCGGGACCATCAGGCAGGCCGGGCAAGCGGAATGGAATCTTCATAACAGGTACGGTGGAAAGATATGAGGCTGCAAAATGCCCGGCCACCGCTTTACATCCTACCTTCCACGCCATCTAACCGCAAGCCGTATACCTGTTATATACCGCACTTGCCGGCTGGCAGGGCGTTGGGCGGCCTGAGCAAACCTGCTACCCCTGCCGCCGGGCCACCCATAGGCAAAGCCCTACCTTTGTGCTTCGCCATTCAGTCTTCGCCATGTCCGACACTCCGCAGCCCACTACTTTCGCCGATTTCAAGCTGAACAAGCAGCTGCTGCTGGCGGTAGAAGAGGCCGGCTTCACCGAGCCCACGCCCGTGCAGGCCCAGACCATTCCGCTGCTGCTGGCCGGCCACGACGTGCTGGGCATTGCCCAAACGGGCACGGGCAAAACGGCCGCCTTTGGCTTACCGTTGCTGATGAAGGTGAAGTACGCCCAGGGCCTGCACCCGCGGGCCCTCATCCTGGCGCCCACCCGGGAGCTGGCTATGCAGCTGGAAGCTCATCTGAAGAGGCTGGCCGCTTATACCGACTTGCGCATTTTTGCCATCTACGGCGGCCTGGGCCCCAAAACGCAGATTGAAACCATTGCCCAGGGCGTCGACATCCTGATTGCCACGCCCGGCCGCCTCATGGAGCTGTACCTGCGCGGCGACCTGGTGCTGAAGGAGCTGAAGACCCTGGTGCTGGACGAGGCCGACAAGATGATGGACATGGGCTTTATGCCCCAGATTCGGCGCATTCTGGAGGTGATTTCGCGCAAGCGCCAGAACGTGCTGTTCTCGGCCACCATGCCGGAGAAGGTGACCAGGCTGAGCGAGGAGTTTCTGGAGTTTCCGGTGCGGGTGGAGGTGACGCCGGCCGCTACCTCGGCCCAAACCGTGAGCCAGAGCCTGTATCAGGTGCCCAATCTGCCCACCAAAATCAACCTGCTGGAGTACCTATTGCTCGACTGGGACACGTTTCACCGGGTCATGATTTTCACCCGCACCAAGGAGCACGCCGACAACGTGGCCAGCTTTCTGCAGCGCAAGGCCCACGGCGAGGTGCGGGCCATTCACGGCAACAAGGGCCAGAACATGCGCATCAACGCCATGGAAGCCTTCAAGGCCGGCGACGTGCGTTTCCTGGTAGCTACCGACGTGGCGGCCCGCGGCATCGACGTGCCCCAGGTTTCGCACGTCATCAACTTCGATGTGCCGCTGGTGTACGACGACTACGTGCACCGCATTGGGCGCACGGGCCGGGCCCAGCACACCGGCGCGGCCATTACCTTCGCCAACGAGGCCGAAATGCACCACATGCAGCGCATCGAGGAGCTAATCCGGCAGCCGATTCCGCTGCTGCCCCTGCCGCCCGAGGTGCCGGTGGTAGAAACCTCCTTTCAAGAGCAGCAGAACATAGCCCGCGAAATAGATGAGCGGCGCAAGCGCGAAGACCCCACCTACCAAGGCGCATTCCACGAGCGGAAAGAGTGGGTGAAGCCCGGCGTCACCATCGACAAGCGCACCGGCCGCGAATACGTGGCCGGGCCCAACCGCAGCCAGAAAGGCCGTAAAGTCAACCCCTCCAAAGGCAAGTCGTCGTCTCCCACCGCCAAAGCCGCCCGCGCCGCCAAAGGCCGCGCCCAGCACAAGCGGAAGAAGTGAGGTAGTGATGAGGTGACAGGTGACAGGAAGAACGTCATGCTGAGCCTGTCGAAGCATCTCTCCCACTTCGTTGAACAAGCATCAGGAAGTTAGCCCTCGGGAGAGATGCTTCGACTTCGCCTCCGGCTGCGCTCAGCATGACGGTCTACTTGTCACCTGTTACCTCACCACCTACCGATACTGGTCGAAGATGGGCAGGTAGCTGAAGCGCACGGCCAGCAGGGTGAGGGCGCCGCCCCAGAGCAGGGCGCTCCAAAGCATGTGCAGCAGGATGCGCCAGCGCGGCACGTGCAGCTGGGTGGCAATGACGGTGCCGCCAATCGGGCTGAACAGCACTGGCGTGAGGAAGGCAATGCCCACCATGCCGAAGCGACGGTAGATGCTGACGATGGTGCGGCTGCGGCGGCTGAACAGGGGCTTGCCTTTCTCTGCCCGCTTACGCCGCTGATGCAGGGCCCAGGCCTTGCCTACGCTGGAAATCAGAATCACCGTCGTCATCATGCCCGCCACTGTGAGGCCCCACACCAGCCCGGCCGGCAGCCCCGCCGCCACACCCGCCACTGGCCCGGCTACAAACTTGAACATGCTCAGCGCAAAAACAGAAGCGTATTTCAGAAGGCTGGGTACCACGGAAGCTGCTAAATCGGAGGGTTCTGGGGGCGTCGTCTTTGAACGCAACGTCGAAGATAACAGGTCGGGAGAATGTGGCCCAAGCTTCAGCTTGGGCCGTGCAGGCGTAGGTTTCTCGCGGAGGTACGCTGAGGACGGCGCGGAGGTACGCTGAGGTCGTTCAACGGGCATGAGAACAGCTCAGCGTACCTCAGCAGAGAAACCTAGCCTGCACAAGCTAAAGCGTGTGCTACAGTTTGCTTCCGTACGCCAAGTCACCAGCGTCGCCGAGGCCGGGGACGATATAGGCCTGGTTGTTGAGTCGCTCGTCGATGGCGGCTACCCAGAGGCTGGCTTCGGGCACTTCGCGCGTCACGTACTCCACGCCTTGGGGGCTGGCAATGACGGCGGCAATATGCACCTGCCGCGGCGTGCCGAAGCGCAGCATGGCCCGGTAGGTCTGCACCAACGACTTGCCCGAGGCCAGCATGGGGTCGGCGAGGATAAGCACCCGCTCGTCGAGGCGCGGGGCCGACAGGTAATCAACCTGCACTTGCACCTGAGCCGTGCCCTCGATGCGGTAGGCCGCCGCAAACGCCGAGGGCGACTGGTCGAAGTAGTTCAGAAAGCCCTGGTGGAAGGGCAGACCAGCCCGCAACACCGTAGCCAGCACCGGAAAGTCGTGCAGGTGCTTGCTCTTGGATTCGCCCAGCGGGGTGCGCACGGTTTTGTCGGTGTAGCTGAGCTGGGAGCTGATTTTGTAGGCAATGATTTCGCCTAGGCGCTGGAGGTTACGGCGGAAGCGCAGGGAGTCGCGCTGCACTTCCACGTCGCGCAGCTCGGCCAGGAAGTGATTGGCCACTGACGGCTCGGCGCACACAATGTGCACGCGGGGATTGGGCTCGGCAGCGGCCGAAGATTCGGCGGAAGGGGGCGTCAGCGCATCCATTGCAGGTACCAGGGGCGTTGGGAGGTGAATGATAGCGCCGCATACGGCACGGGCGCGGCCCCGAAATTGGCGAAAAAACGGGCAATAGACGGTATCATGCCGCCCTCAAAATCAAGGACCAGGCCCGGCGTGCCGGCGCCGTGCCGGATAACGTGGTCGAGCAGCAGCTGGGGGCCGTGGGCCTTTTTTCCTTCGGCCGAAGCAGCAGCCAGCAGGTAAATCAACCCGCCCGTGTGGCGCACAAACAATGCTCCGGCCAACAGCTGGCCCGTGGCCGGGTGACGCACCTGCAACGCCCACGCCAGTTGCCGGTCCTGTAGCTCGGCCACCAGGTGGCGCAGGCGGCCATAGTGCCGCTCCCGCAGGCCCGCGGCCCGGCCTTTTTCCCGCCGAAACAACGCAATCAGCTCCTTCACGCCCGCGGCTTCCGTGACGACCAGTGGCTCAGGCTGCTTCTGGTTGTGGCGCAGGCGCCGCCGAAACTCGGCGGTGTAGCCGGCCAGCAGCTCGGCGTAGGGCGCGGCCAAGCTCAGCTGATAGGTATGGCGGTGGGTGAGCGAGAAGCCGGGCGGCGCGGCGGTTAGCTCCTGGGCGGTGTGCAGCTGCTGATAAAAGCGGGCGTAGCGGCCAGGTAGCAGGGCCAGATAGTCGGGCAGGTGGCGGTGCTGGCTGGCAGCAGTGGTGAGCAGGCCCAGCTGCTGGGTGAAGGGTGGCTGATATACCTCCCGGCCCCAGGGCCGCCACTTCACGGGCAGCGGCAGCACCGAGCGGTAGGCGCCCGTGGCTTCGTCCAGCTCTACCACGGCATCCCAGCGGCCAGCCGTGGCTTGTAGCCACCACCACTCGGCATAGGGCAAGGCCGCCGGCCGGGCGGCCGCCAGGCAGGCATCCCAGGCAGCACGGGTGAGGGCGGAGTGACGAAGCAGGCGGAGCGGCACGAGGCAAAGGCAACAGGAGACGGGCAAAGTACACACAACCGCGCCGAAATGCTGGTGAGGCGAACCTAGGCCAGGGCGCTGCTTTACCGGGTGGCTTATCCGTCAGCTTTTCACTTTTACAATACTGTGGCATTGTATCACCAGCTCATATGGAAAGACTATGTTTGCCTACCTGTCTCCTACTCAAATTACAACCAACCGCACCAGCTATGAACATCCTTCCGTTTGCCCGCGGGCTTTTTGCATTTATCCTGGCCAGCTTGACCTGTCTGGGCCTGCTGGCCCAGCCCAGCCCGGCCATTAGGTGGCAGCCGCTGAACGAGCCGGGCAGCGGGGGCGCTATTACGAGTTTGTCGGTGAGCCCCACCAATCACCAGCGCCTGCTCGTGGGCGGCGACATGCTGGGTGTGGGCGTGAGCGAGGACGGCGGGGCCAGCTGGCGGCCCACGTTTGGCTTCAAAAGCTGGGAAATAGCCGATTTTACCTGGCATCCTACCAACCCTCAGGAAGTGTGGGCCGGCACCATGAGCGGCCCCTACGTGAGCCGCGACGGTGGCCACACCTGGGAGGAGCGCCGTGGAGGAATGCCACCTTTAGCCAACCACTACACCTGTCCCATTCAGAAAATCTTGTTCGACCCCAGCAATGCGGCGCGCCTGCTGGCCTTTGGCGGCTCGCACCGCAACTGGGACGGCGGGCCCGGCACCAGCCAGTGGGGCGCGGTGTGGGAAAGCACCAACGGCGGCACTACCTGGGCGCGCCTGGCCACTATCGGCAACGGCACGGCGCCGGGCATCGTGCAGGCCACCTTTGCCGGCCGCAGCTCCACGGTGCTGCTGGCGGCCGTGGGCAACCAGCGCGTATTCAAGAG
Organism: Hymenobacter sp. YIM 151500-1; assembly: GCF_025979885.1. NCBI lineage: Bacteria > Pseudomonadati > Bacteroidota > Cytophagia > Cytophagales > Hymenobacteraceae > Hymenobacter > Hymenobacter weizhouensis. The sequence goes on from NZ_CP110139.1 coordinate 2,895,368, forward strand.
CACCGACGGCGGCCGCACATGGAACCCGGCCAACGCGGGCCTGCCCGCTACCTATGTATCGTGGGTGGAAGCCCACCCCACCGATGCTAACACACTCTACGTGAGCACCGAAAGCTACGAGGTGAACGGCACCCGGGAGCCCGGCAAAATTTACCGCACCCGCAACGGCGGGCAGAGCTGGCAGGCTATTACCCAGGGCCTGCATCAAACCAAAACCAACGACTACGCCTTCTGCTCACGGTACCAGACGGTGGTAGTGGCGCCCTCCGACCCCAACGTGCTCTACACCTCTGACATGTCGTACTGGCCTTTCGGCATCTTCCGGAGCCAGGATGGCGGCGACACTTGGGCCCAGGTGCTGGACTACGACAAAAAGCAGCGCACCCCGACTGCCTACGTGCCTGCCCCCTGCATGAGCGTGCTGGCCGTGGACCCGCGCGACGCGCGGGTGCTGCTGGCCGGCAACACGGAATACGTGCTTAAAACAACCAGCGCGGGCCAGAGCTGGGAAGACATTACCAGCACGCCCGTAGCCGGCGGAGCTTTCAAAGGCCGGGGCTACTCGGGGCTGGTAACGACGGTGGTGCGCTTCAACCCCTATCAGAAAGACCACGCCGTGCTGATGGGCCTCGACGACGGCAAGTTTTGGCAGAGCCGCGACGGGCTGCAAACCTGGACCTGGGGCGGCCAGGGTATGCCCCACTGGAACGGCGGCAACAACGTGTGCTTTGCCGGGCCCCAGGGCCGGGTGATGTACGCCAGCTTCGGGCAGTTTGGCAACTACGGCGGCATCGGCAAAACCACCGACGGCGGCCAAAGCTGGACCATCGTTCCGGAAAGCGCCTTTCCGGGCCTCGGCGGCAGCAAGGAAGGCGCCGGGGTATACGCCCTGCCCACCAACCCCGACCACGTGTGGGCCTGCCTGGGCGGCACCCTCTACCGCTCCGAAAACGGCGGCAGCACCTGGGTGCCGGCGCTGATAAAGCCCGGCCTCACCCACATCGAACCCCTGAAAAACAGCCCGCTGACGTTCTACGTGAGCGGCACCGAGGGCGTGTACGAAACCACCGACGGCCGCAACTTCCGCCTGCTGCCCGGCAGCCCGGCCAATGCCACCAAGCTGCGCGTGGACCCCACCACCGACGCCCGGCTGTACGCAATGGCGTGGCGGGCCAGCCCCGGCGGCCTCTGGAAGCGCGAAAACAACACCTGGACCCGCCTGAACCCCGACGCCTCCATCAGCGACGTGGACGTGGACCCTACCAATACCCGGCGCCTGGTCATCGTCACCAACGACCACCCCTACCACGACGCGGCCTACGTGTCGGGGGTGTGGCTGTCGGAAGACGGGGGCGCTACCTGGACGCAGCAGAACGACGGCCTGGCTATGCTGCGCATCGAAACCGTACGGTTTAATCCCTGGCAGGCCGGGCAGCTGGTGCTGGGCACCTACGGCCGCGGCTTTTTCCGGGGGCAGCTGAGCACCACCGTCACGGCCACGGCCGGGCCAGCGGCACAAAGCGCAGCCTGGGCGGTATATCCTAACCCGATTACGCGGGGCGAGCTGACGGTAACCGGCCTGACTTCCGCCGCCGTGCGCTACACCTTGCTCGACCGGGTGGGCCGGCCGCTGCTTACGGGTCGCCGCCCGGCCCAAACGGCATCCGGCTCGCTCATTCTGAACGTGCGCCGGCTCCCGGCCGGCATCTATCTGCTGCGTCTGGAGCAGGAGGGCCGGCAGCAGGTGCGCCGGGTGCTGGTGCCGTAGCAAAGGAGGTGGGCGCCTGCGCTGCTTTGAACTGGCCGCCACCTACGGAAAAGCTGCTCATGCTTGGTGGGCCGCTTTTCTTTTGCGCTGGCTCCCGCGGTGCCCTGCCGGCAAGTGCGTAGGTTTGTAGTCCCGCGTACCACCCGGAAAAGCGCGGCGTTATTAGTTGCGTATGACAAAGTTGCTACTGCTGCTCGGTGCCTGCGGACTGCTGGCTGGCTCAGCATCTGCCCAGGATACTCCTCCCGCCCGCCCCACCGACGGGCAAGGCAACTGGCTGACCTTCGACAAGCCCGTGCCCCCCGCTAAACCCGACCAGCCGGACAAGCCCGAAAAACCAGGCCGCCCCGCCGCCACCCCAGCTGAGCCGCTGCCCCAGCCGGCCCCGCCGCGCAAGACCACCATGGGTACCACCTTCGTGCCCCTCGACGTGGACGTGTACCGCCTCATCGACCGGTACGCCATTCTGCACGGCCCCGATTCCCTGGGCGACCCGCACACCTCGGTGCGGCCCTACACCCGCGCGGCCGTGGCCCGCCTGGCCGAGCGTATGCTGCAAGACTCCGCGGCCGGCCTTTCGCGCCAGGACCGGTTCAACATCCGCTACCTGCTGCGCGACAACTGGCACAACACCCGCCAGGACTCGGCCATCAATCAGCGGGAGCGGCCCTTGCTGCGCTACTTCTACCAGCGCCCTTCCGACTTGTACAGCGTAGAGCAGCCTGATTTTTCGTTGCGGGTGAACCCCGTGGCGGGCCTGAGTCTGGGCAACTCCGACGGGGCCAAAAGCTACACCTTCCTGAACACGCGCGGCGTGCAGGTGGAAGGCACGATAGATGAGCGCCTGGGCTTCTACACCTTCCTGGCCGACAACCAGATGGCCGTGCCCCTGTACGTGCAGCAGCGCGTGGAGCGCGACAGCGCCGTGGCCCACGAGGGGTTCTGGAAGCCTTTTAAAACTACGCCGGGCCAGTACGATTTCCTGTCGGCCAGGGGCTACCTCACCTATGCCGCCGGCCGCCACGTGAGCCTACAGCTGGGCCACGACCGAAACCACATCGGCAACGGCTACCGCAGTCTGATTTTGTCGGACTACGCCGCGCCCTACCTATTTCTGAAGGTGCAGACGCGCATCTGGAAATTTCACTACCAGAACCTGTTTGCCCAGCTGATAGCCAACAACCCGGCCCTGGACGATGACTACGAGCGTAAATACCTGGCCTTTCACCACCTGAGCCTGGATGTGCTGCCCAACCTGAACGTGGGCCTGTTTGAAAGTGTGCTGTACAGCGGCTACACCCAAACCGAAGACATTGTGGGCACTCCGCCCAACACCACTCGCGTGCCGCGGCTGCGGCGCCGGGGCTTCGAGCTGCAGTACCTCAACCCGATTATCTTCTACCGCGCCATTGAGCAGAGCACCGGCTCGGAGGACAACGCCCTGCTGGGGGCCGACTTCAAGTGGAACCTCTTCAAGCGGGTGCAGCTCTACGGGCAGCTGGTGCTGGATGAGTTTGTGCTGAGCGAAATCCGCAGCGGCAACGGCTGGTGGGCCAACAAGCAGGCCGTGCAGCTGGGGGTGCGCTACATCAACGTGGCTGGCATCCGCAACTTCGACGTGCAGGGTGAATTCAACTTTATCCGGCCGTTTACTTATCAGCACGAAGACCGGTTTCGCAGCTACCAGCACGCCGCCCAGCCCCTGGCCCACCCTATGGGAGCCAACCTGTGGGAGCTGATGGGCATTGCCAGCTACCAGCCTCTGCCCCGCCTGCACGTAGTGGCCAAAGGCTTCCTGGTGAAGCAGGGCCTGGACCCCGCCGGCCTCGACCCGGCCCGCACCAACTACGGTTCCAATGTGCTCCGCTCCTACAACACCCGCCCGCAGGAATACGGCTACCAGGTGGGCAGCGGCCTCACCTCCACCCTCTTCCACGGTGACCTGACAGCCACCTGGCAAGCCGCCCACAACCTCTGGCTCGACGGCAAACTCATCTACCGCCGCCGCACCTTCGAGAACAGCACCCCAGCTCCCTACTTCACCGCCGACGGTGGCGCCCTGGCCTCGGTAGCCCTGCGCTGGAACATCGCCCAACGCCTGCATGAGTTTTAGTAGTGAAATAGTGAGGTGGTGAGATGGTGAGTTGTCATTGCGAGGACGAAGGACGAAGCACCCGCAGGAGGGCGCAGCCAATCTGTCCTTCTCAGGGCGCAGACAGTTCGGGTTATTCCAAGCCCTATCGTTGCGCCTCACCCCCGCCCCCTCTCCGGGGGAGAGGCGGAGCCGAATGTCATCGTACAAGGAGGCACTTGGTACTGCCTGTAGGTGCCAGGGAGTTGGCGCATTTAGGTGCTTAGAGCACAGAGGAGGACGGATTGGCTGCGCCTTCCTGCGGGTGCTTCGTCCTTCGTCCTCCGTCCTCGCAATGACACTACTCACCACTTCACTACTCACTATTTCACTATCTCACCACATGCGCCACGAACCGGCTACCCTGCTACTATATCGCCCCGTCAACCAAGCAGAGTTGGACTTGATTGCGGCTTCTGGCTGGACGGCGTTTCCGCCGCGGCTGCCGGAGCAGCCCATCTTCTACCCGGTGTTGAATGAGCAGTACGCCGCCCAGATTGCCCGCGACTGGAACGTACCCTACTATGGTGTGGGCTATGTGCTGCGCTTTGCCGTGGAAGCCGACTACGCCGACCAGTTCCCGGTGCAGAATGTGGGTGGCCGGGAGCACGACGAGCTCTGGGTACCGGCTGAGGAGCTGGCCGAGTTCAACCGCCACATCGTCGGCCAGATTGAGGTAGTCAGCGTCTTCCGCACCGAATAGCCCAGGCGTTCCGGCGGCCGACTTACGTGCCCTGGCGGCAGACTTGCCGCGCAGCGGCGCGTCTGCCCGCCGACCAATGAGGCAAGTCTCCGGACTTGCGGCCGCGCCAGCGGCCAGCCGGTACTGCGCCGCCTGCGCAATAAGCTGCCCAACCAAGCCGCCCCGCATCCTGCCGGCAGCCTGTACCTTTGCGGCTTCCGATGAAGACCTACCTCCGCATTTTGCAGTACGCCCGGCCCTGGGCCGCTTTTCTGCCGCAATACCTGCTCACCACCGTACTGGCTATTCTGTTTGGCCTGGCCAACTTCACGCTCATCATTCCGCTGCTGAGCGTGCTGTTCGACAAGACCGACCAAGTGCCGCTGCCCGACCACCTGCCCGCCTTTCGCCCCAGCTTCGACTGGGTGCGCGACACGTTCTACTACTACTTTGCCGACGTACTGGCTACGCACGGCGAAATGGGGGCGCTGGGCTTCGTGTGCGGGGTGGTGGTGTGCTCGGTGCTGCTCAGCAACGTGTTCCGCTACCTTAGCCTGCGCCTGCTGGCGCGGGTGCGGGCCCGCGTCATTCAAAACCTGCGCCGCCACCTCTACCACCGCATCATTCAGCTGCCCCTGGGTTTCTTTGGAGGTGAGCGAAAGGGGGATTTGATGTCGCGCTTCACCTCCGACGTGCAGGAGGTGGAAACGTCGGTGGTGAACACGCTCACGGCCGTAATTCGGGAGCCGCTGACCATTGTGGCCTACTTCGCCCTGCTGTTCTACATTTCGGTGCCACTCACGCTGTTTACCCTGATTCTGCTGCCGATTTCGGGCGCCATCATTGCCACGGTGGCCAAGCGCCTGCGCCGCCAGGCCCAGCAAAGCCAAAGCACCCTGGGCACCATGCTGTCGGTGATTGATGAAACGCTGGGCGGCATCCGGGTTATAAAGGCTTTCAACGCCCAGGACTACATCAAGGAGAAGTTTGAGGAGCAGAACGACCAGTACGCCCGCACTTCCCGCGCCATCGACAACACCCGCGACCTGGCCTCGCCCTTCTCGGAGTTTGCGGGCGTAACGGTGGTGGCTGGCCTGCTCTACTTCGGCGGCACGCTCATCCTGGGCGGGCAGTCCACGCTCACCGGCGAAACGTTTATCGGCTACGTCATCCTGTTTTCGCAGGTCCTGACGCCGGCCAAGGCCCTGTCATCCTCGTTTGGCAACATCCAGCGCGGCTTGGTGGCCGGGGAACGGGTGCTGCGCGTCATCGACCTGGAGCCCGTCATCCGCGACAAGCCCGACGCCCAGGTGCTGCCGCCCTTTGAGCACCAGATTGAGCTGCGCAACCTCCAGTTCAGCTACGGCGACACACCCGTGCTCCAGGATATCAACCTCACCATCAAAAAAGGCAAAACCATAGCCCTGGTGGGCCCCAGCGGGGGCGGCAAAAGCACCTTGGCCGACCTGCTGCCGCGCTTCTACGACCCCACCGACGGCCAACTCCTCATCGACGGCCACGACGTGCGCGACTGCACCATCCACTCCGTCCGCGACCAGATGGGCATCGTCACCCAGGAAAGCATTCTGTTCAACGACACCATTTTCAACAATATCCGCTTCAACACCCAGGCTACCGAGCAGGAGGTCATCGAAGCGGCCCGCATTGCTAACGCCCACGACTTCATCGTGGCTGCGCCCGAGGGCTACCAGACCGTCATCGGCGACCGGGGCTCCCGGCTCAGCGGGGGTCAGCGCCAGCGCCTGAGCATTGCGCGGGCCATCCTGCGTAACCCGCCCATTCTCATTCTCGACGAAGCTACCTCCGCCCTCGACACCGAAAGCGAAAAGCTGGTGCAGGAAGCCCTGACCCGCCTCATGCAGAATCGCACCAGCCTGGTTATTGCCCACCGCCTCAGCACCGTGCAGCATGCCGATGAAATCATCGTGCTGCAGCAGGGGCGCATCGTGGAGCGCGGCACGCATGAGCAGCTGCTCCGGCGCCCGAATGGACTCTACCAGCGTTTGAGCTTGCTGCAGAATGCGGCCGTCTAGGGCCTTGCCCGCGCCAAAACTGGTGCAAGTAGCCGCAGAACGAGAAGGTACTGTTGTGATTAGTTGCTATACTTTATATTTTGGCTTGCCGCTCAGCTATCGGGAAGGCGCGGCACCTAGTTTTTTTCATCACAGTCAAGTCTATCTACATGAAAAACAAGCTTCTATTTCCCTTGTCGCCATTTCCTTCCCTAGTTGCCGCCGCCAAGCGCCGCGTCATTAGCGGCGGGGTACTGCTCGCCTTACTAGCGCTGCCGCTGGCCCGCACACACGGCTCTGATGCCGGCCTCATCAACCAAGCAGCCACATCCGGCGCCGTAAAAGAGCGGTGCTACACGTGGATCAACTTCATTACGGGCGATATACAGGTGGTTTGCCTGGACTCGCCGGAGCTGCCGCCCAGCCCTCCCGGCGACGGCTGGATCCTTATTCCAGAAGAATCGCCGGGCGGCAACGCGCCCCTGCCCGACCCCAACGACCCATTCCCGCCTTATCCGCGTCCTAACTAGTGCTGGGCGCCTGACTTGCCCTAGCAAGCGTAAGTACTGAGTATATTGCGCCTTCCCGGCCGGAGTGCTTTGCCCAGAATCAGGAAAGAAGAGTCAACGGCAGACAGTTGCGGTTGGCTCTTTTTTTCTGTTGGATGAATTTCTTTTTGATTTCACACCAAACTCACTACTCCTATGCTTGCTCTCAAACGTCTGGTTACGATTTTGGTGATGGTGTTTTTGCTGCTGGCCTTGCTGGTGCTGACGGTGCCCTCGGTGCGTAGCGGCTTTGAGAGCATGGCGGGCTCGGCCCAGGCGTTGTACTTTGGGCTGCTGGTGGCGGCCGTGGTGCTGCTGGGCTTGCAGCTCATCACCGAAAACGTGGACAGCGTGCTGCTGCGCCGCGACGTAGCGGCCCGCGACGGCAAAATCAACGAGCTGAAGGCCCGGCTCTACGACCACCAAATGGAGCAGCGCCTGGCCGCCGACCGCACCCCATCGGCCGTGCGCACCGGCACTACCACCTACCCCACCGAGGAGTCCCGCCCCGTGTTTCCACAGCCCGACCCTGGCCTGAGCAATGCGTCGGTTTCCAAACCCAACCCCATCATTCCGCCCGATGCCACCACCCGGCCGGGCCAATAGCTTCTGCTAGTGACTTCTTCACTTCCCGACCTTATCCACGCCGAGCTGGCGGAGGCCCAGGCCGTGCTCGACCGGTTTGTGCAAAACCCAGCCAGCCTGGCGGCCCTGGAGCAAGCTGCCCGCCTCATGGCCGATTCCCTCAGCCAGGGTGGCAAAATCCTGACCTGCGGCAACGGCGGCTCCCTCTGCGACGCCCAGCACTTTGCCGAGGAGCTGACTGGCCGCTACCGCCAGAACCGCCGCGCCCTCGCGGCAATTGCCCTCACCGAGGCCTCGCACATGAGCTGCGTGGCCAATGACTTCGGCTACGACCACGTGTTCAGCCGCTACGTGGAGGCCCTGGGCCGCCCCGCTGACGTGCTGCTAGCCATCAGCACCAGCGGCAACTCGCCTAACGTGTTATTGGCTGCGGAAGCTGCCAAAGCTGCCGGTATGCGCGTTGTGGGCCTTACGGGCAAAGATGGAGGCCAGCTTGCCGCGCTGTGCGACGTGGAAATCAGGGCCCCGCACAGCGGCTACGCCGACCGGATTCAGGAAATCCACATCAAGGCCATTCACATCATGATTCTGCTGATTGAGCAGCTCGTGAAGTAGGGACGCGTTGCACGCGCCCGCCCGACGTGAGCAGCCCAGGCATGTTCCGATGAGTTATCCTCGTATCTTTTTGCCGGCGTTTTTCTCAGCCGTTTTACTTACTTCCACCTAAACCATCGGGTGCGTGCGACGCGCCCCACCTATGCTGACGAAAACTTACGGCTCGGCCGTGCAGGGAGTCAATGCCTATACTATTACGATTGAAGTAGTTGTATCACAAGGAACGGGCTTTTTTGTGGTGGGCCTGCCCGATAATGCCATTAAAGAAAGCCAGCAGCGGGTGGAGGCGGCCCTGAAGTTTCGGGGGTACCGGATGCCGCGCACCAAGGTGGTAGTGAACATGGCCCCGGCCGATATTCGCAAGGAAGGCTCGGCCTACGACCTGCCCATTGCCGTGGGCATCCTGCACGCCTCGCAGCAGCTCAGCACCGAGCGCCTGGGCGAGTACGTGCTCATGGGTGAGCTGGCCCTGGACGGTGTGTTGCGGCCGATTCGGGGGGTGCTGCCCATTGCCATTCAGGCCCGCAAGGAAGGATTTAAGGGCTTCATTCTGCCCCGTGAGAATGCCGAGGAAGCGGCCATTGTCAACAACCTCGACATCATCCCGGTGGACACCATGCAGGAAGCCGTGGACTTTCTGGAAGGCCGCCTCGACATTCAGCCCCTGGTAATAGATACGCGGGACGTGTTTCAGCACACGGCCAACCAGTACGCCGCCGATTTTGCCGACGTGCAGGGCCAGGAGAACATCAAGCGGGCCTTGGAAATTGCGGCGGCCGGCGGCCACAACGTTATTATGATTGGCCCGCCCGGCGCCGGCAAAACCATGCTGGCCAAGCGCCTGCCCAGCATCTTGCCTCCCTTGGGGATGCAGGAAGCTCTGGAAACCACCAAGATTCACTCGGTGGCGGGCAAGCTGGGCTCCAATGCCTCGTTGCTGAACACCCGCCCCTTTCGGGCCCCGCACCACACGATTTCCGACGTGGCCCTGGTGGGTGGGGGCGGCAACCCGCAGCCGGGCGAAATCTCGCTGGCGCACAACGGCGTGCTGTTTCTGGACGAGCTGCCGGAGTTTAAGCGCACGGTGCTGGAGGTGATGCGCCAACCCCTGGAGGAGCGCCGCGTCACGATTTCGCGGGCCAAGGTTAGCATCGAGTTTCCGGCTAATTTCATGCTCATTGCCTCCATGAACCCCTGCCCCTGCGGCTACTACAACCACCCCGAAAAAGAGTGCGTGTGCGGCCCCGGCGTGGTGCAGCGCTACCTCAATAAAGTGAGTGGCCCGCTGCTGGACCGCATCGACCTGCACGTGGAGGTGACGCCCGTAACCTTCGACCAGATGACCGAAACGCGCCGGGCCGAAGACAGCCGCACCATTCAGGAGCGGGTGAGCCAGGCCCGGCAGCGCCAGGCCGAGCGGTTCCGGGAGTTTCCCGACATCCACTCCAACGCCATGATGCCCTCGCAGATGGTCAAGGACATCTGCCGCATCAACCAGGCCGGCCTTACCCTGCTGAAAACCGCCATGGAGCGCCTCGGCCTCTCGGCCCGCGCCTATGACCGGATCCTGAAAGTGTCGCGCACCATTGCCGACCTGGCCGCCGCCGACGACATCCGCATCGAGCACCTGGCCGAAGCCATCCAGTACCGTAGCCTTGACCGGGAAGGCTGGGCCGGATGAAATGAGTGGATGAGTAAACAGGTCTTGTCATGCTGAGGTGGTAGCCGAAGAACCTTTTTACGGCAGCACGAGTCGTTGCAATGAGTTTTTCGCAGAGGTTCGCTGAGGAATGCGCTGAGGCAAGCAGAGGCTGTTCTGGCGTTAGTCGTTCCAGCGTGAAAAGGTTCTTAGTTAGCTCAGGCTGACAAGGCCCATTTACTCATTTACTCATTTCAATCCGGCAGCGGCTCGCAGCAAAAGCCGCGGGCGTGCAGCAGCTGCGCAACCTGGGCGGCATCAATGGCACCGCCGGCCGCCTGGACGCGCAGGATACGGTCAGGGTCTTGCAAGTCGAAGGTGATGCGCCAGGCGGGAAAATGAGCCCGGAGCTGCTGCAGCAACACGGCAGCTGCGCGGCGCGCTACGGTGGTACGGAATACTTCTACGGCGGGCTCTTGCATAGCAGGGTGGCATAAGTGGCTAAGCAAAGTCAGGGTCAGGCCGCGGCGTCTTCGAGCCACTGCGGCTCGTCGGCAGTGGGGCCGTACACGTTAGGTACGGGCACGTCGAGCAGGCGCAGGTACACCGTGAGCTGGGCGCGGTGATGAATAAAGTGGTTGAGGAATGACTCGCGCACCACCTCGGCTCGTGGCTGTTGCAGCAGCACTTGTTCCCCGTGCCGGAAAGTCCAGACCTGCGCAAAATCGGCGGGCGTAGCTCCTGCCAGGGCGGCGCGGGCGGTGGCGTAGTTGCGTTCCAGGCGCGTCAGCAGCTCGGCCGGCGTGGTGGCCGGCTCCTCGCTTTCGGGGCCGTCGGTGGCGGCGTTGTACTCGGGGTACTCGAACGTGGGCTGCACCCAGGCCAGAATGTCGACCAAGTGGGAGGCCAGCTGGCCCAGGGAGTAGGACTTAGAGTGCGGCTGCCAGTCGAAAGCATCGGCGGGCAGGCGCTCCAGTACGCGGCGGGTGAGCTGCATCTCGCGGTCCAGCTCCGAGAGCAGGGCGGGTACTGAGGGTGGGGCGGCAGTGGTTTGCATGGCTAACAGGTTTAGGTGAATTATGCCCAAACCTCGCCCCACGGCCTGACAGCTGTGTGTCAGCAGCTATAAAAATCTTAGCAAAAAAAGTGCGCCTCAGCGGTAGTGCTGATGCAGGCGCCGGGCCAGCTCCCGTAGCTCCTCGTGCAGCGCCAAAGGCTCCAGCACGGTGGCTTGGTCAGCAAAAAGCAATACCCAGTGCGCCAGCTCCTGCGGGTGCCGTACCCAGAACGTCATATCCATGCTGCCATTGGGGCCGGGCTGCTCGTGGGCCCAGCCGAAGTAATATTTCTGCTCCAGATGCGGCCGGCAGGCTTGAGGCCCAAACCGCACCACGGCCTTGGTCAGCTGCCGGTCGGCGGCTTTCTGCTTCCAGTACGACTCCAGCGTATCGGGGCGGGGCCGGAACTGCTCGGGGCGCAGCTCCAGGCGCGTAATCCGGTCGAGGCGGAAGTCGCGGAAGTCCTGGCGCAGGCGGCAGAAGGCCACCAGGTGCCAGTGCTGAGCGTAGTAGAGCCCAATGGGCTCAGCTTCGCGCACGGTTTGCTCACCGCTGTACCCCGCCTGGTACTCCAAGCGCACCACGCGCTTGGCGGCCAGGCTGGCCAGCAGCTGGTGCTGGGCATCGGGCACGGCGGCCGGACCGCCGCCCCAGGGCCGGTACACCGAAATGTGCGGGCTCAGGGCTTCCAGGTAGTCCCGGTCGGTGCGGCGCAGCACGGCGCGCAGCTTGTCCATGGCCGCGCGGCTGCGCGCGGCGGTGGGCGCGTCGGCGAGCTGGGCCACCAGCTTGTCGGCCGTAAGCAGGGCGGTGGCTTCCTCGCGCGTGAACATGACCGGGGGCAGGCGGTAACCATCGGCCAGGGAGTATCCCACGCCGGCCTCCCCGCATACCGGCACCCCGGCCTCTTCCAAGGTGCGCAGGTCGCGGTAGATGGTGCGCAGGCTCACGCCGTAGCGGGCCGCCAAGTCCGGGCCGCGCACCACGCGCTTGGCCTGGAGCTGGATGAGCAACGCCACAATCCGGTCGAAGCGGTTCATAAACGCCAAGTTACGGCAGGCTGCCGGCTTCCCGGCTAGTGACGTTGCTTCTTGAAAATAAACCGGAGCTTTGTCGCCAGAATCTGAAGCTGTCAGGAAGTCGTCCAAGCCACATTAGACCGTCCTGCTCCATCTGACGTCCGCGCAGCCGATGCATCTCTACCGATTCGTTGCAATACTGTTTGATTGGTACTGCGGTATAGATGCTGCGCCTGCGCGGACGTCAGATGGAGCAGGACGGTTTTATCAACTTTCTGAACAGCTTCTTTACGCGGCCACTCATGTACAAAGCTTTGCTAAAACCACTTTTCTTTCAGCTCGACGCGGAAAAGGCTCACCATCTGGTGTTCGACAACCTGCGGCGGGCCCACCAGTTGCCGGGCGTGCGCACGGCCCTGCGCGGGCTCTACGACTACCAGCACCCCAGCCTGGAGCGCGACGTGCTGGGGCTGCGGTTTCGCAACCCAGTAGGGCTGGCGGCTGGCTTCGACAAAAACGCCGAGCTGACCAACGAGCTGGCCTCTTTGGGCTTTGGCTTCGTGGAGATTGGGACGGTAACGCCGCGGCCCCAGCCCGGCAACCCCACGCCGCGGCTGTTCCGGCTGCCCCAGGACGAGGCCCTCATCAACCGCATGGGCTTCAACAACGACGGCGCGGCGGCAGCGGCCCAACGGCTGCGGCGGCGCCAGCACCCGGACCTGATTATCGGCGGCAACATTGGCAAGAACAAGGACACGCCCAATGAGCTGGCCGCCCACGACTACGTGGCCTGCGTGGAAGCCCTGCACGAGGTGGTGGATTACTTCGTGGTCAATGTATCGTCGCCGAATACGCCGGGCCTGCGCCAGCTCCAGGAGCGGGAGCCGCTGATACGGCTGCTCCAGGAGGTGCAGGAGCGCAACCAAGCCCTGCCGCGTCCCCGGCCGCTGCTGCTGAAAATTGCGCCCGACCTCACCGATGCCCAACTCGACGACATCCTGCTCATTGCCCGCGAAACCCACCTGAGCGGCCTCGTAGCCACCAACACCACCATCAGCCGGGAGCCGCTGCGCACGCCGGCCCCGGCCGTAGCCGCATTGGGAGCGGGCGGGCTGAGCGGCCGGCCCCTGCGCCAGCGGGCCACCGAGGTTATCCGCTACCTGCACCGCCGCACCCACGGCGGACTGCCCATCATCGGGGCGGGCGGCATCCATTCGGCGCAGGAGGCCCTGGAAAAGCTGGCGGCCGGCGCTTCCCTGGTGCAGCTCTACACGGGCTTCATTTATGAGGGCCCTGGCCTGGTGCGGCGCATCAACCGGGAGCTGGCCCGCCGTGGTGGCGCTTGACAAAGCCTTCGGGGCGTCGTAGATTCGTTGGAGTCAGTTCTCACCTAACACCACCGTACGACCATGGGCAAAGGAGACATCAAAACCAAGCGCGGCAAGCGCACCAACGGCAGCTTCGGTGTGCACCGCAAGCGCAAAAAAGCCGGCAAAGCGGCGGCTCCCAAGGCTGCTACTCCAAAGAAATAATCTTCACCTAAGCAGGACGAATACCCCGAAGCTGGGCCCCGGCCCGTCAGCACCGTCGTTCCGAGCAGCGCGAGGAATCTGAGTTAGCCTTAAGTGAGCTACTCAGATTCCTCCCTACGGTCGGAATGACAGTGCTGACGGGCCGGGGCCCAGCTTCGGGGTATTTGTTTTAGAGCCGCACACCTAAGCGGCACTCAATTACGTCGGCGGAGCCGCGGTGCACTTTCAGGTCGAGGCTGCTGAACAAGTGCTCAGTAATCTGGTATTTCAGCCCCAGCCGCTCGTAGTAGAAGTTGTTGGACTTGTAAGGATTGTAGAGGTAGACACCCAGGTGCGAAACGAAGGCGAAGCGGCCAAACAGCAGCTCGTGGCCCAGGTAGAGGCCGGCTTTGCGCACATCGGGCAAACGGTCGGTGGTGCGGGCCGTGTCGCGGAGCTGAGCCGTGAGGCTGCGGTCCAGAAAGCCTTCTACACCAGCCGTGAGCGTGCTTTTGCGGCCCACCCGCCGGCTGGCGGACACCGTAATGGAGTTGACAAGGTACCGGCGGGGGTCCGACTCGCCGTGCTGCTTCAGGCCGGCCGTGGCGCTTAGGCTCACCCTGGTGCGGCCCAGGTCGGCGGGGTCGGGCCCCGGCGCCGGCGGCGACAACGGCCGCCACGGCCGCTGCCCGTGGTAGTTTAGGCCCACGGATACGGTGGGCAGGTTGATGCCGAAGTTGGGCTTGGTGGTGGCGCCGTTGGAGTAGTGGTTTAGGCCGAGAGCCAGCAGCGCCCCCCAGTGCGAAGTCAGGGCCACATCATACTCGGCCCGAAGCTGGATGATGGCGTTGAAGCGGGAGCTGATAATGGTGTTGCGGTGGTTGGTAGCCGCGTCGAAGCCCTGGGGAAAATACGCCAGCCCCGAGCCCAGGCGGGCGTGCACCTCCTGCCGGGCCCGGCGCCACACGGCCTTGCTCAGGTAGATGCCGGCGGCGTAGGAGCGGCCCAGGGTGGGGTTGTGATAGTCGTAGTATGTGAAGGCCACGCCTACGCGCGGGTAGCGGTACCAGGCGTGCCAGGGCTGGGAGCCGTTGGTCTGGCGCTGCACGTTCACCTCAAAGCCCGTGGGGTGCGACACGGCCAGGTGCTTGATAGCGGGCGTGTGGGCAATGATAAAGCTGCCGTGTACCTGCGCCCCCACTAGTACAGGGGCACGTGGAGGGGCTTGCTGGGCCTGGGCTTTCGGCATCCAGCCAAGGGCAGCAGTCACTCCAACCCCTAGCCAGCAAGGTATTTTTTTAAAGATTTTACCCACGCGCATATCGGGACTGGCACCGCTCAGCTTACCACGGCGCTAAACCTTGAAACCAAGTAGATAGAAGGGATTGTAGCTCCGCAACAAGGCGTTTTTTTAGCCTAGTAGCTCAACTTCACAGCAAAGTTAAATTATTCGCTCAACGTAACATTTCAAAATTCTATACGCTATGATGGCAGCCCTCCCACCCAACTAGAGTGCTTATCCTTCCACCTGCCTAACTACTTACTACCCATGAAAAAGATTTTTGCTCTCACGCTCGGCCTAGTTTCGGCCGCTTCCCTGGCCCACGCTCAAGACAGCGGTGGGTTTCGTATTGGCTTGAAAGCTGGTGCCACGTACTCCAACATTTCCGGTGACGATGTTGAGCGGATTACCGGCCCCAACTACGAAGCAGAACTAGGCTCCTACAAGCTAGGCTACAATGTCGGCGTGGGTGTGACCATTCCGTTGAGCAGTGATGGGTTCTTCTCTTTGGCGCCTGAGTTGCTGTACAACCGCAAAGGCTATGAAATTCAGTCGGAGCAAAGAACCAACCTGCCAGCTGGAGTATCCCAGATTGAAATCGAGCAGCAGCGTGTGCTACACTATCTTGACTTGCCAATCCTGGCGAAAATTAACGCTGGTGGCTTGTTTTTCGAGCTAGGCCCGCAGGCTAGCTTCCTGTTTGGCTCACGCAACAAGCAGCAGACCACAACTAAGTTCACCAATGGCGAAAAGGACAAGGTAGAGGATAACGGCAAGTTTCAGGATTACACCGGTGTAGGTGCCCGCGACGAAGCCGACAAATCTGACCTGTCCCAGTTCGACATTAGTGGGGTGGCAGGCATTGGCTATATGACCGATGGTGGCTTCAGCGTGAACCTGCGCTATGCTCGTGGCTTCAACTCGCTGATTGATACCAAAGACCAAGACAACGAGCCCAAGGCCTTCAACAACGCCTTTACATTTCAGGTTGGTTACCTGATTCCGACCAAGTAGTCGGCTGGACAACCTTCCGACTCTGCTGAAAACGGCTGCTTCCGAAAGAGGAGGCAGCCGTTTTTTTGGGCTTATGGACGAGGGCATTGGGTGCTGCCCGCGCTTAGCCCGGCAGTACTGGCACACTTTTAGCCTCCCGACACGCATTACGTTCTACTTTTTCCTTTTTTCCTTATGAAAAAGACTTCGTTTGCTTTGGGAATACTGTTGGCCTTAGGAGCTGCCTCATCGGCGAAGGCTCAGGGTGTGCGGCTGGGCCTGCGGGCCGGCGCCAACTACGCCAACCTTGCGGGCAATGTGCAGAATGAGGACACGTACAACAACAAGTTTGGCTTCCTGGGCGGCGTGATGCTAAACGCCGACCTCACCGGCGACGGATTCTTCTCGCTGCAACCCGAAATTCTGTTTTCGCAGAAAGGCTTCGAGAACAAGCCCACCGAGTACACCAACACAGTACTGGGCATTGGCTACACCGAGAAGCGCGAGGGCAGCGTCACCTTCAACTACCTCGACGTACCAGTGCTGGCCAAAATCAACGCCGGCGGCCTGGTGCTGGAAGCCGGCCCCCAGTACTCCTACCTGCTGAGCGCCAACAACGAAACCAAGGTAACGCGCACCCGCCAACCCAACGGCACGCCCACAGTAGCGGAAGCCGAAAACCAGAAGGACGTCAGCGGGCTAAACCGCAGCGAGTTGGGCTACGTGGCCGGCATCGGCTACCAGACCGATAATGGCCTGAGCCTGAACCTGCGCTACACCGGTGCCTTCAGCGACTTCGTGAAGAGCGACAACGGCACCTACTTCAACGGCGACCTGAAAAACGCCCGTCACTCGGCTGTCCAGCTCTCGTTGGGCTACCTGATTCCGAGCAAGTAAGGTGCTGCTCTCCTGGGCAAAAAAGGCTGCTTTCGTGTGAAAAGCAGCCTTTTCTTTTGAGCAGGTGCTACAAAATTTCACTTCGTGCTGTAGCAGGACAATGCCCTGATAACGATATCGTTCTACCAGTCGCGAAGTGAAACTTCGCGTTACAATTGCTATTAGCTCGGCAGTAATTGCCTAGGCTCGTCATATCCGGCGGCATCGTGCCTAGCGCGGCACATTGGGGCTGCCGTTTGGTGTATTTGGCTTTTCTATTCCTATTCTGTTTATGCCTATTTCAGTTCGGGCGCTGGCCGTTGTGGCGAGTCTACTGCTGCCGGGGGCGGCGCTAGGGCAGCGCCCCGCTTCCCCTCCTCTCCTACTACTGGGCCTGAAAGGGGGCGCTGCCGTTTCCAGCGGCGTCGGGCCCGATGCGCACGGCAGCTCCTTGCGTCTCGGCGGGCACGGCGGAGCCCTGCTACGGGTGCAGCCGCTGGCCCGACTAGCGGTGCAGGCCGAAGCCCTCTATGCTCACCGGGGCGACGGTGCCACGGCCTACGGCCCATCCATTGGCCACCGGCTTAGCTACCTAAACGTGCCCGTGCTACTCCAGTACCACCCCGGCGACCTGTACTTTGAGGCGGGCCCGCAGTTTAGCTGGCTGCTGGCCGCCGCACCCAACACCCCAAGCCAGGGTTCTTTGGGCCGCACACTGTTTCAGTCGCGTGCTATAGGCTTCGCCGCGGGGTTTGGCTACCAGGACACCACGGGTCTGACCCTGGGCTGGCGCTACAACGGGAACTGGCAGAATCTCTACCGCCCGGTGGAGCTAGTCGACCATACCCAGGTGCGCTTACGCAGCAGTGCCATTGAGTTCTACATGAGCTACGTATTTGAGCCCCGGCAGGCAGGGCAGGCCGGTAAAGCCGTGGCGCGCGGTAGCGTCCGGGCCGGCCGCTTTCTATTTGTTACGGTGCCGGTGGGCGCAATGCGTGCCGTTGGCCGTTTGTTCCGGAAGCCGCCAGCGGCTCCGGCCACTGCGCCAGCGACACCAGCACCAGCTTTGCCCAAGCAACCATAGGTTGTTAAAAACGACGCGTTCTGCCACTTTCATAAGGTGCCCCTAGACCTGAATACAAAGGGCGCCGCTGGCCAGCGGCGCCCTTTGTATTCAGGTCTATTTCAATCTCACTGTTTCATACCAGCCGCATAGTTCTGATAAAACAGCGGAATGGTCTCGATGCCTTTAAAGAAGTTGAACAAGCCGTAATGCTCGTTGGGCGAGTGGATGGCATCGGAGTCGAGCCCGAAGCCAAGCAGGACGGTATCCAGCCCCAGCTCCGTTTTGAACATGGCCACAATGGGAATGGAGCCGCCGCCGCGGGTCGGAATGGGCTTTTTGCCGAAGCTGGTTTCCAGGGCTTTGGCCGCCGCCTGGTAGGCCACCGAGTCGGTGGGGGTTACGACTGGCTCGCCGCCGTGGTGGGGCTTCACCACCACCGTCACGCCGCTGGGCGCTATGCTTTCAAAATGGCGCTGGAATAGCTGGGTGATTTCGGCGGAAGTCTGGTGGGGCACCAGGCGCATCGAGATTTTAGCGTGGGCCTTGGAAGCAATGACGGTTTTGGCGCCCTCGCCGGTGTAGCCGCCCCAAATGCCGTTCACGTCCAGCGTAGGCCGGATGCCGATGCGCTCCACGGTGGTGTAGCCTGCCTCGCCGTAGGTGTCCTTCAGGCCGATGCTCTGTTTGAACTCGTCGTCGGAGTGCGGCACGCGGTTTAGCTCGGCCCGCTCCTCCTCGCTCAGCACGGCCACCTGGTCGTAGAAGCCGGGGATGGTAATGTGGTTGTTTTCGTCGTGCAGGGAGGCAATCATCTTGCACAGCACGTTGATGGGATTGGGCACGGCCCCACCGTACAGGCCCGAGTGCAGGTCGCGGTTGGGGCCGGTTACTTCTACCTCGTGGTAGCTCAGGCCGCGCAGCCCCACCTCAATGCTGGGCTGCTCGTTGGAGAGGATGCCAGTGTCGGAAATCAGAATGACATCGGCCTTGAGCTTGTCCTTGTTCTGGCGCACGAAGGTGCCCAGGTTGTTGGAGCCTACTTCCTCCTCGCCTTCCACCATCACCTTCACGTTGCAGGGCAGCGGGCCCTGCTGGCTCATCATTTCCAGGGCCTTCACGTGCATGTATACCTGTCCTTTGTCGTCGCAGGCCCCGCGGGCGTATATGTTGCCGTCCTTGACGACTGGCTCAAACGGCGGCGAATCCCACAGCTCGTAGGGGTCGGCGGGCTGCACGTCGTAGTGCCCGTACACCAGCACCGTGGGCAGATTGGGGTCCACTAGTTTCTCGCCGTACACAATCGGGTAGCCGGCCGTGGCGCACAGCTCCACGTTTTCCAGGCCGGCTTCTTCGAGGCGGGTTTTCAGGTACTCAGCGGCCCGCAGCACGTCGCCGTGAAACTTGGGGTCGGCCGATACGGAAGGGATGCGGAGCCAATCAAGCAGCTCGTTCAGAAAACGCTCTTGGTTCTGCTGGAGGTAGGACATAAAGGGAGCGGGGGGTTGGGTGATTAGGAATGCTAGGAGGGTAAAAGTAGGAAAGGAATTGGTCTTGCCGTGCTGTATTCGCTGGGGTATCTGGTACCTCAACTCATCATTTCCTGTTCACTGTGCTGTTTAAGCAAGCGTATATATCAGGTACCCTAACCAGACCAATAGGCAACTTCCTGATACGACTAAAGCCCGATAAGGCCACTGCCGAAGAACAGCAACTGCTACGAGCATCAAAGTTGGCAGCATAAATACTATTCCCCGAGCTACCTCATTGGGAGTATCTCCGTCCCAGGTAGCGGAATCGAATAGCCAAATCAGCCACGCATATACGATGTTAAATACTGTCGCAAGTGTAAAAATTAATATCTGATGGCTGTTCGTCGGCTCTGCTGCTGTATTACGTTGCCTCACAGCGGAAGTAAGCGACCAAAGCAACGCTATGGCCCCCGGAATGCCGATAATCAAGCCGAAAGTTTGAGGGATGATGAAATCACCTAATGCATAAGCAGGCTGGCAAACGCTTACAAACAGCAATACAACAATAAAGCGACGTATAGTATGGCTCATTAGGTACGTTTTCAAGTTAAAAGCCGCTTCCTACCTCTTATCCCACGGCATAGGCACGCGGCTCTCGGTGCCAGCCCGCAGCCGCCCAATATTAGCGCGGTGGGTGTAGATGAGCAGGCCGGCCAGCACGAAGCCAAACCACACCAGTAGCTGATTCTGCGGCCGAAACTGGGGCAACAGTTGCAGCAGGGCAAAGGCCACTCCGGCCGTCATGCTACTCAGGGACACGTAGCGCGACAGGAGCAGCACGGTGATAAACACCAGAATGCACACGCCCACGGTGGCCGGGGCAATAGCCAGCATCATGCCCAGCACCGTAGCCACGCCCTTGCCCCCGCGGAACCCCGCCCAGATGGGGTAAATGTGCCCCACCACGGCCAAAATGCCGCAAGCCAGCTGGAAGTACAAAAGCTGCTCCGGCACAATAGCGCCCTGGTTTAGCATGACCGTGGCCAACGACGTAGCCACCCAGCCCTTGAGCACATCCACGGCCATGACGAAGGAGCCCGGCCGCTTGCCCAGCACCCGGAAGGTGTTGGTGGCGCCAGCGTTGCCGGAACCATGCTCCCGAATGTCGAGCCCGAAAAACCAGCGCCCCACCCACAGGGCCGTCGGAATGGAGCCAATGAGGTAGGCGGCCACCAGCAGGCCAAAAACAAGGGGTAGGTTCATATGGAGAAAAGTCGTTGGGCTAAAGATACAAGAGGTCAGATGGTGACTTGTCATTGCGAGGAGGCACGACGAAGCAATCCGTCCTGTTCAGGGCGCCAGCGGCCCAGGCTCTAACAAGCCCCTGCCGTGCGCCTCACCCCCCAGCCTCTTCTCCGGGGGAGAGCGGGAGCCAGTCGTCATTGTGTGGAAAGCCTCGATGGCATAAGGGTTAGCCCCGCGCCATCGGGGCCGGCGGCCGAGCCAGGCGTCATCTAATACAAAGCCCCTGCCGCGTTATGCAGCAGGGGCTTCTCTAGGTTACTAGTCGCCGAAGGGGTCGTCGGCTTCCTTCTTTTTCTTCTTCTTTTTGTCGTCGGCGGGAGGGGGAGCGGGGGCGTCGGCGGGCGGGGCGGCGTCGACGGCTTCCTCCTTCTTCTTTTTCTTTTTGCCGGTGTCTTCGGGAGGAGCCGGCTCGGTGGCGGCGGGAGTTGGGGCCGGGGCGGCTTCCGTGGCTTCGTCCTTTTTCTTCTTTTTCTTGGCGGGCTCCTCGGCGGGCGGGGCGGCGCCGGGCTCGGCTTGCAGGGCTTCGTCTACGGGGTCTTTCTTCTTCTTTTTCTTTTTGTTGCCCTCCTCCATGAAGTCGAAGCTGCCGCTGCTCACGGGCTGGGTGGTGTTGATTTTCTTCTTGCCGGTTTCCTTGAGGTAGTCCTTGCGGAAGTGGTTGAGGAAGGTTTGCACCTCCTGGTCGTCGCCGAGGAAGAAGCCGTACTCGGTGGCCGTGTTGTAGTCACCCTTGGCTTTCAGGCCCACAATTTCGTCGAAGGAGCCGTGCTGGGCCTTGGCCAGCATGGTGTTGTTTTGGTACTTGAGGTAGTACCAGGTCTGGGGCTCGGCTTCGAGGTAGATTTCCACGTTGTCGCCAGTGCTTTCCTTCTTGATTTCGATGTAGCCGTCAATCAGGGCGTTGATGTCTTTCTTGCCCACGCTCACCAACCCAATCTTGCCCACCGAGTACCAGGCCTTGAGCCGCTCGTCCCAACGCAGGTTCACCTGGCTCAGCACCAGCGTGTGGAGAAACTTGGCCGACAGCTTCTGCAACGATGCGTTGCCCTTGCGGGAGCTGTAGTCCTGCACGGCTTTGCTGCCCACAAACTCCCCTATCTTATACAGCTGGCCCTGGGAGGTGTTCAGGGCTTCGGGTAGGCCTTTGGCGTTGGTGGCCAGGTCCTGGCCCATGGCTTCCACGGCTTTTTCGGGCAGGTTGATGTCGATGTTCATAAACGCATCCAGCTCGTAGATGCCGCTGTCGGGCTTAGCGTAGCCCAGGCCCGAGGCGGCCAGGGCGTAGTCCTTGTTGGAGTTGATGAAGTTGAGCTTGCCGCGGAAATTCATGGCTCCGGTCGAGTCTTGCAGGGTCAGCACCGAGCCTTCGTACACGTCGGGGTCGGCGGGGTTGTGGCGGCTGATGGCGTAGATGCGCTTCTTCTGGTCGTAGCGCACTGAGCCGTCCACCTCAAACAGGTTGGCATCTGTCACGCCTGGCTTGGGCGCCACAAACAGCGGGTACACTTTGCCCGTGCCTTCCGACAAGAACAGACCCGACAGCATGGGCGTACCGTCGTCAGACTTGGCGCCTTCCACCTTCACCCGGATGCTCTTGGGGTCGATGCTGTCCTGCACGGCAAACCATTCGGAGGCCGATTGGGCCTTCACAAATTCCAGCCGGGCCTGGCCGTCAAACATAAATCCTTTGCGCTGGGAGTTCATCTGCACCCCGCCGCGGTAGGCAATGCGCGGGGCCAAATGGAACTTGTCGGTAGCCGCCAGGGTGGCCGTGGCCAGGGTGGGCGGCGACGGCAGGGGCTCCGGCTCGTCGGGCCCGCGCTTGAGCAGGCCCTTGCCATTGCCGTTCTTTCCGGCGTTGCGCCCCACCGAAGCCGTAGCCACCGCCGACGAATCGACCCGGAAGTTGGCAAACTTGATGGCGAACGAGTCGGCAGCGGCGTTTTTGTAGCTGTACAGGGCATTGCCGCTGAAGGCGTGGCGCGACAACACCTTGATTTCGCCCTTGTACAGGTTGTGGTACTTGTGCAGGGTGTCCATCACAATGCTGGCGTTCTGGAAGTCGCGCATCACGGCGTTGGGCAGGATGTACACCTTGTTGGAATCAGGCGTAATCCAGGCGTCGGCGGCGGCAATGCGGGGCACACCACCGGCCACTAGGCGGTAGCGGCTCAGGTCGTACTGCCCGCTGGCGGCCTGGAACTTCAGGCCGTTCTGCTCGGGCTTGGTACTATAGAAGAAGGAACGCGACGAGTCGGCGCCCGGCGCCACCTTGAACTGCACAATCTTCTTCTTGAAGTCCCACTTGCCCCCCGACAGTGTAGTGCGGTACTGGGAGTAAGGCAAGTCGATGCTGGACTTGGTGTCGCCTTCTTCGCGGGCAAACTCGGTGTTGCCGCCCTTCAGGTCGAAGGTGAAGTTTACGTTGTTGGCCGTCACGGCCGGCTTGTTCACCTCCGCCGACTTGATGCTCAGCGTGGCCTTGCGGCCGGTGTAGCGCGTGGGCTTAAACTCGAAGGCCGTGGAACGGATAAACGACTGCGCCCCGTCCATGCGGCCGTCGCCGTAGAGGCCGCCGGGCGTGTAGGTGAGCGTGCCTTTAAAGCCGTTGTTGAGGTCGTACATGCGGAAGGCCTCGCCGTTAGGCTGAGTGGTCAGGTACATCGAGTCCTGCTTTACGGCCCACTTCATCTGGTAGCCCGGCAGGAAGGTGACCTTGGCAAACTCCGTCCCGTTGAGCGGGCCCGGCGAAATGGTGGCCGTCTTGCCCACCGTCACCACCGAGTCGCGGTAGAAGATAAACTGCTCACTGTTGAAGTCGCCGGTCAGGTACTTCACGTTGCCGATGCCCTGAATACCGCGGTTGCTCATGGCCACCTTGTTGTGGAGCCGGCCCTTGCCTCCGTACAGCGGGAAGCCCTCCTTCGGAATATTGTACACGAAGCCCAGGGACCCGTCGTCCTGCATAGACAGCTTGGTGTTAAAGTTGGGCATGATGCCCCCGCTCACGAACGTGCCCTTGAAGCCCACGGCCGCCCGGTTTTTGTTGTTGAGCGAGTCGAGCTTGAAGGGCGGGATGTCGAAGAAGATGGTGGTGTCGTAGGCGCCGCCCAGGATTTCGGGCTTGTTGAAGAATACGTAGGCGCCGGTGGTGGCGTCGAAGGTGGGGTAGGCGCCCAGCTTCTTGCGGCCCGACTTGTTGTTGGGGTGGTTGATGTAGAGGCGGCCGGCCGAGTTCTTCTTTTTGTTGGTCAGGGTCCAGTCCACATCCTTGCGGGCCTTCATCACCGAGCCCTTCGAGCCCTTGCCCTTCACGATGATGGAGTCAATTTTCACCAGGTCGATGTAAAACCCGTCGTAGTCGAACTTGAACTCCTTGCCCTTGAACACGAAAGCCGAGGCCACCACGGTGCCGTTGAACAGCACCCCGCGGTTTTTCTGAATCCGAATCACCGAGGAATCCGGCTTCACGAACACGGTCACGGAGTCGTCGGAAAAGTTGAAGCGGTCCACGCCCCGCACAATCAGGTCGTTGGTGGTCAGGTCGAGCGTGGCGTTGCGGCCCGAGGGTGAGAGGCTCTTGATGGCAATATGGTCGTAGTCCTTTTTGCCGCGCGAGGAGTTGACGTAGTGCAAAGCCTTGGGCAGCAGCAGAATCTGGTCGGTTTGCGGGTACCAGCCCACGTACCCGTCGCGGGCCAGGCCGGCCACGGCCGAGCGCACGTTGTCGGGCCGGAGCTTGCGGAAGGTGGCTACGTCCTGCACCGTAAACAGCTTGGTGTTGCCGTTTTCGAGGCTGTAGCCCACAATCATCTGCAAAGGGTGCAGCTTATTAATGGCCTTGATTTGCTGGTAGCGGGTGTTGGTGTAGAACTCCTTGCTCTCGAAGTTGGCCGTCACCTGGTTTTTGGCCGTGAGCATGGTCAGGTCGATGCTCGACGTGCGCAGGGGCCAGGTCAGCAGCTCCGTCGAAATCTCCATCTGGTGGTAGGAGTCGTAGTAGGGCGTGGTTTTGTAGAGGCCGCTTTCGCGGGCCAGCTGCAAGGTTTGCTGGGGCTTGGAGAACTTCAACCGCACGCCGGGATGGGTCAGCGAGTCCTGCTTGCCCTGGTAGATGGTCACGGCTGCGCGCTGGGCCGTAATTACGGAGTCGCCCAGCTCGTAGGCCCCCGATGCGGCCCGGAACTTGGGCTTGCCGTCTACGTCCACCAGAATCCGCGACAAGGATCCATCCAGCGAAGCCGACAACGTGCGCCCCCCGGCCAGCGAAAAGCCTCCGTAGTAGCGGATATTGTCGCCGATGTTCTTGACGCGGGCGTCGTTGGTGAGCGAGATAAAGCGCGGGTAGCCGGAGTCGGTGGCGCCGGGCTTTTTCTTCACGCTTTTGTACGACAGGGCGCCTTTGATGGGCGTTTCCAGCACGGCCGCGTAGGTCAGGGTCACGGGCTGGGCCGTGAATTCGGCTTTGCTGATGTCGAAGTCGTAGGTGGTGAGCTGGGCCGAGGCGGGGTTGCCCTTCACCTGCCAGGCAAACTCGCCGCCGTAGCCCACAAACCGGCTGTGGGCCGGCACCACCGCCCCGCTGGTTTTGCGAATGTACACCGAGTCGGCCGGCGAGGCCATAAACAGGTCGGCATCCTTGATGAGCAGTACCGGCCCGCGGGTGGGCGGGGCTACGTAGCTGTTGTAGAAGGGCGTGGGCTCGAAGGCCGGCGCGGGCGAAGCTTTGGCAGGCGTGCCGGCTTTAGCGGCCGGCGCGGTTTTCTTGGCCGTGCCACCCCAGCCATCATCGGCGCCCCAGTCGCCACCGCTCCACATGTCGGCCGTGTCCCAGCCGTCGGCGCTTTTCTTTTTAGGGGCTTTGCCGCTCTGCGACTTGGCATCGGCCGGGGCCGGGGCAGGCTGAGGCGCGGCGGGCGGCGCCATCGAGGGCATATCCGCAGCGTTGTAGGCGAAGCTGAACGTGCCGCCCACTACGCGCAGGGAGCTGTAGCGGGAGCGGTACAGGTAGCGGCTTTGCAGGAAGTTGGCCGAGTTGAACAGGAACTTCTCGGTGTCGGCTACGGGCTCCTTTTCCAGGGTCTTCGCCACCACGTCCAGGAACTCGGTCATCTGCTGGTCCGAGAAGCCTTCGGTGCCCGCCGCGGCCGTAATGGCTGTGAAAAACAGCTCGAAGTGGGGCTTGGGCCGGAACTTGCGGGCCAGCATGTACTGGCTCAGGGCCACGATGTGGCGCTGGTTGGTGGCCGTGAGGCGGTTGCTGGCCCACACCTGCTGGAGCTTGGCCGCCGAGGCCTTAGCCCCGGCATTGTTGGTGCTGGCCATCATCGACTGCGCGTCCACCATAAACTGCTCGGGCTCTGAGCTGAGCTTGCCGGTAAACTTGGGCAGCACGGGCGCCGCCGGAGCCGCGCCGGCAGGCTGCTTGCCGGGGGGCGTCTTCGGCTGCTGCGCCCACACCGGCGTGCTCAAGCCCAACAGCACCGCACACACCCATTTCACTGTAGAGAGCTTCATATTCTGGTACTTCAGCGTCAATTCTGATTAATGGCCTACAATTTCAGGAAAAGCCAGCACTTTCCGGAGGCTTGTGGCCTGAGCCTCAGCACAATTATAGTCCAGCTTTTAATCGTTCAATTCCGGTCTTTCCCGAGGGCAGCCGGCAGCCGCTCAACGTCCGTACCGGCCGAGCTGGTATACCACTGGAAAGCTGCCAGCTATAAGCCGCAAGCGGCAAGCTCTGTTCTAACAACATCTAGAACAGAGCTTGCCGCTTGCGGCTTGTAGCTGGCAGCTTTACCAGGGGCCTACTTCCGGAATACCGCCGATACCCAGTGGTTCTGGGTCAGGTGGCTTTCGTAGCGGAAGCCGGCCTGCTCGGCGGCCTGGCGGATGAGGGGCAGGTCGTCTTCGTAGAAACCGGAAAACAGGATGGGGCCGCCGGGCCGCAGGTAGCGGGCGTAGGCGGGCATGTCGTCCAGGAGCACGTTGCGGTTGATGTTGGCCAGGATAAGGTCGAAGGGCTCCTCCCCTTCCAGGGCGGTTACGTCGCCGAGGCGGGCTTCCACGCGGTCCTGCACGTGGTTTTCCTGGGCGTTATCGGCGGCGTTTTCGGCGGTCCAGGGCTCCACGTCCACGGCCAGCACGGAGCGGGCCCCCAGCTGCACGGCCATAATGGCCAAAATGCCCGTGCCGCAGCCCATGTCGAGCACCCGCTTGCCCTGGTGGTCGAGACCGAGCTGGTTGGTAATCATCAGGGCCGTGGTGTCGTGGTGGCCGGTGCCGAAGGACATGCGCGGCATAATCACGATGTCGTGGGGCAAGTCGGGCCGGGCCTCGTGGAAGGGCGCCCGCACCGATACTTTATCGGCAATAACCAGGGGCTGGAAGTTCTTCTCCCACTCGGCGTTCCAGTTCTGGCGCGTAATGGTGCGGTGGCCGTATTCTAGCTCGCCCAGGCCTTCGTAGCGGCTCATAACCTCGGCCACGTTGTCGGGCGAGAACTGGTCTTCGTCGATGTAGGCGCAGAAGCCCTCGTCGTTGTCTTCAAAGGTGTTGAAGCCAACCTCGGCCAGCTCGGCCACCAGAATGTCGGCCAGCTCGCGCGGGGCTTGCACGCGCAGTTCAATATAATCCATGGGTAGCAGCAGTTGAGTCCGGGGCCCGTGGACACGTCCCCGGTTCGGGCGGCAAGTTCGGACGAAAAAGCCAGCCCGCCGCATTCCGCGCCCCGCCACTCAGGTAGGACCGCGCCGCCTTGCCTTGCAAAGCCGCAGGGGCCGGGGCTTAGATTAGCTGAACAGTATTGGGGGATTTGTGCATCAGACACTTAACTTACCGGCCTATGAAGCACCTGCTACCCCTGCTCACCCTGCTGGCCCTGGCGGAACCGGCTGCCTCGCTGGCCCAGCAACCGGCGCCGCGCCTGCTGGTGCGCCTCGCCGACAGCCCGCGGACCGCCCAGGCCCAGGAGAACAATCAGGCCCACTCTACACTATGGGCTTTCGAGCAGCTGAATCGCCGCTACGGAGCCGTGCGGACCGAGGCGCTGAACCCCAGCCCTTCGCCGAGTAGTTCTGCCGCCACCGCCGGGGTGCCGGCCGTGTACGTAGTGACGCTGCCCGCCGGCACCGATGCCGGGCAGGTGCGGGCGGCGTACCAGCAGAGCGGCTTGTTTCGCTACGTAGAGCTGGACGCGGCCGGGCGGGGCGGCGGCCAGCAGGGCCTGGCCCCGAACGATGCCCTCTACGGCCGGCAATGGAGCCTGAACAATACGGGGAGTTTCAGCCTGTCGTCGGCCAGGCCGGGGGCCGATATGAAGATGGAAGACGGCTGGGCCATCACCCAGGGCGACGCCTCCGTGACGGTGGCCATCATCGACAGCGGCTGCAAGCTCGACCACCCCGAGTTCAGCGGCCGCCTCTGGCGCAACGCCCGCGAAATTCCCGCCAACAACCTCGACGACGACCAGAACGGCTACGTGGATGACATCAACGGCTGGAGCTTCGTGGACGAAACCGCCAACCTGACCGACGACGTGGGGCACGGCACCAATGTCACCGGCATTATCGGCGCTTCGGGCAACAACTCGGTGGGCTACGCCGGCGTGAACTGGGGCTGTAAGCTGATGACCTGCAAGGCCCTCGATGATAAAAACAACGGCTTTTATTCCTGGTGGATCAAGGCCATCTACTACGCCGTCAACAACGGGGCTAGGGTTATCAATATGTCCTTAGGCGGCACCAGTTCCTCGCAGGCCATGCAAGACGCCGTGGACTATGCCACCCAGCGCGGTGTGGTGGTAGTGGCCTGCATGATGAATGCCAACAGCAGCACGGTGTACTACCCGGCGGGCCTGACGGGCGTCATAGCCGTGGGCTCCACCAACCCCGATGATACGCGGAGCAGCCCGTTTTTCTGGAATGCCAGCAGCGGCAGCAGCTTCGGGCCTCACGTGTCGGTGGTGGCGCCCGGCAACTACATCTACGGCCTGCATCACCGCTCCGACAACAACTACAACACCTATTGGGGTGGCACGTCGCAGGCCGCGCCGCACGTGGCGGGCCTGGCCTCGCTGCTGCTCACGCTGAAGCCCCAGCTCACGCCGGCCCAGGTGAAAACCACCCTGCAATCCACGGCCGACGACCTGGTGGGCAACCCCGCGGAAGACACGCCGGGCTGGGACCAATACTACGGACACGGCCGCATCAATGCTGCCCGTGCCCTTTCCTTCGTGGTTACCAGCAGCAGCCAGGCCAGCCGGCTGCCCCAGGCCGCCCTGGATGTATTCCCCAACCCGGCCCGCCACCAGCTCACCCTGCGCACCTCCGATGCACGCCTGCTTAACCAGCAGGTGCAGATTTTCAACAGCGTAGGCCAGCTGGTGTATCACCAGGCCTTGACCAGCCTCTCCATGCAGGTGCCGCTTACTTTGGCGCCCGGCGTGTACCGCGTGAGCCTGGCCGGCACCGGCCGTACGCTGGTGGTTGAGTAATGGCGGTCAGCGGCAAGCTATACGCTGTAAGTGGCAAGCCCTGTCCTGGATATCGTCAGAACAGAGCTTGCCGCTTACTCACATACTCTGGAGGCGGTGGTGGAGCTGGCGGCGCTGGGGGCCGTGGTTGCTGAGGAGGCGCCGCACCGGCACCACGGCCGTGAGCATGATGCTGACGGCCAGCCCGGCCCGCACCCACCACCACGGCATAAAATACAGCGTTGCAGCTGTGGCCAGGGTCAGGATGTTCATGAGCGTAGAGGCATTGTTGCGCATGTTCATCAGGTCGAGGTTTTTGTACACGGGCTTGGCTTTGGAGAGGCTACCCCACAGGCCCAGGGCCAGGAATACGCCGGCGCTCAAGGGCAGCAGCCCCAGTAGCGGCCAGGTTGAGGCCGGAAACAACGCCACCAGCAGCACTGCCGACAGCAGACAGTCGAGCAACAGCACGGGCACGGCCAGCCTGAGGTAGAGCACCAGTAGGCGGGATGTCAGGCCCAGGCGCTGCAACTCGTTCAAGGTCAGCGAATAGAGGTAGCCGTAAAGGTTGTTGTTGGCATAGGTGAAGCTAATAACCGGCAGAAAAACGAGGTAGAAGATAGACCTGCTAGAGTCGGAGCCGTGCTTGGCCTGCATCACGCTGCTTGCTACCAGCAGAAACACCTTAAACGCCAGCCCCATGCTGAGCGCGGGCCAGGTTTTGCGCAAGTAGGCTTTCCACTCCGGCGAGAGGCGGGCCAGCCATTGGCTTTCGGCCGTATCGAGGGCGGGGCGCACCAGGTTGCGGTTGAGAAACTGCGGCCCCAGCCCAGCTACCTGCCCCGCCAGCAGCCCCAGCGGCAGCAGGGCCACCAGCCACGGCAGCCCAGCAGCCAGCGGCCCGGTCAAGCTCTTGGTTGCTGCCAGCGTCAGCCAAGCCCCGGCCAGGGCCAGCACGGCTGCGTAGGCTGCTACGAGTGGGTGGCGCCGGCCCCGGCCCCAGGTCAGCAGCCAGCGCAGCCCAAAGCTCAGGGCCGTGGCACCTAGTAGCAGCGCCACCCCCAGCAAGGCCACCCGCTGCTGCCCCGGCACGCACGCCAGCGCCGCCAGAAATACCCCCAACAGCAAGCGCCGCAGCGAAATCAGGTCGAGCAGAAACGCCAGCTCCGCGCTGCGCCGCCCCGACACCGGAAAGTGGTCGGGCAGCAGGCGCTGCACGGGCCGGTAGCTGGGCACGAAGTCAACCAGCAGCGTGCTCGTAAACACCGTACCGTACAGGCCCAGCAAGAAGTTTGCCCTGAGCGTAGCCGACAAGTCGTGGTTGCCGAGCATGTGCCCGAAGCCCAACCCGTATACAACGGCCAGAAGGCCCAGCAAAACCAGTATAGCCCGTTTGCCGATTTCGGGCGGCCAGGCCCCGGCCCGCAGGTGGCGGCCCAGCAGATAGGGCACGTAGTGGCCTAGCGTTCCGGGGCGGTGCTGGTCAGCCATGTCAAGTCTTGGGTTGAAGTGGTGACCGGGTGCAGCAGCTGGAGCAAGGCCTCGGAGAGGTAGGCGTCGCGGCCCTGCCGGAACTCCGCCAGCGGGCCCCAAAACTTCACGTCACCTTCATCAATGATAAGCAAGTGGGTAGCCAGCTGCTCGATGTGGGTCAGGTTGTGCGACGACACAAACGTGAGGGCCTGGCTGCGGTAGCTGCTGAGTAGCTCCAGCAGGCGGCTGGCCGCAAACACGTCGAGGCCGTTCAAGGGCTCATCGAGGATGAGCAGGTCGGGGCGGTGGAGCAGGCAAGAGGCCACGGCTACGCGCTGCTTCATGCCCGTGGAAAACGAGCTGAGCCGGCGGCGCTGCACCGTGTCGTAGTCTTCGAGCAGGTGGTTGAGCAGGCTGCCAATGCGGTGGGCCGCGTCGGGCAGGTCGTAGATGCGGGCCACGAACTGCAAATACTCCTCGGCCGTGAGCTGCTCCACGAGGTGGCCTTGGTTGATGAGGGCGCCCATGCGCCGCTTCAGGGCCACCGGAAACGTTTCGCCCTGCACTTCCCCATCCAGCACAATCTGCCCGCTGCTGGGCAGCAGCACATTGGTGAGCAGGTTGAACAAGGTGCTCTTGCCGGCCCCGTTGCGGCCCAATACGCCTACGCACATGCCGGGCTCCGCGTGCAGCGTTACGTCGCGCAGAATGGTTTTCGGGCCGAATGACTTGGTTAGCTGCCGTAGCTCTACGTGCATACGCGTCGGTTATATATAGCTGCACTTACTATGCGGTGCGCAGCGGCCAAGATACAGGGTTGCAGCCACCCTTTCGTATCCGGATCAGAATCCTGGCAGTAGGCCTGACTTGGTGTAAACGGACTGCGAACGTCAGGACGAGCCGCCCAGACGCTTCGGCCCCGCGGCCCGCCAGGCATCCACGCTCCAAGGGTAAGTCGGCGCGGCGGCCAGCAGCAGGGCGCACCCCGCCGCGGCCCACACGGAATAGTTGAGGGGTGCCTTAATGCCGAGGGACACCACATGGCCAGCGCAAAGACCAGCAGCAGGGCCGCCGCGCCGTAGGCCGCCAGCCGGGTGAGCTAGCCCAGCACGAGGCAAACACCGAATAGTAGCTCGGCTGCCGTGGCCAGCAGCGGGGATAGTCCCGCCGGCAGAAAGGAATTGACTTGGGCCGTGTAGGCGACAAAATGCGCCTACACGGCCCAAGTCACCTGCGACTGTCCCGGCGCGCCCCACAGGTCCACTCGGCGGTCGGCCACGGCCGAGAGCAGGCCGGCTCCCAGGGCCAAGCGCGCCAAGAGGCTGTAGTAGTGGCTGGCTGGTTTCATAAAGCACTGTAGTAACTAGGAAGTCCCGGCCGCGGCTACGTCACGCAGCCGCTTACCGGGCGTTCTGCTCTCAAAAGTGAGCGGGGCCTGTCACAAACGGGCGGCTGGCTGGTCTACTGGAAAACCGTTATCCTCTTTCTGCTTCCCTATGTCCCCTCTTATTTCGGAGCCCCTGGCTTCTCCTGCTGTTCGTCCCAAGCACAAAGGCTCGGCGCAGCTTTTTCAACATCCGCTGCTGGAGCGGCTTTCGCACACGCACATCGCCTGGCCGGTAGGCATTTTTCTGAGCACCGCGCTGGCCAGCCTGGGCTACGGCCTGGCGCACGGCCTGCTGCCGGGGCTCTCGGCGCTGGGCCTGTTTTTGGCCGGCTGGCTACTGTTTACCTACTTTGAATACGCCCTGCACCGCTACCTCTACCACCTGCCGGCCACTACCCCGCGCCGGGCCCGGCTGCAATACGTCATCCACGGCGTCCACCACGAGTTTCCGAAGGACAAAACCCGGCTGGCCATGCCGCCCTTTATCACGGTGTTCGTGGCCTCGCTGCTGTTCTTTGTCTTCCGGCTGGTGTTCCACAACTGGGCCTTCGGTATGCTGGCCGGCTTCACGTTTGGCTACGCTTCGTACCTGTTCGTGCACTACGCCATTCACGCCTACGCGCCGCCCAAAAACTTCCTGCGCGTCTGGTGGACGCACCACGCCCAGCACCACTACCGCCAAGAGCAAGTAGCCTTTGGCGTATCGAGTACGCTCTGGGACCACCTGCTGGGTACCATGCCGAAGCCGCGTTGACGTCACCAACGACCAGTCACGGAGCTAGTTCGGTGGGGCCGCTGCACTTAGGAAGCTACCCCCGGCGCCGCAGCAGGGGTCGAATCGGTCGGCGCCAGCCAGAGCGTAACGGTCAGCACGAGGCTGCCGATGAGCGCGGCGATGCTGGTGTAGCGGTTGACGGGCGTTACCATGTGCAGGTGGCCCAGGTGGTAGGCCAGGTGCAGGCCGTTGAAGAGCAGCAGGCACAGCGGCACGGCGCGCACCGCTACCAGCCGGGGCCGCAGCAGGGCCAGCAGGGGAAGTATGCTCACGCTCAGAAAAAAGGCCCCCACGTCGCGGATAAGATGCTCGTTGTACGGCCCATCGGAAGCCACCCAGCGCAGGCCCAGGCCGAAATCGGGAAAAAAATCGTAAAATGACTGGGGGCCGAACGCGGCCCACACGCCGGGGAACACATTGCTGATAACCAGGTACCAGAGGTTGAGGCGGACCCACAAGGGCAACGGCGAGGACATATAAGGAGCAGTTAGAGAAGCAATGAGTTCAACTAAGACCCGCCCGCCAGCTGTTTGTGACAACTCGTCGGAAATCTTTTCCGGCGCGACCCCGGCCGGGCCCGGCCCCCGGCCGGAGGTGCCCCGGTCCGGCCCGGCGGAGCCCATCACCGAACTGCGCGGCTCCCTGTTTGCCTTTGCCTACCGCCTCACCGGCCACGCCGCCGATAGCGAGGACCTCGTGCAAGAAGTGCTGGCCAACTGGTTTGCGGCTAATCACGACCACGTAGCCGACCCGCGCCGCTACCTGTTGCGCGCCGTCAAGAACGGCTGCCTGACCCTGCTGGCCCACCGTCCGCGCCGGGCCACCGGCACAGAATTGCCCGAGCCGCTGGTCCACCCCCGCTACGCCCTCGACGCCGGCCTCGACGTGTCTTTCGGGCTCTGGCTCACGCTGGCCACGCTCTCGCCGCTGGAGCGGGCCGTACTACTGCTCAAGGAAAGCTTCGCCTACGAGTACGAAGAGCTGGCCGAGTTGCTCGACATTCGGACGGATTACTGCCGGCAGCTCTACCACCGGGGCCAGCAGCGGCTGCGGGCCCGCCAGCCGCGCTTTCAGCCCTCGGCGCGCGAGCAGCAGCGCTTGCTGACGGCCTTCCGCCGAGCCGTGACGGTCGGCGACCTAAGCCAGCTGGTGCAGCTGCTTCGGCACGACGTGACCATCTACGCCGACGGCGGCCCCCGGCCGGCAGCCCGGCGGCCCATCTACGGGCCACAGGCCTGCGGCCGCTACCTGCTGGGGCTGTACCAGAAATTTGCGCCGGGCCTGCGGGCCGAGGTGGCGCTCATCAATAATTCGCTCGGCCTCCTGCTTTTCGAGCCGGCAAGCACCGTGGCGGATACGGTCGTCCTGCTGGAGCATAGCTCAGCTGGCGTGGCGGCGCTGTATATCGTGCGCGATGCGACCAGAATCCACTTATAATACGGTTTGGAGGCTGTTTAGGGACCGGCACTGCCTGCTTTGCTGCTGCTCTACGGGCCAGCGTTAGCCACTACTGCGCCGCTTGCTGCGGCACTGCCTGACGGCCTGAACCCTAATATTCGTCAGCTAGCCGTGGATGCCGACAACCACCTCATCACCAAAAACCTCTGACAAAACCTCGCCATCAAGCTTATCGACTTCACCGGCGGCACTCCGTTTGGCTTTTGAAATTCCGGATGTTTGGCGCTCTGACAAGAGTGGCTTGACGCCGCTTGCTGCGCGGAATAGCGTGCCTCCTCGCAACAACACTATCACCTTACCGCGTGCGGCAGCCGGCGTAGGAGCGCACTTTGGTGTACTGGAAGCTGAAGTCGGCCAGGTTGCGGTTGTCGGTGACGAAGAAGGCGTAGTCGGCGAAGTCGCGGGCGTCGGTCAGGTACCAGAGGCCGGCTTTGTCGGCGAAGAGCTTGTTGGTTTCCCGGTATACCAGCACGTCGGCAAAGGCTTCTTCGGGCTCCACATACACCGTGGCAAAGCAGTAGCCGCGGCGGCGCGGGTCGGTTTCCAGGTACACCGAGCCGAAAATGCGGCAGGGCTCAACGGAGCCGGCCACCGCCGCCGGAGCTGCCAGCGGCACGCGGGGCGCGGCAAACGGATTCAGAGCCAAAAAACCGGAAAGCAGAAGAGCCGACAGCATAAAAGGAAAACCAGGCCAAGTAGCCGAGCCAACGGTAAAGATACGCGGGAAGTTCAGCCCTTACTCCGTCAGGGTTCCCGTAACGCGGGCGTACTCCAGCCGGGCCGTCAGGAAGTCGTACACGGCTTGCAGGTAGTCGCGCTGGGCTTGCTGCTGGGTGGCTTCGGCGTCGAGGGCTTCGCGGGGCAGGGCGCGGCCGGCCTGCTGGCGCAGGCGCACCAGCCCCGCCGACTCGGCGGCCACGGCCACGTTCTGGCGGCGCACGGCCACGGTGCGCCAGGCGTTTTGCAGCTGTACGCGGGCATTGGCGGCCTCGTAGCGGATGGTCTGCTGTAAGTCGGCCTGACGGTTGCGGGCCTGCTCAGCGCGCAGGCGCTGGGTTTCCACGCGGGTAGCGCGGGCCGAGCCGTCGAGCAAGGGCAGGGCCGCTTGCAGGGCCACGTAGGAGTTGCCGTACCAGTTGGGCACGTTTAAGGCGCTGGTCAGCTTATCGTCGAAGCCCTGGGCGCCCAGAAAGCCCACTACGCCCAGCGTCGGCCGGGCCCCGCGCCGCTCGGTTTGCTCGGCGGCCAGGGCCAGCTCGGCGTTCAGCTGCTCCTGCTGGTACTCGGGACGGCGGGCGGCTACATCAGCGGCGGCCGGGGCGGGGCTGGCGGTCCAGGCGGCGGTGTCGGCGGTGGCCGTGAGCAGAGAAGCCAGCGGGTCGGTAAGGCGCAGCGTAGCGGCCTGGGTGGCATCGGTTCCCAGCGTGGCCAGCAGGTTTTGCTTGCTCAGCACCACGTTCTGGCGGGCCAGGTCCAGGGCCAGAGTGGCGTTGGTGCGGTTGATGCGGGCCGTGGCCACATCGGTAGCCAGGGCACGGCCGGCGCGCTGGCGGGCCGCCAGGTCCTGGTAGACGGCCTGGGTGCGCACCGAGTCGGCGCGGGCAAAGCCGAGCTGGGTTTCGCGCAGCAACGCTTCGTAGTAGGCCCGGCTTACGTCCTGCACCAGCGCCACCCGGCCGCGCAGGGCGGCGTTGGCGGCCAGCTGCTCGCTCACGGCATCGGTGCGGCGCTGGGCCAGGGCCCCGGCATCGTAGATGCGCTGGTTGAGGGTGAGGCCGGCGCTGGACTGCCACTTGGTACCGAAGCGCACGGCTAGCCGCTCACCCGAAGCGGGATTGGCGAAGTTGGGGATGATGTTGGTGGGCAGGATGGCGTTGTAGCGCAGGTCGGCGGCCCCCGACAGCTGCGGGCCGTACAAGCCCCGCGTGGCCCGGCTGGCCTGGGCGGCTATCTGCTGGTCGAGCGTGAGGTTGCGGTAGGTGCCCTGGCTTGTTTTGGCCAGCTCAATAGCCTGGGCCAGGCTCAGCTCCTGCGGTGCGGCTGGGGCACTAGGCGCCGCGCTGCTCCCCTGCCCCACCGCAGCCAGGGGCAGGCTCATCATCACAGAAAGAAAAAACACGATTCGCATAGCCGGAAGACAGTTTTAGCCGCGGAACACGCTGGCCGGTTCGACGCCGTTGATGCGGCGGATGGCAAACACGGCTCCGCCCATGCTGATCAGCAAGGTGATGCCGAAAAAGCCGGCCCGCATCAGCCAGCTGAAACTGAACAAAGCTCCCGTTTTGCCGATGCCGAACCGGAACAGCTCAATAAAGCAGTACCCCAGCCCGAAGCCCGCCGCCGCAAACAAGGCGGCCTGTAGCAGAATCAGCCGGGCTACGTAGCCGTTGCTGGCCCCAATGGCCTTGAGCGTGCCGTAGTCCCGAATCCGGTCGGTGGCCGCCGAGTACAGGGTAAGGCCGATGATGAAGAAGCCCGACACCACCGCAAACACGATGAGCGTGCCGAAGCTGATGGCAATGCCCGAGGAGCCGAGCACGGTTTTCTTGGTTTCGGCGGAGAAGTCGGCTGGCAGCCAGGCCCGCACCCCGTTGATGGTGCGGTTGATCTGGTCGCGCACCTGGGCCGGATTGGCGCCGGGCTGCACGTCCACGAGCACGGCGCTGATGCGGCTGGCGGGAATATTGCCCAGGCGGCGGGCCCGCTCCAGGGTGGTATACATGTACACGGCCCCGAAGCCGCGCAGCCCCTCCGTCATCGTAGCCAGGTACACCCGCTTGCCCCCGATTTCAAACACCGTCCCCACCTGCGCCCCGCCGAGGGCCTTGGAGTCGTACCGGTCGAAGCTCATGGCGCCGTCGGGAATTAGGTCGGCGTAGGTGCCCTGCACGAGCCGGGTCGGGCCGGCCCGGAAGGTGGCCGGGTCGGAGCCGATGATTTGCACGCCGGCGCTGGTGCCATCCGGAAAGCTGGCCGAGCCCCCGGCAATGACCACCGCCGAGGCCGCCCGCACGCCCGGTAAGCTGGCCACCTCGCGCAGCTTGCGCACATCGAGCTGGGCCAGGGCGTTGACGTTGGTGGTGCGGTTATCCACCACCCACAAGTCCGTCGGGGTATTATCCACCAGGCTCGACATGGCATTGGTCAGGAAGATGAAAATGCCGCTCTGCTGCCCAATCAGAAACAAGCTAATCACAATGCCTAGCAACGCCCCGATGCTCTTGGCCTTGTCGTAGCGAATGAATTGAAACGCGGTGCGGAACATAGCTTTAGATTGAGCTACAAGCTATAAGCCACAAGCTACCAGCTGATGTTCTGAAAGCTTGCAGCTTGCGGCTTACAGCTTGTTATAAGAAAATCACGCACTCCACGCGGCTGTTGAACAGCAGATTCTGGGCCTGGGGCAGCACGATGCGCACCTCCCGTACGCGGCGGTCCTCGGCGTCGCCAGCGGTTTCGGCGAATAGGGACTTTTGCTTCAGGTAGGGCGCTACGTAGATGACGGTGCCGGTGGCCAGGGTGTCTTGCCCACCCTGAGGCCGTATGTAGGCGGCCTGGCCCTCTCGCACGCGGCCGGCAAACAGCTCATCTACCTCGCACAAGGCCGTGGTGCGGCCAGCCGGGGCAAAGTCGCCGAGGCTGGTGCCGGGGCTCACGCTGCTACCTACTTCTACATCCAGGCGGAGCACCTGCCCATCGGTGGGGGCGCGCACCTGGCGCTGGGCCAGCTGGGCGGCATTTACGCCAATGTCGGCGCGCAGCTCTTGCAGCTGGCGGCGGGCGGCGGCCAGGGTGCTTTGCAGGCGGGCTACTTCCTGCTCCTGCACCTGGTAGTCGGTGCGGGCGTCGTCGGCGCTTTGCTGGGTGTCGGCACCTTGGGCGGCCAGGTCGGCTACCCGGTCGGCGGTGCGGCGCAGGTTGGCGGCTTTGGCCTGGGCGCTACGCAGGGCCGCTTCATCGGCCTGAATCTGCGCCTGCTGGGTAGCCAGGCGGCTGCGGGCCTGCGTGAGCTGGGCTTGTTCCACGGTGCTGGTCAGCTCCAGCAGCAGGTCGCCCTTCTGCACCCGCTGCCCCTCGCGCACCGCCAGCCGGCTCACCACCCCGCTCACTTCGGCTGCCAGGCTGCTGAGCTTGGCTTCGGGCTCGATGCGGCCCAGGGCCACTACCTCGCGCACCTGGGCTGGCTGCACGGCCACGGGGGCAGGCGCGGCAGCTGGTTTTTGCTCGTCATTGCCCCCGCAGCCGACCAGCAGCAGAAGGCCCCACCAAAACGAATACTTGCGCATGAGAAGAAGAGTAGTGAAACAGAATGTTCAGCGGTGGCCCTCGAGCTTTCGGCCCTGGCAATTAGTGCAGGTCGGCATCGGGGGCGTGCTCCTGTACCCGGCCCTGGTCTACGTACACGAGGCGGTCGGCAAAGGGGCGCAGGCGCAGGTCGTGGGTAACTACGGCCAGGGCCTTGCCATGGGCGGCCAGGGTTTTCAGCTCACCCATCACCACCTCCACCGATTTGGGGTCGAGGGCGGCGGTGGGCTCGTCGCATAGAATGAGGGGCGGCTCCGTAACCAGGG
Source organism: Hymenobacter sp. YIM 151500-1 (assembly GCF_025979885.1). Classification (NCBI taxonomy): domain Bacteria; kingdom Pseudomonadati; phylum Bacteroidota; class Cytophagia; order Cytophagales; family Hymenobacteraceae; genus Hymenobacter; species Hymenobacter weizhouensis. Next base: position 2,934,085 of record NZ_CP110139.1, read on the forward strand.
CCCTGGCAATGGCTACGCGCTGCTGCTGCCCGCCCGAGAGCTGCTTGGGCAGCTGCCGGGCGCGGTCGGCCATGCCCACGGTTTCTAGGGCGTGCCGGGCCCGGTCGCGGGCTTCGGCGGCGGGTACCTGCTGCAAGCGCAGGGGCAGCAACACGTTTTCCTCGGCCGTGAGGGGCTGAATCAGGTTGAAGCTCTGAAACACGAAACCAATGTTGCGCAGGCGCAGCTCGGCCAGCTGCCGCTCATTGAGGGTACTCACCGCCTGCCCACCCACCAGCACTTCGCCCTGCGACGGATAAATTACGCAGCCCAACAAGGACAGCAGCGTCGTTTTGCCCGAGCCCGACGGCCCCACAACCAGCAGCAACTCCCCCGCCCGCACCACCAGACTACTCGGCTCCAGAGCCGTAATGGTGGTGTCGCCGGTTTGGTAGACCTTGCCGGCTTGCCGAACTTCGGCCACCGGAGTTGCTGCGTCAGGCATAAGAATAGGGTTGGAATGGCCAGCAAATCTACTACGAACTATAACTAAATTTGATACGAAACAAAACTAAATAAATTATTTATAGTGCCCAGTGGGCTCCGTTGCCCTTACCCGTTGCCTTACATGGCCCGCGACTACACTCTTCTGCACACCATCCTCGACCATTTGGCCGACTACGAAGGCTCTACGCCCGAGCCCACGGCGGCCGGCTTCGGAGCCTGGCTGCACGCCCACACCGCGCCCCCGGAGCCCGGTGCCGAGCTGCCCTACCACGCGCACCCGGCCTACCTCAACCACATGCCTCCTACCCACCAGTTGGGTCCTCTGCTGGTGCGCTTAAGCCATTTCTACCACTTCCATGCCCAGCAGGCGCTGGCTAATCTGCCTATTACGTCTATTCGGGAGTTTGGCGTTATGGCCGCCATTGGCTTTCAGGGCACGCATACCAAGTCGGAAGTGGCGGCCCTGAACTTACTGGAGTTGAGCACCGTGACGGAAGTAACGCGCCGCCTCGTGCAGGCTGGCTTGTTGCAGGAAACCCCCGACGCCACCGACCGGCGTGTGCGCCGCCTCTACCTCACGCCCACCGGGCAGGCAGCCCTCGAACAGGCTACCACCCGCATGGAACAGCTCACCACCCAGCTGTTCAGCCCCCTTCCGCCCCCCGACCAGCTCCAGCTCCTGCGCCTGCTCAGCCCCCTCAACGACATCCACACCACGCAGTTTTTTAGTCAAAAGTGAGGGGGTGACAGGTGACAGGTGACAGGTGACAGGTGACAGGTAACAGGTAACAGGTAACAGGTAACAGGTGAGAACGTCATGCTGAGCTTGCCGAAGCATCTCTCCCGCTTCGTCCGCACATGATGAGAGTTACCCCCAGTAGAGATGCTTCGACTACGGCTGCGCCTTCGCTCAGCATGACCGTTCTACCTGTTACCTGTTACCTGTCACCATTCACTTCCTCAAAACGACTTCACAATCTCCGTAAAGTCGCGGGATTTGAGGGAGGCGCCGCCGATGAGGCCGCCGTCGACGTCGGGCTGGCTGAACAGCTCACGGGCGTTTTGGGCGTTGGCCGAGCCGCCGTAGAGAATGGTGGTGTTCAGGGCGGCCTGGGCGTCGTAGGCGCGGGCTATTTGCTCCCGGATGAAGGCGTGTACCTCCTGGGCCTGCTGGCTGGTGGCGGTTTTGCCGGTACCAATAGCCCAGATGGGCTCGTAGGCAACGACTACCCGATCGAACTCCTCATTGGACAGGTGAAACAAACCGTCTTTCAGCTGCTTTTCGATGAAAGAAAAAGTCTCATCGGCCTCGCGGGTTTCCAGCGACTCGCCTACGCAGAAAATAGGCCGGAGACCAGCACCCAGCGCAGCTTTCAGCTTCTGGCTCAGCAGCTCATCATCCTCGCGGAAATACTGGCGCCGCTCGGAGTGGCCCAGAATCACGTACTCCGCCCCCACCGACTGGAGCATCCGCGCCGAAACTTCGCCGGTGTAGGCGCCGCTTTCCTTCTGGTGGCAGTTTTGCGCGCCCAAATGAAATCGGCTGCCCTGGGGCAGCTGCTTGCCCACGGCCGCCAAAAACGGAAACGGCGGGCAGATGACCACCTGCGGGCCGGGGCCGGTTACTTCGTCCTGCACCATGTGCACGATTTCCGAAATCAGGGCCTGCGCGTCTTGCAGGGTGGTGTTCATTTTCCAGTTGCCGGCAACGATGTTCTGGCGCATAGGATGGGGGCTAAGTACGTGAGGGCCGCAAGTTAGCTCGGTTTCGGCTTCGCGGCGTGCTTTACCAACCCAGGTCGGGGTCGTCTTCGTGGTCGGGGAAGTGAACAAGCTGAGCCAGAAAGGCGGGGAAATCGGGCGCTAGAAAGGTGGCTAGCTGGGCCAGCGGCAAGTTGGCATCCTGGCCCAGCTCGCCTTCCAGGAAATAGACTTGGCCCTCGTTGCCAGACCCCACGCCCAGCAGCAGCGTGTCAATGGCACCTAGGTCAACGTCGGTTTCCAGCTCGGCAATGGCCAGGAAGCTGGTGGGTGGCAGGTCGTCGGGTTGCTGAAGCTGCGTTGGCCACTCCGCCAGGATTTGCAGCCAGTCTTCTATTCCGGCCCGGTCCAGGAAACGCGACACGAAGAAGGCAATTTCATTGGCTCCGGTCGGGTACAGGTCGTTTTGCTGGCGGCTCACGAAGCAGGCCGTGTCCAAAGTTTGCCCAGCGTGAGAAAGAATAAACGCCTGGTAAGCAGCCGGCAAGGGCCGCCCCAAGCGGGCTTCCAGGGCCAGCAAGTCGGCAGGTGAAAACGCGGGGACGGAAAAGGTCTGCTTGAAGTCGTGCGGCTCGCTGACAATGCCCATGTGGAAGTGTGGAAAAGATGAGCCCGCAAGAAAAGAATCCTCCCAAAAACTTCCCTCAAGCAGCTTCACGCCTAGTCTAGCTCCCGGCTGGCGGTGCGCTGCCGCCGGCCCCACCCCACCAGCACCAGGGAACCCACTACCACCAGTCCGGCGGCAGCCGTAGCCAGCCAGCTCAGCACCAGCGTATCGGCAGCGGGGCGGCGGGCAGCCCCGATGGCCAGCAGGCCCCAGGCCACGGCCGCAGGATAGGCCAGCTCCCGAAAGCGGCGTGTGACGTTCAGGGCCAGGCCGGCCACCACGCCCACCAGCACAATGGCTACTTGCAGGCTTTGCTCGGCGCCGGGCTGCCAGCGCGTACCCAGCCACACGGTCACGTTCACCACCGTGGCCACCGAAATCCAACCCAGAAACAGCCCAAACGGCACGCTCACCCAGGCCGGCGCCTGCCGGCGACTGATAAACTGCCGGCTGCGCCCATACACCACCGCCAGCCCGGCCAGAATCAGCAGCATCACCACCACGCTCAAGGGCAGCAGCTCGTAAGCAAACACGATGGACCACGACGCCGTGAGCAGATTAACCAGCGTAAGGGGCCGCGCCACGGCCGCCGGCAACGGGTGCTGGCGCTGAGCCGGCAGCAGCTGCCACGTGGCGTACACCAACAACCCCAGAAAAACCAGCCCCCAGATGCTAAAGGCATAGCCCGCCGGCGTCAGTAGCGTCGGGTACTTGGCCGACACGACGGCGTTGGTTTGGTTGTTGAACGCGCGGGTGTTGGCGTAGTAGTTCAGAAACACGTTGGCCGCCGTAGCCCCCGCCACGGCCCAGCGCCAGGCCCGGCCGGAAGTAGGAGTCGTCAGGGCGTCGAAAGCGGCAGTAGTGGAGGCGTGAGTTGGATTCATCCGGGCAATAACCGTAAGTGGAGTGGTTTGCTTACGCGCTGCGGCAGCATCCGGGGTGTAGGGTCACAGACTTTCCCGGACTCCGTGCTGCTGGTAGTGCCAGTTCAGGTGGGCGCTGATACTGAACCGATGCCGGCCTATTGCATCGAACTGACTACCGCCAAACCGGAAATTGTAGCCGTAAAGCAGATTCACAAAGCCAGCCGCTCCCACGCCCAGAGCCGGCGTCAGCACCAACTGGCCCCGGCGGAAGTCGGTGTAGTACGCCGCCGAAATGTCGGCCGCGGCGGCCATAGCCCCAAACGAATAACCCACTTTGGGGCCGAGCAGCAGCTTGTCTTTGGTGAAGCGGAAGTCGGTGGCGGCGTAGGGGCCAGAGCTGGCTGCTCCCGTCGCCCGCCATTGCACTTGGTGCCGAATCAGACCCACTTCCAGCCAGGCATTGGGCTGGAATGCGCCACCCACGCGCAGCACCGTGCGCGGCGCGGCGTAGTAGCGGGCCCGCTGCCAGTCGGTGGGGTCAGGGGTTTGGGCGTGGGCTACGCCGACACACAGGGTGGGTAGAAAACAGAGGAACTGGCTGCGCATAAAAAAGCTCCTGCCAAAGCAGGAGCTGCAAACATATCATCCGCCTCGCTTTGGGCTGCTACCACTGCACCCGCACCGGGTACTCACTGAAATGCGCGTCCCGGCTCAGCAGCGTCAGGTTTTCGCTGATGGCTTGGGCAATGAGCAGCCGGTCGAATGGGTCGCGGTGGTGATGGGGTAATGTGTGCAGTTGATTTAAGTGATTGTCAGTGATTTCCAGCACCTGAAAATCATAAGACCTAACCACCTGTAACCATTGTGTGTAGGGCTGCGGCAAAATCAGCTTTCCTAGACTATCCTTAATAGCTATTTCCCACAGAGTAGCCCGACTAATTGTTATGCTTACGGTAGTATCAGCAATCAACTCGGCAGTGGCCGCAGGCAGGCGCGGGTCGTTGCCTGCATACCAGATTAGAGTATGTGTATCCAGTAAATAATTCTCCATTACATATAATCTGCAAAGTCCTCTAATGGCTCATCAAAATCATCGGCCATCCAGATGCCATTTCCTCGCGCGAAACCCAACGGGGCCCGCTGTTTGGGGGCCGTTAGCTCTTTAACCGCTTGCGCAATTTTCTGCAAGGCCTCTTTATCCTGTAGCTGCTCAATGGCCGCTATAACTTCCTTTTTCTGCTCGTCGGTAATCATGGCCGTGAGGGTTTATTATGAAAACTACGCAAAAGCCCCGGATGGTTCGCATCCGGGGCTCCGGCCAGTGTCATTCCGAGCATGTTGCGCATCAAGCAAGGACGAGGAATCTGAATCACAGATTGTGCTGATTAAGCTGATTGCACAGATAAAATGTGCTTTGGTAACGTAATCTGCGCAATCAACTCAATCTGCACAATCTGTGATTATAGCTTCTCGGCCAAGAACCGAGCGGTGTGGTTGGTGTCCTTGAGCTTTACCATGTCCTCGGGGGTGCCTTCAAACAGCAGGTGGCCGCCGCCCGTGCCGCCTTCGGGGCCAAGGTCGATGATCCAGTCGGCGCACTTGATGATGTCCATGTTATGCTCGATGATGAGCACCGAGTTGCCTTGCTCCACCAGCGCGTTCAGGGCCGTCATCAGCTTGTTGATGTCGTGGAAGTGCAGGCCGGTGCTGGGCTCGTCGAAGATAAACAGAATCTTATCCTGCTGGAGCGTGGCGCCTTTGGTCAGGAACGAGGCCAGCTTCACGCGCTGGGCCTCGCCGCCCGACAGCGTGTTGGCCGACTGCCCCAGCCGGATGTAGCCCAGCCCCACATCATCCAGCGGCTTGAGGCGCTCCACGATTTTCGGCTGGTCTTTGAAGAAGGTGATGCTGTCCTCGATGGTCAGGTCGAGCACCTCGTTGATGGCCTTGTCCTGGTACTTCACGTCCAGGATGTCCTGCTTGAACTTGCGGCCCTCGCAGGCCTCGCAGGTCAGGAAGATGTCGGCCATGAACTGCATTTCAATCTTCACCTGGCCCTCGCCCTGGCACACTTCACAGCGCCCGCCTTCGATGTTGAAGCTAAAGTGCGAGGGCTTGAAGCCACGGGCTTTGGCCAGGGCTTGGTCGGCAAACAGGCTGCGGATGGCGTCGTAGGCCTTCACGTAGGTCACGGGGTTGGAGCGGCTGCTCTTGCCGATGGGGTTTTGGTCGACGAACTCCACGTGGGTCACCTGCCCGTTTACGCCGGTCAGCCGGTCAAACTTGCCGGTAGCCTCGCCGGCCCCGCCCCCAAGCTGCTTGAGCAGGGCCGGGGCCAGAATGCGGCGAATCAGCGTGCTTTTGCCCGAGCCCGACACGCCCGTTACCACCGTCATCACGCTCAACGGAAACTTCACCGACACGTTTTTGAGGTTGTTTTCGCGGGCACCGGTTAGCTCCAGGGCGTTGCGCCAGGGGCGGCGCACCCGCGGCACGGGCACCGCCAGCTGCCCGCTCAGGTAGCGGCCAGTGTAGCCCTCGTTGTCGCGCAAAATCTCGTCGTAGGTGCCCTGGAAGCGCAGCGTGCCGCCCCCACTGCCGGCTTCGGGCCCGATGTCGATGATCTGGTCGGCTTCCTCCATCATCTTCTCCTCGTGCTCCACCACTATCACCGTGTTGCCAAGCTGCTGCAAGGAGCGCAGCACCCCAATCAGCTGCTCGGCGTCTTTGGGGTGCAGGCCAATGCTGGGCTCGTCCAGGATGTACATGGAGCCCACCAGTGCCGACCCCAGCGAGGTAGCCAACGAAATACGCTGACTTTCGCCACCCGAAAGCGTGCTGCTCAGGCGGTTGAGCGTGAGGTAGCCCAGGCCCACGCGGTTGAGGTAGCCGAGGCGGTTGGTGATTTCCGTCACCAGGCGGTCCGCGACCTTGGTTTCGTGCTCGTCCAGGCTCAGGTTCTCGAAGAACTCCAGGGCCCGGCTCACCGGCAGCAGCACCAGGTCGGTGATGCTCTGGCCCTGGATTTTGACGTACTGAGCGTCTTTGCGCAGGCGGGTGCCGCGACAGTCGGGGCAGGTGGTGCGGCCCCGGTAGCGGCTTTGCAGCACCCGGTACTGGATTTTGTGGGTCTGGGTCGAAACCCACTGAAAGTAAGCGTCGAGGCCCTCGAAGTACTTGTTGCCCTTCCAGAGCAAGGTGCGCTCGGCCTCGGTCAGCTCGTTGTAGGGGCGGTGAATGGGGAAGTCGAACCGGATGCCGTTTTTCAGCAGGGGCTTCAGCCACTCGCTCTGCTTGTCGGTGCGCCAGGGAGCAATGGCGCCCTCGTACACGGTCAGGCTTTTGTCCGGTATCACCAGGTCCTCGTCAATGCCCAGCACCGACCCGAACCCTTCACAAGTCTGGCAGGCGCCGTAGGGGTTGTTGAAGGAAAAAAAGTTGACGCTCGGCTCCTCAAACACCAGCCCGTCCAGCTCAAACCGGTCGGAGAAGGTTTTGGTGGTAGTGGGTAGTGGGTAGTGGGTAGTTGGATTGGTTTCGTCACTATCTGTCTTATTACCAACTACCTCATACCTACTACTCAATACTCCGTGGCCCTCGAAAAACGCCGTCTGCACCGAGTCCGACAGCCGGAACATCAGGTCTTCGTCACCGGGCTGGACGACGGCCCGGTCAATCATGATGAACACTTCCCCTTCCACTTCGGGCTGGCCCTCGGCCAGTAGCTCCTCGATAAAGGCCGTCTGGCCGTTCACCACCACGCGGCTGTAGCCTTTCTGGAGCAGCAAGTCCAGCTCCTTGCTCATGGGGCGGCCTTCTTCGGAGGGCAGCAGCGGGGCCAGCACCATGGCGCGGGTGCCTTCGGGCAGGCCAAACAGGAAGTCCACCACGTCGGCCACGGTGTCTTTGCGCACCTGCTCCCCGCTCACGGGCGAGTAGGTGCGGCCCACCCGCGCAAACAGCAGCTTGAGGTAATCGTAGATTTCGGTGCTGGTGCCGACGGTGGAGCGGTTGTTTTTGATGCTCACCTTCTGTTCGATGGCAATGGCCGGCGAAATGCCGCGGATGTAGTCCACGTCGGGCTTGTCCATGCGGCCCAGAAACTGCCGGGCGTAGGAGCTGAGGCTTTCTACGTACATGCGCTGCCCCTCAGCATACAGCGTATCAAACGCCAAACTCGACTTGCCCGAGCCCGATAAGCCCGTGACAACGATGAACTTGTTGCGCGGCAGCGCCACGCTCAGGTTTTTGAGGTTATGGACGCGCGCGTTTTTGATGAGGATGAACTCGCGCGGGTCGAGCTGGTCAATCGGGTCGGCTGCCGGAGCAGCCACTTGCAAAGCGGATTTGTCGGCCATAGGTCGGGTAACAGCCACGGGCCGGGGTTTGGTTTCAGCCGGGCGGGTATGGGGTAGCGAAGGTACGGCGGGGTGGGGCTACTGTGCTCAACTCAGGCAAAACGAACGAGTAGGGGTAAGCCAACTACCGTTGGTATGCTTGCCGCTACTATCTTGCGTACTAAGGCCAAGTTGCCGCTACAGGTAGTAGCGGCAATACAAATGTTAGTCGCAACCCTGACAAAAGATCATGGAATATAAATTAAACAACTTTCACTACAACGTTCCTGAGCAGGACTTATTAGATGACATTAAAAGAGTTGCTGCTAAACTTAATAAGATGGCCCTAACTTCAAGAGAATATGACGAGGTAGGCAAATATAATTCGGGGACAATACACAGAAGATTGGGATCTTGGAATAAAGCACTTGAAAAAGCTGGATTAGAAGCGGCATTAAGTTTAAATATTCCTGACAAAGATTTATTTGAGAATATTGAAAGGGTGTGGATAAGCCTTGGTCGACAACCGACTCACAGGGAAATGAAGCCGCCGCTTTCCAAATTTTCTACCTATCCTTATGGAAGACGTTTTGGCACTTTTAGGAAAGGGCTTATAGCATTTGTTGAATTCATTAAATCAAATGATGACAATAACCTAGCAATGCAAAATGTTGAATCCGAAAAAATTCCTTCAGAGATAATTCAAGATAACGAGCCAGTTTATAGACATAAAACAAAGCGACTTCCGAGTGAAAGACTAAAAGTTCAAGTACTAATGCGTGACGGAAATAAATGCAGACTTTGCGGCATTACTGTGACAGGTGAAAATATTCACTTTGACCATATCCACCCTTGGTCAAAAGGTGGCGAGACAGTTTTAGAAAATATACAAGTACTTTGTGAAACACACAATCTTGCAAAAGGAAATTTGACTTATGATTCATAGTAGCCACAGAAGGGCAGTCACTAACAGCAGTTTGGTAAAAGGCGGGCTGACGTGCTTCATATGAATTTAGGTGGTATAAATTCCGCTCTTCGCCAAGCTGCGAACCGTTAGCGCAACTCGTGCCCCACCCATAACACAGAACCCGCACGCCTCCCCTGCCGCACCCCAGCACACCAGAACCGCGCCGCCGGGGGTAATCAGGGCGGCGCGGTTGTCGTTCCGGCGGGGGGAGGCACAGCCTCCCGGCATGGCTGGCACGAGTTACGCTGCGCTAAACTCGCGCCAGTCGAGCCAGTCGAAGACAAATGGGATACGTTCACTCAGTTGGCAAACCATGACGCACACGGAAATCAGAGATAAAGTTGTGGCAGGCGGCCAGCTCGCTATCCAGCGCCTCCTTGACCGCAAGAGGCGGGACAACGGCTATGTGGTGGTTTCGCAGAACGGCAAGGTGGTGAGGGTACTGGCCGCAGACATCAAGCTGTAGCCGGCCGAGCTGTGGCAACCCGCCCTCGACCGCGGCGCCGCCGTGCTGGCCGGCCGCGGCGTGACGGCCACCCGCATCCAGCAATTCAAAGACAACACCGCCGAGTTTGGCGACCTGGAGCCCGACACGGTGGTGCAGCAGGAAGGCGCGGCCGTGACCTAAGACATAGACTAGGCGCATATAACCTTGGAAACGGCCATGCAAGCCGTGCTGGGCATCATTGCCACCCAAGACGGCCCGCTACAAACGGCACCCGTTGCGCATCAAGGGGGAAGTGCGGGAGTGGCAGGGGCACCCGCCGCCGCAGCTTCAGGCCACGCGCGAGAACCTGGAGCGCCTGAAGCAGCTGGGAACTGAAGCTATTCAGGAATAAATAAGATTAGGCGACAGATACAGCTTAGCAGTAAAAGAAACTACAGTAACGCCTAGTATCTTTCCTCCTCTGTAGCAGTTGAAATAAATACGTTCTGATATGCCTATTAATTATGGCCGTCTGTTGGTTAGCGGCATAATGACCTTTAGCCTGCTAGCTACCTGTGAATCCTGCCGTCCCGATGCTGAGCGAGCTACTAATTTTCCTAAAACCAATACTTTGCCAGCTACTGCAGTTGTTAATCCAGTCGATTCTACAGCCAGCGTTCCAGATTCAGCCGTTTCTGCACCACCAGCCTCAGACTCGGCCGCAATGGCGCGTACCTCACTGGTCGTTCGCGAATACCGCCGCTATGTAGGCACTGTGGGCACGGTCCCGGTGGTGCTGGAGTTGACAGGAGCCGATTCGATACGGGGCAGCTACTACTATCAGGGCCGTGGCGGTCTGCTCACGCTAAGCGCCGCCCGCCCGGCAGCTGGGCAGCCTCTGGTTCTCCGCGAAACCGATGATACTGGTAGCCTGACAGGCCGCTGGCAGACACAGCAACCGTTTGGTCCGACGCTACGCGGTGCTTGGCGCAGTCCCGATGGCCGTCGTCAATTTCCCTTTGCACTGCGCGAAGACTACGCTGGAGCCGTGCGTTATAGCATTGAAACGTATAGCAGCTATAGTAAGTCCAAAGACTGCGGGTTAGGCGATGGGCGGACGCATATCACCAGCGAGGAGCAGGATGTAGTGTATCTGCGCCCACACCTTACAGCGGCAGAGGCTAAAGTGCAGCGCCAACTATTGCCCGCTCCCCACTCGCAATTGCAGCAATACTTCGATAAGCAACTGCGTAGCTCCGGCGCGTGTCGAGAGCTGAAGAAATTGGCCTGGGTTACGTATAACGCGGATTTCCTACTATCAATTCAGACGTTTGAGCACGAGTTCAACGTTGGAACGCCGCATCCTGTCGGCTATTACTACCATACCACTTTCGACTTGCGCACGGGCCGGCCGCTAGAATTGGGAGAGCTATTGCGGGCTGGTTTCAAGATGCCCCTGCGCCGGCTGCTAAGTGCCCATTTGCGCACCGATTCGCTCTATGTGGATTTTTACCGAGCCGAAATTGAGGGTGACTCTGCCCAAACCCGCTGGCCGCTCGGTCCAGATGGTGAGCCCTTGGCACCGTTGCCACAGAACGGCTACTACCTCATGCCATCAGGCATCGGTTTCCAGTACGACATGTACGAAATAGCGCCGTACGTTTACGGGCCTATATTAGTGGAAATCAGCTACCGTGAAATCAAGCCATTACTGCGGCCCGACGGCCCATTAGCCCAGCTGCTGCAGCGACGCGGGCTGCGGTAGCTGGGTCTCCGTGCATCTAAGCATAAATATTATATGCACCTACGCACCGGGCAGGCGGCTGGCAGCCGCACACCCGGTTGGCTTCGTGCTGACACCCGCACGAGGACGTTTTGCCGGCAACCGAACGGGCGGCTGGCAGCAGCCTGCCCGGTGCGGACGCGGTTCACGAAACGGCTATAATACGAAAAATGATACTGCAAAATCAGCCCTAAGCATGGTCTCGCCCGCGGCGCCGACGCAGCCGCGCAAAGCACATCTATTAAGTCGGAGTCGTCATGTGACGCAGCCGAGCGATGGCGGGGGCATTTATAAGGCCGTTCGCCTCCACCCCACGCCCTACCTTCCCCCACCGCAGCCTCAGCCGCTCCAGAAACATATGCTACTGGGTTGGTTACGAGAACTTGGCGTACCCTCCGAAAGGCAGCTAAGCGGTGCAGACCCGCCTGCCGCTGGCACGGATGACGCTGTTACCTTACGTGTTACCTTTCGTATGAAAGACTACTTGTTGCTACAGCAAGTAGCAGCAAGCCGACAGGACCTCTCCCGGCCAGAACATTTAAGATGACAAAGAATATGACAAGAAGCGTAATCATTGCGAGCCGGCTTCGTGAAGTGTTACTTGATGGACATTGGATTGCAAACACAAATTACAAAGAGCAAATATTAAGTGTGGATTGGCAGCAAGCAGTTCAAAAAGTCAGCAGTTTAAATACTATTGCAGCTCTAACGTATCATATAAACTACTACCTCGCTGGGCTATTGAATGCATTTGAAAACGGGAAACTTGAAATCAGAGATAAATACAGTTTCGACCTTCCGCCAGTAGAATCAGAAAGGGATTGGAATAACTTAGTAGCAGTATTTCTATATAACTCAAACAAGTTCGTGAGCATGGTTGAAAAGATGAAAGATAATATTCTAGATCAACCGTTTGTAGATGAAAAGTACGGAAGCTATCTACGCAATATTGAAGGTGTTATTGAGCACAGCTATTATCATTTAGGACAAATTTCTTTGATACGAAAAATGATACTACAAACTTAACCCTAAGCGTGGCCCTGCCCGCGCCGCCTGCTCAATCACGGCAGCCGCGCATTGCACAACTGCGGAAGCGCAGGCGTCAACCGGCACTGTTAAGTGACGGCGGGAAGGGATTGGGATGATGGCGCTACAAGGAGGAGTGCCCGTAACTTCCGGGCTGCTTTGGGGACGAGTAATTTGAACTCTTTCAGAAATAAATAACAAACAGTATGAAGCATTTTCTGACCATACTATTGGCTCTTCTTTCGCATGGTATTGTTTCTGCTCAGAATACTACCATAATGATTCGCATATCAGAAATAGAAATCGACCCAAATTATCTTGAAGAATACAAAGCAATTCTACAAAAAGAGTCTCAAGCATCTGTGAGATTAGAACCAGGTGTTATTTCTATTTACCCGATGTACCAAAAGGACAATCCAACGCAGGTGAGAATCCTGGAAATATACGCTACCAGGGAAGCGTATGAATCTCATTTGAAGACACCGCATTTTTTAACGTATAAAACTACAACCCTTAAAATGGTCAAGTCATTGAAGCTTATTGATATGGAAGCAATAGACCCCGGAAATATGCCTACGATATTTCGCAAGCTACAAGATAAATAAAGCAAGTCCTGCTCTCGCCCGGCTTTACTGAGCAGGGCGTATGTTTGAGGGACTACGTCCCAAATCCGCCCGCGCCTACCGGAACGCCCGTTTCCAGCGTTTCGCGTTTAGGGGCAGCTCTTGGGTGCGGATGTAGTAGAGGTTTTCGGCAGCAATACCGCCGGCCTGGCGCACCTGGCGCGAGAAGTACAGCGTCTTGCCATCGGCCGAAACAAAGGGGCAAAACTCGCCGGCGGCGGTGTTGACGGCCCTGCCCAGGTTTTGCGGTGCGCTCCACTGGCCTTTCTCCCGGTAGCTGATATAGAGGTCGGAGTCGCCGGCCCCGCCGGGCCGGTCGGAGAAGAACAGCAGGATACTCCCGTCGGGTGAGATGTAGGGGTTAGATTCGGAGGCAGCCGTGTTGAGGCCGGCCAGATTTTCGGGAGCGGCGTAGCCGGTTTTCTGCCAGCGGGCCACGTACAGGTCGTTGCGGCCGCGGCCGTCTTTGCGGTTGGCGGTGAAGTACAGGGTGCCTTCCCGGCTAGGCGAGGCATAGAACTCGCTGACCGAATCAGTCGAAACCGGCGCCCCCACGCGCTGCGGCGCCGACCAGCTGCCAGCCGCGTCGCGGTCCAGTACCCATACATCGAAATCCTTTTTGGCGACGTCACCTTGTACGGGGCGGTCGGAGTTGAAAAACAGCCGCCGTCCATCGGGCGACAAGATGGGGTCAATGTCCCGATAACGGCCCGAAAACGATGCCACCACCGGCGTTTGCCACCGCCCGGCCACGCGGCGGGCCGTCATGATGCGCAGCTGCTCCCGCCCCTTGCTGGAGCTGACGGAATACGCTTCATCACCAGCCGCGTTGAGCGTCAGGCCAAACACACCGCCGTTAGAAAGCGTGTCGGGCGCCAGCATTCGGGCTTGAGCCCAGAGCAGGTGCGGCAGCACAGCAGCCAAGCCGCTGAGCCACCCAATTCTAGAGAATTGTAGACGCATACCAGGAAGTTGTTGCGTTTGGAACCGGTAAATGACCGCTGCGGAGTGGGGGAGTTGCTTTACTCTGTATATAGAAGCTGTTCAGGAAGTCAGTAGACCGTCATGCTGAGCGCAGCGGAGCGCAGTCGAAGCATCTCTACCGCTAGCTAACTCTTAACGCTTGCTCAAGGAAGCGGGAGAGATGCTTCGACTACGGCTGCGCCTGCGCTCAGCATGACGGTCTACTGACCTTTTACACAGCTTCATCAACCCAGCTGCGCACTGAGGCTTATCTTTCACCGACCTATCTGCTTTGCCCAGGCCTCCTACCTCATGCCCACCGAATTCCTTAACACCACCGTTACGCTGGAGAAATTTCCGGGTAAGGGCGGCTGGACTTACGCTCCGCTGACTGGCTTCGACCGGGTTTCCCAAACTCATTTTGGGATGCAGAAGGTCAGCGGCTGGCTGGATGAGGTGGAGCTGCCCACTGCTACGCTCATGCCCATGGGCCAGGGCCGCTTGTTTCTGCCCATAAATGCTGCCTTGCGCAAGCAGCTAGGCAAGCAGGCCGGCGACGCTGTGCACCTGCGCCTGTTTGCGGCCGACGACGCGGCGGCTGCGGCCGTTTCGCTGCTTGATTTTGAAGAGTGCCTGGCCGACACTCCCGCCGCCCTCCGCACTTTCCGGGCCCTGGCGCCAGCGCAGCAGCAGAGCTGGGTGGCGTGGGTGGCTGCCGCTGCCGATGAGCAGCAGGTCCTACGTGTCGAAAAAGCCTGTGTTCTGCTGGCTCAGGGTGCCACCGAGCGGCCGCCGCGCGGCTAAACATCTGGTTCTGCTCGTTGTGGTACTCTACCAAGCGATGAACATGCGGGCAGTAAATATTTCACAGAAACTATCTTCGTAGCTTCCTGTTGTTTAGCTGGCTGCTAGGCAACGCCGCGTCTTTTTGTTATCTTATATCTCGGCAGGATGGCGCACTCTTTGCGGTAGGGAGCAACTCATTTCACTACTGTCCGTCAAATTTGTTATTTTCCGCACCCCTTTGCCACAGAGGCGGTAAAATACCATTGTTGGCTTTCATTTTATGAAGAAAACTCTACTTGTGTTGTGGTGGATTGTGCTGTTGGCGGTGACATCGTTCCATAGCTGGGCCACCCCTCGCCGGGCCGACGACCCACCTGCTGCCCTGAACGGGCAGTGGAAAGGCCCGCTTAAGGTGCCCGGTGGCGAACTGACGCTTATCATTACCCTGGTGCCTTTGTCCAACGGCTCGTACTACGCCGCGCTGGATGCTCCGCAGCAGCGCATCAGCCGCATGCCAGCCGAAGTAGAAGTGAAAGGAAACGATATTACCCTGCGCATTGAGCAGGCTGGCAGCCGGTTTGTGGGCAAGGTAAAGGACGGCGGCGCCACGTTTGACGGCACCTGGACCCAGCCGGGCATGTCGGTGCCGCTGACCCTGCGCCGGGCGTCGGCTCCGGCCATGGCCAACGGTAAAGTGCGCCTCACGCCGCCTTACCGCGAGGAAGAGGTGGTATTCACGAATGCCGCCGCTAAAATCCGGCTGGCGGGCACGCTTACCATTCCGGCCGGGCCCGGCCCCTTCCCCGCCGTGGCCCTGCTCTCCGACTCTGGCCCCCAGGACCGGGACGCCGAGCAGCAGGACTACCGCATGTTTGGCATGCTGGCCGACCACCTCACCCGCCGCGGCATTGCCGTGCTACGCTTCGACGACCGGGGCGTGGGCAAGTCGCAGGGCAACTATCTGACGGCTACCACCGCCGACCTGGTGGCCGACGCCCAGGCGGCCATGTCCTTTCTGCGGGCCCGCAACCTGGTAGACCCCCAGCAAATTGGCTTGATTGGGCACGGCGAAGGCGCCAACGTGGCCCTGCTGGCTGCCGCCGACCACGCTCCCGCCAAGCCGGCCTTTGTGGTGTCGTTGGCGGGCTATGGGCTGCCGGGCCGCGAAGTGCTGGTGCGCCAGCAGGTGGAGATTATGCGTCTGATTGGGGCCAATCCGGCCCAGGTAAAAGCCGCCCTCGACTTGCACGACCGGATGATTAACATCATCCGCCAAACCCCGAACGATGCCCAGGCCCGCGGCAAGGTGGCCGCCGCCCTGCGCCTCAATAACACCGACATCGACCCGCAGATGGCCCGCGCCCGCGCCGCCCAGCTTACCTCGCCCTGGTCGCGCTACTTCCTCGATTTCGACCCGGTCCGCAAGCTCTCCAACGTGAAGTGCCCCGTGCTGCTGCTCAGCGGTACCGCCGACCTGCAAGTGGACCCCGCCCAGCACATGGCCCCGCTGAAGCGAGGCCTGAAGCACAGCAACGTCACCGCCGACCGGCTAAGCGGCATCAACCACTGGTTTCAGCCCGACCCGCAAGACTGGCCTCTGGTGAACGGTGTGCAGCAGCCTACTTTCGCCCCCAAAGCTCTGGATGTAGTACGCGAATGGGTATTTGAGAATACCACCCGACCCCAGCCGCTGCCCATCACCGAGAAACGGCCGAAACCGGTGAAAGGCGCCCGTAAATCAACGAAAACGGCCCAGGCCAGCCGCTAAAGCAACTTGTTACCAGCCTCACCCCGGAGCCTTGCTTCGGGGTGTTTCTTTTTATGACTGTTTGCTAGCAGGGTAAACTGCTACCATTCTGTTGATAACCATAAGGTTATCAACAGAGTTATCCACAATTAGCCTTCTTGTTGGCCTTTCTGAACTCGGTGCAATAGGTTTCAGCAGTTTCCTGCTACGCCTTCTGAGACGTGGGCGTGAGGTCCAAGCGGCGCAGCTGGTTGGCGCGCAGGGCGGTTACGGCCACCACCACTAGCGTTATCATCCCCCCAAACACTACCGAGGGTACTACGCCCATGAGCTTGGCCGCTGCTCCCGACTCAAACGAGCCGATTTCGTTGGACGAGCCGATAAAGATGTTGTTCACGGCCGACACCCGGCCCTTCATGTGCTCCGGCGTGAAGGTGTGCAGCAGCGTAGAGCGCACAATCACCGATACCGAGTCGAACACGCCAGTCAGGAACAGCAGAAACAACGACAACGCGAAGCTGGTAGACAAGGCAAACCCAATGGTAGCCAGCCCGAAGCCCGCCACGGCCCACAGCAGCTTGCGGCCCGCGTAGCGCCGCAGCGGAAAGTAGGTGAGCAGCACCGCCATCAGTACCGAGCCCACGGCCGGCGCGGCCCGCAGGTAGCCCAGCCCATCGGCGCCAGCATGCAGGATTTTGTCGGCGAAGATGGGCAGTAGGGCCACGGCCCCGCCAAACAGCACCGCAAACAGGTCCAGCGACAAGGCCGCCAGCACAATCTGATTCTGAAAAATGAACTGCACGCCCGTCAGCAGGCTTTCTTTCAGGCTGGGCTTTTCACCCTCCACTACTGGCAGCGGGCGACCGGCAATGCTGGCAAACAGCAGCAACGACAGGGCCATGAGGGCCACGTCCACGCCATAGGCCACGTCGATTCCCAGGTGAGCGTACAGCAGCCCGCCCACGGCCGGGCCCAGCACCGCCGAGGCCTGCCAGGTGGTGCTGTTCCAGGTAATGGCGTTGGCCAGCCGCTCCCGGTCGGGCAGCAGCTGGGGCATAAAGGAAAACAGCGCCGGCCCCAGGAAGCCCCGCGCCACCCCGCTCACGAAAATCACGGCGTACAGGGGCAGCGTGTATAGCTGGTCTTTGGCCAGCAGCCAGCTGCCCACCGGCTGGGTGAGCAACCATAGGGCCACGGAGCACAGGAGCAGCAGGGTCACGGCCGCCACGATAATGTTCTTGCGCCGCACCGAGTCGGCCACGTGCCCGGCGTAGAGCGACACCACAATGCTGGGAATGGCTTCGGCCAGCCCAATCAGGCCCAGGGCCAGCGGGTCGTTAGTGAGCTTGAACATCTGCCAGCTCACCACCACGCCCTGAATCTGGGTGGCTACTACCAGGCACACCCGGGCGCTGATGAGGCGCCGGAAATCAGGCACGCGCAGGGCGGCGTACGGGTCGTGGCGAGAGGCGTCGGGAGCAGCAGCGGAGGACATACAGGTAGCGTAGGGGCGCGTCGCACGCGCCCGGTCGTGTGGAACAGCCAACCGCCCGCCCCGCGAATCTAGGAAAGGCGGAGCATGGTACGGTTTGGGGCGGCCGTCGTTGCAAAGGTAGCGCCGGGCGGCGCTGAGCCGTTACGCTTGAGTTGCCGTATACTCCCAGCACCTTTCGGCTCCCAACCCCGTGCTCATCCTATGCCTACTGCTTCTTTCAATCAGGCTTCCGTAGTTGAGTTTCACTTCCGCGACGACGCCAGGGTGCTGCTGGGCCGGTGGCTGCGGCCGGTACACGGCCCCGAGCTGCGCCATAGCTACAAGGCCATGCTGGCGGCGGCCCGCCCCCACCAGGCCCGCTACTGGCTGCTCGACCTGCGCACCCGCGGCACGGCCAGCGAAGACGACACGCATTGGGTGCTCACCGAGTTTCTGCCCCGGTTGGCACCGCGCCTGGGCGAGCGGGTGTATGTGGCCTTCGTGCTACCACCGGCCCAGGTAGGTATGCTCGACCCGGAAAATGGCGCCGACATGGCCCTGCACGCCGACTACCACGTCCGGCTGTTCCTCGACGAAGCACAGGCCCTGCGGTGGCTGGCCCTGCGCCAGCACCACAACAGCGTCTAGCTACTCTCATTGCCTTTTGGTTTGTTTATCCATGAATTCACGTTAGCCAGCTCACCGGCAAATTTCTCCTGATTCTTCACTTGATTTCTAACCTTGTCTACCCAGCCATGCTGCTTCCTTCCCTGCTCTCCCCGCTACGTTGCTTTCTTGTTGGACTGATGCTGCTGGGCAGCACGGCCCTGTCTGCTCTGGCCCAGCAAACCACCCCGGCGCCCCGGCTGAAAGACGGCGTGTACCGCCGCAGCGGCAAGCTGCTTCGGTTACAGGGCGGACGGGTTACGCCCCTTACGCAGCCGCTTGCCTTGGGCAATGGCTTTACGGTTTATCCCAACGGTACATTGGTAGGCCCTAAGGGTGGTCGTCGGCAGTTGGCCAACGGGCAGGCCGTCAACCTCCAGGGTCACGTGGTAAGCTTCCGCGACGATATGCTGTCGGCGCAGGCCATTGAAGACCACGACCGCCGCACCACGGGCGCCCGGCCCACTACCCTTGTAGTGCCGGCCCGCGAGGTGGTGCCGGTTGACTTGGTGGCCCGCCTGCGCCACACCCAAGAACGCTTACACCACTTGCAGCAGCTGTCGGCCTTGCTGGCGGCCCGGGCCTCTGCCGCAGCCGCAGATCCTATCTCCGCCGACGTTGCCGCCCTCGACGGCCGCATTCAGGAATTAAGCCGGCAGCTCCAGGCTAAGTAGCCCATTTTGAGAGAATTTTGCCTCGTTGCAGACCTTGCTTCGCGCAGGGTCTGCTTTTTCTTTGGCGCAAAGGGTAACCGCCTGCTGTTTGCAAACGCTTGATTTACATTAAATACTATTCCCATATTGTGCAGCTGAAAAAAAATATTTCTGGTACGGCTGTTGCGCGTTGTGTTTCGCGAATCAGTTGTCTACATTTGGTTCCGACGAGTTCCCTTCTCACGCTCAATTTCTCTTCACCGGCAACTGCACTCTATGGCCTAAAGCTCTACGTTCCCTAACCCGTAGCCTTTATGGAAACCATGCAGCCGAGCGACTCCGCTCTGATTTCGCTCTACATTGCCGGCCAAGAAGATGCCTTTGCTCACTTGCTTGAGCGGCACAAAGCCCGCGTCTTTACCACCATCATGCTGATTGTGCGCGACGAAGACGTGGCCGAAGACCTGCTGCAAGACACATTTATCAAGGCTATCCACACGATGAAAAGTGGACGCTACAACGAGGAAGGGAAATTCTCGTCGTGGATTTGCCGGATTGCGCACAATCTGGCCATTGACTGCTTCCGCCGCGAAAAACGCAGTCCTTTGTTGAACCTCGACACAACAAGTCACGCCTTCAACTCGTTGTCGTTGGCAGAAGAAGGTGCTGAAGCGGCGCTAACGCGGGAAGAAACCCACGCGCGGCTTCGGGAGCTGATTCAGGAGCTGCCCGCGGCGCAGAAAGAAGTCCTGATCATGCGTCACTACGGCGACATGAGCTTTCAGGAAATTGCCGATGCAACGGGGGTCAGCATTAATACGGCGCTGGGGCGGATGCGCTATGCGCTGATCAACCTGCGGAAAAAAATGGCCGCGCAACCCGTTTTCTATGATTCAAACTTTACCCCACGAGACGCTACTCCGGTACGTGTACAACGAATTGCCGGCTGACCAGCACCACGAAGTAGAACAGGCTCTCCTCCACGACCCCGAGCTGGCTGCCACCTGCGCCGACTTGCTCTTGGCTCAACGGACGCTCGACCACCTGCGGCGTACTCCGCGCCAGCGCACCACCGATTTCATTCTGCAGTATTCCCGCACTTTTCCGAAAGCGGGGTAGTCGACAGTCATTCTCAGTATAATAGAGGACCTTCTCACGCCTGTACGGGTTGTCTTACGACGGCCGGTTCAGTGTGGAAGGTCCTTTATTGTGCTCAGAATGACTGTTTTTTGGGCGTACCTTGCGGCTTCATCTAGCTTCCGGTTATGCGCACGCCCGAGCGGTTCCGCCACTTTATTGACTACTTCACTTCCCACTTTCCCGAGCCGGAAACCGAGCTGACGTATGCCAACCCCTACGAGCTGCTCGTGGCCGTGGTGCTCAGCGCCCAGTGCACCGACAAGCGGGTAAACCAAGTGACACCTCCTCTGTTCCGGCAATTCCCGACGCCGGCTCACCTAGCCGCAGCCTCCGCTGACGACGTCTTGCCGTTTATCCGCAGCGTCTCCTACCCCAACAACAAAGCCAAGCACCTGGCTGGCCTGGGCCGCTTGCTGGTGTCGGATTTTGGGGGCGAGGTGCCTAGCAGTATTGAGGAGCTGCAACGCCTGCCGGGCGTAGGACGCAAAACTGCTAACGTCATCGTGTCGGTGATTTACAACCAACCGGCAATGGCCGTGGATACGCACGTATTCCGGGTGTCGCACCGGCTAGGGCTGGTGCCGCGCACTGCCACCACGCCTCTAGCTGTAGAAAAGACCCTCGTGCGCTACATTCCGAAGGAATTGATTCCTAAAGCCCACCACTGGCTGATTCTGCACGGCCGCTACATCTGCGTAGCGCGCCAGCCGAAATGCGGCATCTGTCCGCTTAAAAGCTGGTGCAAGTACTACGAGCAGGTGGTTAGCAAACATCCTGAAAAAGCTGCTTCAGCTCAGTCCAAGCGTGTTTCCAGCCAAACTACACCAGTGGATGGGCACAACTTAGTATAAAACTAGTCTTAGCTAGCACAAAGCAAGTAGCTTGTTTACTTAGGGTGCTACTTGCTCCAAAATGGCCTGTATTGTCGTGCCAATTTGCTGCCGGTCAAAATATCTGCTGGCAACCTCACGCCCGGCTTGTCCAGCGGCCTGTAGTTGAGCGGGAGCTTGCAGCACTTTTTCTAGCTGCAAGGCTAGGGCGGCGGCATCACTAGCCGGCGAATACCAGCCGCAGCCGTGCTTTTCCACCAGCGTCTTCGTCCAGCCCTGGTTAGTAACTACCACGGGTGTGCCTACCGCCAGGCTGTCGTAAAACTTGGCGGGTGAGTTGGCATCGAGCACCGGCAGGCCCAGAAACGACACCACGGATACCTCCGCCAGCCGGAACCAGCTGAACACCGCGTGCCGTGGCTGCGGAGATACCAGCCGGATACTGGAGCAGCGGGCCGCAGCTGCCCGCACCAGCGGCTCGTCGTAGCCGTGGCCCATGAACAGCCACACCACCTCCGGGCAGCGGGAGGCCAGTTGCTCTGCCGCGGCTACCAGAGTTGGAATGTCGTTGGCGCGGCCAAAAGTACCGGCGTACAGGACCACGCGCTGGCCGTCTAGCCCTTCCTGACGCCGAAGCGCGGCCACCGCCTCCGGAGTGGCGCGGGCGGCCAGGTCCAGGTCGGTGCCGTTGAGCACGGTGGTGAGCTTGCCTTCCGGAACGCCCAAGCCGCGCACGTAAGCCGTCATATCGGGCGAAAGGGGCAGCACGTGGCGCGCCGAGTGATACAGGCTTTTTTCCAGGGCATACAGCTGCCGCTGGGCTAGCCGGCTGGGCACGGCTTCCATGGCAATGGGGAAGGCCGGCCACAGGTCCTGCACCTCAAACACCCACGGCACCCGCCGCAGCCGGGCCACCTGCGCCGCCGCCCAGGCCGCAGTCAGCGGCGTACTGATGCCCCAGATAACGTCGGGCCGGTCGATGCGCAGTCCTTCCCGCAGCGAGTACGCGGCGTACTGCCCAAAGGCCAGGGCCCGCCGAGCCACGCCCATGGTGTTGTCGTAGGCCACATCGGCGGCGCGCAGCTCCACACCTTCCGGCACCCAGGCAAACTCCCGCGTCAGGCGCTGCCGCTCCCAGGTGCGGGTCGTAATCAGCGTCACGCGGTGCTGCCGGGCCATCTGCGCCAGCAACGAGTAGTGCCGACTGGTAGCAGGACAGTCGGGGTTCGTGTGGTACTGGCTGAAGACGGCAATGTGCATGGGAGGAAATGAGTGAATGAGTAAGTGAGTAGATGAGTAACTGAGTGAATGTAATACTGGCCGAAGACAGCACTTCCACATTCACTCAGTTACTCATCTACTCACTTACTCATTTCTACCGTTCCGCCCGGCGGGGCTTGGGGCGGTAGCGGGATTCGGAGAGGATGCGCTGGGCGTTGCGTTCGGCCATGAGCTGCTTCAGCGTCACGTTGGGGTGCTCGGCCATGTACTTGCGCACAATCTGCCAGCCCACCCAGGCCCCTACCCGACCAGGGCAGGTTTTGTCGATTTCCGGAATGTTGGGCCGCTCGCCCACGTACTTCTGCACCGTGAACGGAGCTGTGTTGTAGAGCAGGTTTTTCTCAACGAAGTGGGCCCAGATTTTGCCTTCGTTGAAGACCACGCCGGCCATTTCTTTGTCGGTGTAGCCCATGAGCAGGGAGTCGGGCGTACAGGGTAGCATCCGCTCGGCAAAGTAGAGCGACTTGCCAAACTGCACCATCTCGCCGAGCATAGTTTGGTTGGTCAGCTCCTTTTTGTTGTACTTGTTGCTGATAGCCAGGGCCAGCGTGGGTAGCACGTGCTCCGGGGTGTAGCGGCGCAGAATGTAGCGCGGCACGTTGGGCCGGTATACCGCCTCCGGGCCCACGAAGAAGTCGGTGCTGATGGCAATCAGGCTGTCATTCACGAACAGATCCTGGCTCAGCCCACTCACAAACGTCTTCACGGGCGGCACTCGAAAATCCGGAAAACTGTACCGGATGTGCTGAAACATGGGTTTCAGCTCTTGCTCCAGCTGTTCGGTCCGGAACGTGGTGTCGGCCTGCTGGCCCAGCTTGCGCAGTTCGGTGTTGGAGGCCAGGCGCGTGAGGGTGGCGCTGAGCATACCGGCCGGGTACTGCTGGCTCTGCAAAGCCTGGCGGGCAAACAGCCCGTGTTCCCGCACAAACCGCTCGGCGTCGGCGGGCGTCTGAATCTGGAAGAAGGATTTTTCCAGCCGCTCTACCTGCACCTGCACGGGTACTTTGGCCACGTTCGGGTCCAGCTCGCACTGGTCGTCGTGGCGGTTGCAGGCGGTGAAAAGCACCAGTACGGCCGCGCTTAGGGCGGCCAGCTGGGTTCGTAGTCGGGCAGGAATGTGCATCACGCTTCTATCTTTACCGGGCGAAATTAGCCAAAACGAAACGGCGCCCGGCAGTCGTTTGTGCTTCTCACTCTGTATCTTTTCCATTGCCATGAAAAAAGCCCTGCTTGCCCTTATTTTCAGTGGTGCTACCCTCGGGGCGGCCTCGGCCCAGGTTGAAATCGGCCTGAAAGTGTCGCCCTCCATTACCTCTCTGCGTGTCGACTCTCCTTCTGACTATGGCTTCCGGAATGAAGGCAGCCGGGCCGGCATCGGGGGCGGCGTCATCGTCGATTACTTCTTCGGCCAGAACTACGCCTTTAGCTCCGGCCTGTTCCTGACCGGCAAAGGCGGCACCGTTTCTTACTTCGACGACGCCACCCGCAGCCGCCAGCAGCAGAAGTTTGGCCTGCAATACCTCGAGGTGCCCGTTACGGTGAAGCTGTTCACCAACGACGTAGCCACCGATACTAAGCTGTATTTCCAGGTAGGCGGTTCTTTGAACGCCGCTCTGGCCGGCAAAATCAACGACCAAAAATTCTACAAGGACCCTGGCAACGGCAACGCCGAAACCAAAGCCTACAAGCACATTATCCTGCCCGATGCGGCCTTGCTGGGCTCCTTCGGAGTGGAGTACCAGCTGGGCCAAAGCACCAAGCTCCTGGCCGGCGTCACCTACAAGCGCGGCATCCTCAACATCGACCGGTACTTCGACAACACCCGCAAATTCCGCGACGTAACCATCAAAAACAGCGAAGTAGCCCTGGATTTGGGCATTAAGTTTTAATCACAGATTGTGCACATTGAGTTGATTGCGCAGATTGCGTTACCAAAGCACATTTTACCTGTGCAATCAGCTTAATCTGCCTAATCGGTGATTAAAAAAGCCCGCGGCGCATCTGGCACCGCGGGCTTTTCTTCTATCAGGAGGAGTTTTCTCGCAGAAAAAATCCGTCAGGTAATCAGTCTACTATTTCCAGTTCCCGGTCCTGCAACCGGCTCATGGCCGCCGCGGCCGAGTGCAGCTCGATTTCCTCGCCGTGCTCGTCCTCGATGCGGTATTCGGTGAGGCCCAGACTGGTGTCTTTCATCACCTTTACCCACTTGTAATACTTTAGGTACCACTTCATCTGCCGGCTCACCAAGCCTTTGGTGTAGTAGGCGTGCAGGAAGGGGTGCACGTACAGCGTAATACCCGACTGGTTTTGGGCCACCAGCAGGTCTTCAATGCTGTTGTCGATTTCGTCCGTCACGAGGATGGAAGCCGAAATCTTGCCCGTGCCCCCGCAGGAGGGGCACACCTCACCCGTAACAATGGCCTCGGCCGGCCGCACGCGCTGCCGGGTAATCTGAAGCAGGCCAAACTTGGTGATGGGCAGAATGGTGTACCGCGCCTTGTCGTGCTTCATGATGCTATGCACGGCGTCTTCCACCTTCTTGCGGCTCTCCGGCGACTTCATATCAATGAAATCGACAACGATGATGCCGCCCATGTCGCGCAGCCGGAGCTGGCGGGCTACTTCGCGGGCGGCCGAGAGGTTCACGTGCAGGGCCGTGGCCTCCTGGTCGCCTTCCTGGTTGCTCTTGTTGCCGGAGTTTACGTCGATGACGTGCAGGGCCTCCGTGTGCTCGATGACGAGGTAGCCGCCGCCGGGCACGGTTACGGTTTTGCCAAACAGCGTTTTCAGCTGCTTCTCAATGCCGTAATGCTCAAACAGCTTCACCTTACCGGTGTGCAGCTTCAGCAGGCCGAGCTTGTCGGGCGCAATCTGCTGAATGTAGCTGCGCATTTCCTCGTGCAGGGCCGGCGAGTCGACGGTAATAGCATCAAACGACTCGTTGAGCATGTCGCGCAGCATGGACGAGGTACGGCCCAGCTCGCCCAGCACCTTGTCGCCGGGCTTGGCCGTACGCAGGTTCTGCGTGAGCGTGTTCCACTTGTCTACCATGCTGGTCATGTCCTTGTCCAGCTCGGCCACCTCGCGGCCCTCGGCCACGGTGCGGATGATGACGCCGAAGTTGTCGGGCTTGATGGAGGCAATGAGCCGCTTGAGCCGCTCCCGCTCCGCCTTGCTGACAATCTTCTTGGAAACGCTGATAACGTTGGAAAACGGCACCAGCACCAGGTAACGGCCCGCCATGGAAATGTCCGTGGACAGGCGCGGACCCTTGGTCGAAATCGGCTCCTTTACAATCTGAACCAGCAGCTGCTGGCCCTTCTTGAGGGCGTTGTCGATTTTGCCCACTTTGTCGAGGGGCGCTTCAAACTGAAATGCCTTCAGCGCCCCGACGGTAATTTTCTGCGATTGTACGCCTTTGCCCCACTTTACCAAAGAGGGAAAATTCTCTCCCAAATCGCCATAGTGCAGGAAGGCGTCTTTTTGGTACCCGATGTCGATGAACGCGGCGTTCAGACCGGGCATAACTTTCTTGACCGTGCCCAGGAATAAGTCGCCAACCGAATAGTTGGTGTCGTTGCGGTCAAAGTGGTATTCGATGAGCCGCTTGTCCTGTAGCAGGGCAATCCGTTCTCCTTCCTGAGTAGAATTAATGATTAATTCGTTACTCAATGGATTAAGCGGTTAGAATAGTGTCCCCGAACCAGAGAGCTGGCCTTGTCTTCACCCTTGAAACCCGTAAAGGGAAGCCAGCGCGCACGGCACCGGCTTCCCTTCCAAGCCACGGGGAAAGCGAACTGCTAGCCACTCTCGGGGATACTAAGTGAGAGATAGACAAGGCGTTTGCCTACGCAAACCAGCGCCTTGCCAGCAAACCCCGCGGGGCTTACTTCTTCTTATGACGGTTTTTGCGCAGACGCTTCTTCCGCTTGTGCGTAGCAATTTTGTGACGCTTTCTTTTTTTACCGCAGGGCATGATGATGTTAGGTTAAGTGGTTGATTGGTTTTTCTTTGATTTACAGTTTTTAGTTGGTGGTTAGTGGCTTGTGGAGTTACCCAAAAACCGTAAACCACTAACCAAAAACCAGCTCCTACTGCAGCTTTTGCAGCTCCTCGTCTACCGACGCGGCCAGGGCTGGATCGGGGCTGAGGCTCTTGGCTTTCAGGAAAGCTTGGCGGGCTTCCTGCTTCGCGCCGGTTTGGGCCAGCGAGACGCCAAGATAAAACTGTCCGTCGACGTTTTCGGGGTTTACTTTCGTCAACTCCTGAAAACGGCCCACGGCTTTATCGTACTGTCCGCTTTTAATGGCCAGTAAGCCAAGGTTATACAGCACTTTTTCGTTGCGCGGGTCAGCGGCCAGCACCTCCCGCAGCAGCGTCACTCCCTGCATGGGATTGTCGCTTACCATAAAGGCCATGCCCAAATTGTTCTTGGCATCCAGGTTGTCGGGGTTGTTCTTCAGCACCTTCTGGTACAGCTCCTGGCACTTAGCCCCGAGCAGGCGTTGCCGCTCTGCAGTAGTTGCAAAGCTAAACGCTTCAAAATACTCGTCGGCGGCGCGCTGCCAGGCTTGCTCGCCGGGGCGGGCCAGGGCCAGCTGCTCCAGGTAGTAGCCGGCGCTGTCGTGCTTTTCGGCTGCTTTGTAAGTGTCGGCCAGGGTTTTAGCCAGGCGCAGCTTGGCGGCTGGGTCCTGGGTGCTGGCGTAGCGGCTGCGCAGGCTGTTCAGCTCCTGCCGCTGCGCCGGAGTCAGGGCCATGTGCGGCTGCTCCGGCGAAACGGCCGTGGGCTGCTCCCCCGACGAGGCTACGGCCTTGGACCCGTTGGTAGCCGTGCCGCCCCCGTCGCGGGTGGCGGTGCGGGCGGCATCCTGGGTTAGCTCTCCCCGGCCTTCCTTAGGCTTTACCACTACCTTCGGCAGCCAAAACAACCCAGCTACCAACGCCACGGCCACGGCCAGGAGCAACAGCTGATGTGTGGAGGTAGTACGAGTCATGGACAGGGGATAAAAGCAGGCCGCCGGGCTTCAGTGGAGAAGACGCCCGGCGGCGCAGCTGGCAATATTACAACAACACGCGACTAAGCGTTGGTGAGTTCCTTGATCTTCTTGCTGTTTTTGATCTTACCGATGAATGTTTTCGACGGTTTGAAGCTCGGGATGAAGTGCTCGTCGATGATGATCGACGTGTTTTTCGAGATGTTGCGGGCTACTTTCTTCGCGCGCTTTTTGTTTACGAAGCTGCCGAAGCCGCGCACGTAGATGTTGTTGCCCTCGGCCATGGAGTCCTTTACTACTTTGAAGAAGGCTTCAACGGTAGCCGAAACGTCTGCTTTCTCGATGCCGGTCTTTTCGGCAATTTCGGCGATTACTTCTGCTTTAGTCACGCTGGTAAGTGTACTATGGAGTGAAAAATGTGAGCTGGGCAACAATGCCCCTTGAAAACGTAAGCCCTTGCCCGGTAGGCTGTTCGCTTTTGAATTGGGGCCACAAAGGTAAATTGCTTTTTTGGTTTTACAATAGATTCTGCTGCATTCGCGTCGGGTCTTTAGGTTGTGTACAACTATTTCTTTTTCAAAGTCTTGTCGTCAAATTTCGTTCCATTTGCCGCGCCCTGGTTTGCGCCGGCCCTGCTTGCCTGGTACCCTCGCCACCGCCGCGACCTGCCCTGGCGCCACACCCGCGACCCGTACGCCATCTGGCTGTCGGAGGTAATCCTGCAGCAAACCCGCGTGAAACAGGGCCTGCCCTACTACCTCGACTTCATCACCACCTACCCTACCGTGCACGACCTGGCCGCCGCTCCGCAGGATGAAGTGCTGCGCCACTGGCAGGGGCTGGGCTACTACTCGCGGGCCCGCAACATGCACCACACGGCCCAGCAGGTGGTGCAGGAGCACGGCGGGCAGTTTCCGGGTTCTTACGCCGAGTTGCTGAAGCTGCGTGGAGTAGGTCAGTACACGGCCGCCGCCATTGCCTCCTTTGCCTACGACGAGCAAGTGGCCGTGCTCGACGGCAATGTGTACCGGGTGCTGGCCCGCGTATTCGGCATCACGGCCGACATTGCCGCTCCTGCCAGCCGCAAGATCTTCCAGCAGCTAGCCGATACGCTGATTCCGGCCGAACACCCGGCCGAGTTCAACCAGGCCATTATGGAGTTCGGGGCTATTCAGTGCACACCGGTGAAGCCGGACTGTTTGTTTTGCCCGTTGCAAAGCCAGTGCTACGCCTTTCAGCACGGCATGGTGCAGGAGCTGCCCGTTAAGAGCAAGGCCAAAGCCGGCCGCACCCGCTACTTCCACTACCTGGTGCTACGCTACGGCGACACGCTGTACATGCGCAAGCGCGGCCCAAAGGATATTTGGGAAGGCCTGTACGATTTTGCTCTGCTGGAAACCGATGCGCCGGAGCTGCCGGCTCAGGAAGTAGTAGCGGCCGTGGAAGCTTTGGGCGGACAAGTGGCTGCTACGTTGGCCGAGGAGCCCGTGCGTAGTCTGCGCCACGTGCTCAGCCACCAGAAAGTAGAAGCCAAGTTTCATCCGGTGTGGCTGGCCGCGCCGCTGCCGGATGCCGCGCTACAAAAAGTTGGCTTGACTCCTTATCAGCTGAGCCAGATAGAGGAGCTACCGAAGTCCATGCTGGTTACTAATTATATTAGCAGTATCGCTATTTAATTTCTAAAATAATTGGAATCAAGAATAGTATATCGTATATTTAAGCTTAGAAACATTTCCTTATTTCCTACTTAACCTTTTACCAGTAAGCACAATGGCAAGCGTCAACAAGGTCATTCTGATTGGCCACCTGGGCAAAGACCCGGAAGTTCGTCACCTGGAAGGCGGCAATGTGGTAGCCAATTTCACCATGGCTACCAACGAGTACTACAAAGACAAGCAAGGTACCCGCGTGGAGCGTACTGAATGGCATACCATTGCGGCGTGGCGCAACCTGGCCGAGCTGGCCGAGAAATACCTACGCAAAGGCCAGCAGGTGTACGTGGAGGGCCGCATCCGCACCCGCCAGTACCAGGACAAGGAAAACCAGACCCGCTACATCACCGAAATCGTAGCCGAGGAAATTTCCCTGCTCGGCAGCCGGCCCCAGTCGGGCGAAGCCGTGCCGCAACCGGCCGCTGCCGAAGCACCGACCACCTTCCGGCAGGAACCTGAACTGGATCAGTTGCCGTTTTAAGGTGCTGGTCCTGATTACTCGAAAGCCTCGGCTCCGGCCGGGGCTTTTTTGTGGTCGGGTTCCGCCGGTGAGTGGAGCACCAGCTCTGGTGTTCTGTGGCGACGTTGTGGCTACCTTTACTTTTTCATTCGTCTGCTTTCCGCATGACTCTTTCTCGATTTTTGCGCGCTGGGTGGGCGGTGCCGCTGTTGCTGCTGGCCGCCGGCTGCTCGTCTACGCCCGATTTCACGCCCAAGCCCAAGGGATACAACCGCATCGACCTGCCCCCGCACGCTTATCAGCAGCTGGCGCCGGGGCACCCATACACGTTTCAGTACTCGCGCTACGCCCGGATTTTGCGCGACTCATCCTACCTGGCGCAGCCGCACTGGATTAACGTGTACTACCCACAGCTCCAGGCCAACGTGCAGATAACCTACGCCGACCTGCGCCAGAATAACCGGCTCACTAACAAGATGCTGGAGGATGCCCGTAAGCTCACCAGCAAGCACCAGATTAAGGCCACGGCTATTGACGAAAGCGTGCTGAAAACGCCGGCGGGTATGCGGGTGTCGGTGTTTGAGCTACAGGGCGACGTGCCCAGCCAGTACCAGTTCTATACCACCGACAGCACCCGGCACTTCTTCCGCGGCGCCCTGTACTTCCGCACCGCTACTGCTAATGACTCCCTGGCCCCGGTCATTGACTACGTGAAAAAGGACATTATTCAGCTCCTCAACACGCTGAAATATCAGTGAATTGGTTAGCCGCAAGCCATAAGCTGCAAGCTACAAGCTTTTGTTCTGATAGCTTGTGGCTTGCAGCTTATGGCTTGTAGCTCCCAACTTGCCGCTTAAAGCTTACGGCTTGCAGCTGATCCATGAGCAACTTCTTTCAAACCAAAATAGAATACCTGCGCGGCGTGGGGCTGCAACGGGCGCAGCTGCTGCAAAAGGAGCTGAACCTGTTCACCTACGGCGACCTGATTCAGCGCTACCCCTTCCGCTACCTCGACCGCACGCAGTTCTACAACATCTGCGACCTGCACGACGACTTGCCCTACGTGCAGGTGAAAGGCATTTTGCGGGGCCGCGAAGTGCTGGGCGAAGGGCCCAAAAAGCGCATGGTAGCCAAAGTGACCGATGCCAGCGGGGAGTTGGAGCTGGTGTGGTTTAAGGGCATCAACTACCTGGAGAAGGTTATCAAGAACCACCAGGAGTACATTGTGTTCGGCAAGCCCACGATGTTCAACGGCCGCCCCCAGATGGCCCACCCCGAGCTGGAAGAAGTAACCGAGCAGAAGCCCGGCCAGAGCTACTTGCAGCCGGTGTACAACACCTCCGAAAAGCTCAAGAACTACCACCGCATCGACAGCAAGGCCATTGCCCGCATGGTGGCCGACTTGCTCAAGATTGCCCTGCCCCACGTGCACGAAACGCTGTCGGAAGACCTGATCCGGCAGTATGGGCTAATGAACAAGGCGACGGCGTTGCAGCAGATTCACTTTCCGCAAAGCACCGAGCTGCTCCAGGCGGCCCGGTTCCGGCTCAAGTTTGAGGAGCTGTTTTATGTGCAGCTTAAGCTCTTGCGCCAGAAAACCCAGCGCAAAGTGGAACTGGCCGGGCAGATTTTCAAGGAAGTGCCTACGCTGGTGCATTTCTACAAGAACGTCATGCCCTTCGACCTTACGGGGGCGCAAAAGCGGGTTATCCACGACATCTACAAGGATTTTTGCTCGGGCAAGCAGATGAACCGCCTGTTGCAGGGCGACGTAGGCTCGGGCAAAACTATTGTGGCCTTCATCAGTATGCTCATGGCCGCCGACAACGGGGCCCAGAGCTGCCTGATGGCGCCCACCGAAATTCTGGCCGACCAGCACTACACCGGCCTAAAGCAGTACGCCGACATGCTGGGCCTGAACATCGGCAAGCTCACGGGCAGTACCCGCACCGCCGAGCGGCGGGTACTGCACGAGCAGCTGCGCTCCGGCGAGATGCATATGCTGGTGGGCACCCACGCCCTGCTCGAAGATGTGGTGCAGTTCCGCAACCTGGGCCTCACCATCATGGACGAGCAGCACCGCTTTGGGGTGGCCCAGCGCTCTAAGCTCTGGCAGAAAAACCCCGACGTCATTCCGCACGTGCTAGTGATGACGGCCACGCCCATTCCGCGCACCCTGGCCATGACCCTGTACGGCGACCTGGACGTGTCGGTGATTGACGAGCTGCCGGCCGGCCGCAAGCCCATCGTAACCGTGCACCGCTACGACGCCAACCGCCTCAAGGTGTTTCAGTTCCTGCGCGACCAAATCAACCTGGGCCGGCAGGTGTACATTGTGTACCCGCTGATTGAGGAAAGCGAGGCCATGGCCGACTACAAAGACCTTATGGACGGCTACGAAAGCGTGGCCCGCGCCTTTCCGGAGTTTCAGATCAGCATTGTGCACGGGCGCATGACGGCTGGGGAAAAGGACGCCGAAATGCAACGCTTCGTGGAGCGCAAAACGCAGATTATGGTGGCGACTACCGTTATTGAGGTGGGTGTGAACGTGCCCAATGCCTCCGTGATGGTCATTGAAAGCACCGAGCGGTTTGGCCTCTCGCAGCTGCACCAGCTCCGGGGCCGGGTGGGCCGGGGCGCCGAGCAGAGCTACTGCATTCTGATGAGCGGCTACAAGCTCAGCAAAGACTCGCGCACCCGCATCGAAACTATGGTGCGCACCAACAACGGCTTTGAGATTGCCGACATTGACTTGAAGCTGCGTGGCCCCGGCGACCTGATGGGCACCCAGCAGAGCGGCGTGCTCGACCTGCTCATTGCCGACCTGGCCAAGGACGGCCGCATCCTGACCGAAAGCCGCGCCGCCGCCCAAGCCATTCTCAACGATGACCCCGGCCTGGCCAAACCCGAAAACCGCCCCATCCGCCAGCACATCGAAAGCCTGCCCGCCACGGCCGTCAACTGGAGCCGCATCAGCTAGGCGCAGAACATTGTATCACCACGGTATACGAAGGCCCCATGCTTCCTTCATCGAGGTAACATGGGGCCTTTGCAGGTGCTGACTGGACACAAAAAAGGCGACATCTGCGTCGCCTACCGAGTATCGTACTTACTTATTCAAAAGAAACTGTGGTGGTCGTTGCCGGAGCAGTAGCCTGCCACAATCGGCTGCCACTGCCCGGAACCGGGCCTTTAACAGCCGGGTGCACCGGCAATACAGAGGCGTTGCGCACGGGCACTACCAGTACCTGAGGAGCTGCTTTTGCGGTGGTAGCTTGCTTGTCTGCTTGCTTCGTTATCTTGCCGATAACGACCAAGCTAAGCATGAGAGAAAACCGGAGTAATGATTTCATAGCGGTATGCGTGTTTTGATCGGGGCGGGGGTCAGCAAATTCTACGCCAGTCCGGAGCGACGCCGTAAAATTTCTGTAAAGTTGGAGGTAAGGGGGCAGCTATGTTTCGATAGGCTTCGAATTCAAGGGTATGAGGACTTATAAGTTACCACATAATCTTTATATTATAAAATACAAAAATCCACTCGCCGTCGAGGTTAGATCCTATCGTGTTGTCTGTTCGTTTTGCAAAGTAAACGGATAGCCCCCCTAGTTGTACCATGGCTTTTGATTAAGTATGTATCAACAAATTGTTACATACCCCTTTCCTGTACGGTCCTTTTGCCCATTTGTACCGAATGCTGGTAAAGATGGGTACCTTTGGAGAGTACAGTTTTGTGCTTTAAGCTCTTTGTTCATTCAACACCCGTTTCCGTGCGTTTCTTTCTTCGTCTTGCGTCCGGCGTGGCCTTATCAGGCTGGCTTTTAGGAACAGGCCCTGCGCTGGCACAAAAGGTTAAATCCGCCGCTTTCAGCTACGTTCCGGAGAAATCCGACGACCGATATAACCAACGAATCAGCCAGAAAACCCTAGCCTTGCCAGCCGGCGGCTTTGTAGTACTGGCTCACAAATCGGCCGCGGAATATGCCGTGGAGCGGTACGATGCCGAGCTGAAGCGCCTGTGGAGCACAACGCTGCCGCTGGCCGCCGGCGAATCCATCGACGGGTTTGCCCGTAGCAGCAGCCAGGCCCTGGTTGTTGTTCACCAGAACACCGGAGCCGCGCAGCAACTATCGGCCCTGACCGTGGACCTGGGCACGGGCCAGAAGACGCCCGCCAAAAAGCTGCTAACCGCCGGCACCCGCGACCGGCGCCCCAGCGTGGCCTTTTCGCCCGACGGCTCTAAGTTGGTAGCCTGGCGCTACCTCACCCGTAACGAGCAGATCAAGGCCATCAGCGCCAGCGTGTACGACGAGAAGCTGCTGAAGCTCAAGGACCGCACCTACGACTTCCACGACCAGGGTGGGTTCTTTTCCACCACCGTGCACATCGGCAACGATGGCTCCCAGTTTGTGACCTTGGTGGGCGACGAGATGAAGAAGCTAACTGTGCGCCGCTACCGTAACGATGTGCCCGAGGTGAAGGTGATGTCGGTGTCGGTGGGGGGCACGTTCGGGGGCAAGGTGGTCAACGTGTTTGATTCGCGCTTTGCCCTGCAACCCGACAACGTGCTCTACGCCGCGGCCATTTGCAACGAGCGGCAGTCGGGCCTTTACCACAGCCTGAAGGTCGTGAAGTTTGACTTTGCCGAACAAGGCGACATGAAATTTGCCCCGGAGTTCAAGTTCACACCCGAGTACCTGGCTGAGGCGAACAAAGCCAGCGGCAGCACCGCCAAGCGCCTCGAAGACGTGTACCTGACCGACCTACTCCTCACCAACGACAAGCAGCTGGTGGTGCTGGCCGAGAAAAAGTACGAGGAAGGCGGCGACGACTCGCCCGGCCACGCGCGGGAGCTGCACCTGTTCGGCTACAACGAGTTTCTGTCGCCAGCCTGGCACAGCATTGTAGCCAAAGACCAGGTAGCACCGGCCGCCGAGGGCTTCAGCAGTATCGGCTACCGTGCCGCCGTGTTTGGGCCTGAGGTGCAGATTGTAACCTGGGAGAAGCGTAAAAACAAATCGGACCTGTACCTGCGCCGCGTGAATGCCCAAACCGGCGTGGTGCAGGAACCGAAAGGCCTGGGCCTGAACGTGGCCGCCGACCAGAACCCCTCCTACGTCAAGGACTTTACTACCTGGCTCGACGCCAAAACCCTCATCGGCGTGAGCCGCCCCAGCAAAAAATCAGCAGCCCTGATGCTGAACAAGATTGCCGTGAAGTAGAACCACGGATTAGACAGATTTTTCGGATTTCGCGGATTTAGTGCATGAGAAAAGCCGCTCTTGGTAGCAAGAGCGGCTTTTTGTACTGTAACACCAATTAGACCGTCCTGCTGAGCGCAGGCGCAGCCGTAGTCAAATCGTCTCTACCGCTTCGTCCGCACGATTGAGGTAGATGCTTCGGCAAGCAGACGCCGGATGGAGCAGGACGGCTGGTGAAGCTGTTGCTTACGGGAAGATGCCCAGGGCCTGGTAGCTGACACCTATCTTCTCAATGGCGCTGTAGAAGGCGGCGGTGCGCAGATCGGTGATGCCTTCCACGTCGTCCATCACCTTGCGGATGGAATGGTAGGCGGTAATCATGGTGTCTTCGAGGCCGGAGCGCACCAGGTCAATTTCGTCGGCGCCGTGCACGATAAGCTGGCGCTCTTCCGGGGTGAGGGTTTTGCCGGTGGTGCGCTCAATGGTTTCGACCAGGCGGCGCATGGCACTTTCCTCGGCCCGCTTGCCCATGCGCCCAAACCGCACGTTCGACAGGTTTTTCAGCCACTCAAAATAGGATACCGTTACGCCGCCAGCATTCAGGTAGAGGTCGGGCAAGATGACCACGCCACGCTCCAGCAGAATCTTTTCGGCGGCTTGGGTGGTGGGGCCGTTGGCGCCTTCAGCAATGATTTTGGCTTTGATGGCAGCCGCGTTGCCTTCGTGAATCTGGTTTTCCAGGGCCGCCGGCAGCAGCACGTCGCACTCCTGCTCCAGCAGGTCGAGGGAGTTTGGCACGTCCTGGGCGCCAGCAAAACCCAGGATGGAGCCCGTTTGCTGGCGGTGCCGGAACACGGCTTCCACATCCAAGCCGGTTTCCTGATAAATACCGCCTTCCCGCTCGGCAATGCCGGTAATCAGGGCGCCGGCCTGCTGGCAGAAGTGGGCCGCGTAGTAGCCCACGTTGCCCAACCCCTGCACAATGATGCGCTTGCCGGCAATGCCGCTGCTCAGCCCCATTTTCCGGAGCATGGGCTCGTCGAGCAGCAATTCGCGCAGGCCGTAGAACACGCCCAAGCCCGTGGCTTCGGTGCGGCCCCGGATGCCGCCCTGGCCCACTGGCTTGCCCGTCACGCAGCCCAGGGCGTTGGTGTCGCCGTACTTGAAGGTCATATAGGTGTCGGCAATCCAGGCCATTTCGCGGCTGCCGGTGCCGTAGTCGGGGGCGGGCACATCCATGCCGGGGCCGATGAGGTTTTTCTTGATTAGCTCACTGGCGTAGCGCCGCGTTACGCGCTCCAGCACGTGCTCCGGTGTAGTACGGGGGTTGATTTTAACGCCGCCTTTGGCCCCGCCAAATGGTACGTCCACGAGGGCGCACTTGAATGTCATGAGCGTAGCCAGGGCCATAACCTCTTCCTCATCCACGTACACGCTGTAGCGGATACCGCCCTTGCTGGGCAGCTTATGGTGGCTGTGCTGCACCCGAATGCCCTCGAACACCTGCACATGCCCGTCAACTTCCACCGGGAAGTTCACTTTGTAAATACTGTTGCAGACCCGAATCTGCGCCAGAATGCCGGGGTCCAGCTTAGAAAAGCTGGCCGCGTGGTCGTAGAACTGCAGTACGCTTTCGTAGAAATCCTTGCCCTTTACCTGTTCATTGGCGGTGCTCATGTGCGGTGGGGTTTACGTGGGAGTATTTCCGTGCAAACGGCAGCTGCTGGCCCTACGTTGTGCTACAAGCAAAAAGCCGCTCCCGAAACCGGAAGCGGCTTTTCTACTATCCAGACTCCCGGAATCTACAGCCGGCTACCTGCCAGTAGCGCACTGATAGAATCCGTAAAATCTGTCTGTAATCCGTTTAATCTGTGATTTAGTAGGTGTACTCGTTGGCCTGGATGAGCACGTCGGCAATGCGGCGGCGGGCTTCCTTGGCGTTGTAGAGGTCGGCTTTGGTGAAGCGCTTCAGGCCCATAGCCAGCAGGCGCTGCTCGTCGCCCTCGGTCATGGTGGCAATGGCGTCTTTGCCGAACTTGTTTACCTGGTCCACGGTATCGTAGAGGTAGACGCGGGCAATGTCAATTTGGGTGGCCAGGGCTTCTTCGCCTTTCACGCCGGCTTCTTTCTCCACGCGCAGCAGAGTGCTTTCGGCGGTGTACACCTTGATGGCCATGTCGGCAATGTTCATCAGCACTTCCTGCTCTTTGGCCAGGGAGTTCATGTACTTCTGCACCGCCGTGCCGGCTACCATCAGAATGGCCTTTTTCAGCTTCTGAATGGTTTTCTTCTCGGCCGCAAACAGGCCGGTTTCTTCTTCCAGGTTAAAGTCCGGAATGGCCATCAGCTCCTGCTGCACAGCCTGGGCCGGGCCCATCAGGTCCAGCTCGCCCTTCAGACCCTTCTTCAGGATCATGTCAACGGCCAGCATGCGGTTGATTTCGTTGGTGCCCTCGAAGATGCGGTTGATGCGCGAGTCGCGGTAGGCGCGGTCCATGGGGTAGTCGGCCGAGAAGCCGTAGCCGCCGTACACCTGTACGCCCTCATCTACTACATAATCAAGCACTTCCGAGCCCTCCACTTTCAGGATGGCGCACTCCACGGCAAACTCGCGGGCGGCACCCAGCAGGGCTTCGTTGTGGCTCTGGCCTTTGCCGAGCAGCTCCTGCTCCATGCGGAAAATGTCCATGCCCGCGCGGTAGATGGCCGATTCGACGGCATAGATGCGCACGGCCTGCTGGGCCAGCTTGTACTTGATAGCGCCGAACTTGCTGATGGGCAGCTTGAACTGCACCCGCTCGTTGGCATACTTCACGCTCAGCGTGGCGGCCATTTTGGAAGCGCCCAGACAAGCCGCGGCCAGCTTAATGCGGCCGATGTTCAGGATGTTGAAGGCAATGAGGTGGCCCTTGCCAATCTCGCCCAGCACCGCCGACTTCGGCACTTTCACGTCGGAGAGGAACACCTGACGGGTCGAGGAACCCTTGATGCCCATTTTGTGCTCCTCGTTGCCGAGGCTCAGGCCGGGCGTGTCGCGCTCCACGATGAAACCGGTGAACTGCTCCCCGTCAATCTTGGCAAACACGATGAACACATCGGCGAAGCCGCCGTTGGTAATCCACATTTTCTGGCCGTTGAGCACGTAATGCTCCCCATCTTCGGTTAATACGGCTTTGGTTTTGGCGCCGAGGGCATCGGAGCCGGAGCCGGGCTCGGTGAGGCAGTAGGCACCCATCAATTCGCCGTTGGTGAGGCCAGGCAGGTACTTGGCTTTCTGCTCATCGTTGCCGAAGTACAGAATGGGCAGCATGGCAATGCCGGTGTGGGCCGCAAAGGCCACCGGAAATGAGTGGCCGCCGCCTACGCCCTCGGTCACGCGCAGGGAGGTAGGGAAGTCCATGTCCAGCCCGCCGTATTGCTCCGGGATGCTCACCCCGAACAGGCCCAACTGACCGGCTTTTTCCATGAGGCCGCGCATCAGGCCTTCCTCGTGGTTATCGAGGCGGTCCAGCAGCGGGTTCACTTCTTTCTCCACGAAGTCCAGCGCGGTCTGGTGCATCATGTTCTGCTCCTCCGAGAATTCGGCGGGCGTAAATACGTCCTGGGCGTCGGTTTCCTTGATGATGAACTCGCCGCCTTTCACAAGCTTGTGGGTAACTTCCATGGCTGTGTGTGAGAATGTTGGGTTGGGAATCGTAAGTCGAAAGTCAGAGAAAAGTGTTCGGCTTGCCTACTATTTACAACTGAGGTAGCTGGAAGTTTTGTCGTACCGAAAGATACAAAAATTTGGTATGCTTGCCGAGTACTTTGCGAAAAGAAAACCCCGAGTGGGTCGGGGTTTTTAATATGTGTAACGCGAAGTTTCACTTCGCGACTGAGCGCACGTCAATCAAACCAACGACTCAGCCTCAGTCGCGAAATGAAACTTCGCGTTACGGTTACTTCAGCAGCTCGTAGATGCCGGCTACGCCCTGGCCGCCGCCGACGCAGGCGGTTACCATGCCGTACTTTTTGCCGCGCTGGCGCAGCTCGTGGAACAGCTGAATGCTGAGCTTGGCGCCGGAGCAGCCCAGCGGGTGGCCCAGGGCAATGGCGCCGCCGTTCACGTTCAGCTTGCTTTCGTCGATGCCCAGCTCGCGCACGACAGCAATGCTCTGGGAGGCAAACGCCTCATTCAGCTCAATCAGGTCGATGTCGTCGAGCTTCATGCCGGCTTGCTTGAGGGCTTTCGGCACGGCCTTGATGGGGCCCATGCCCATGATGCGCGGGTCGATGCCTTCGGTGGCGTAGGTCACCATACGGGCCACGGGTTCCAGGTTCAGCTCCTTCACCATGCGCTCCGACATAACCAGCACGAAGGCCGCGCCGTCGGAAGTCTGGGAGGAGTTGCCGGCCGTGACGGTGCCATTGGCGGCAAACACGGGTTTCAGCTTGCCCAGGGCTTCTACCGAGGTATCGGCGCGGGGGCCTTCGTCGGTGTCTACCACGTAGGAGCGGGTTTTCTTTTTGCCGGTGGCCTGGTCGAGGTAGGTTTCTTCGACCGTGATGGGCACGATTTGCTCTTTGAACTTGCCTTCCTGAATTGCTTTGATAGCTTTCTGGTGGGAGTTGTAGGAGAACTGGTCCTGGTCTTCGCGGCTGATTTTGTAATCCTGGGCTACGGCTTCGGCGGTGAGGCCCATACCCAGGTAGTAGTTGGGGTGCTGCTGGGCCAGCTTGTAGTTGGGCACTGTTTTCCAGCCCACCGTGGGCACTAGGCTCATGCTTTCGGTGCCGCCGGCCACGATGCAGTCCGCCATGCCGGCCGAGATTTTGCCGGCGGCCATAGCAATGGTTTCCACCCCGGAGCCACAGTAGCGGTTCACGATGAGGCCCGACACGTTCATGGGCAGGGCCAGCAGGGAAATCAGCCGGCCCATTTGCAAGCCTTGCTCGGCCTCGGGCACGGCATTGCCCACGATTACGTCGTCGATGCGGGCGGGGTCGAGTTGGGGCACGGAGGCCACCAGGTGCTTGATGACATCGGCGGCGAGGTCATCGGGGCGGGTGAAGCGGAAACCGCCGCGGGTGGCTTTGCCCACCGCGGTTCTATATCCAGCAACTATGTATGCATTCATGATTTGTTGAGTCTGTGAAACCTCACCCCCTAGCCCCCTCTCCAAAAGAGAGGGGGAACTAGCGCTAGACTAGTTTCTAAGCCGGATTAGGTCAGTGTAGTTTATTTCTAAATGACTTTCAGCACCCAACTAGTTCTAGAATTAGAGCTAGTTCCCCCTCTCTTTTGGAGAGGGGGCTAGGGGGTGGGGTCCTAATTTCGCAGCGGCTTGCCCGTGGTCAGAATCGACTGAATTCGTTCCAGCGTCTTCCGCTCACCGCACAGCGAGAGGAAGGCTTCGCGCTCCAGGTCCAGCAGGTACTGCTCCGATACTTCGGTGGGCGCCGACAGGTCGCCGCCGCACATGACGTAAGCCAGTTTGTTGGCAATTTTCACGTCGTGGTCCGAAATGTAGCGGCCTTCCTTCATGGCGTGTACGCCGGTCAGGAACATGCCGAGGGCGCCTTTGCCGTGCACCTTGATGTTGGTCTTCTGCACCGGCATGGTGTAGCCGTCTTCAGCTAGCTCAATGGCGGCTTGCTTGGCTTCGGCAATGACGCGGCTACCATTCACCACAATTTCGTCGCCGTGACGCAGGAAACCCAGGTCTTCGGCTTCAGCGGCTGAGGTCGAGACTTTGGCGGTGCTGATGGTGACGAAGGTGTTGCGGATGAGGTTGAATTCCGGTTCGCCTTCTTCGTACTTGGCCGCGGTGCGCAAGGTCATTTCCTTGGTGCCGCCGCCAGCCGGAATCAGGCCCACGCCGAATTCCACTAGGCCCATGTAGGTTTCGGCGGCGGCTACTACCCGGTCGCAGTGCAGATTCAACTCGCAACCGCCGCCCAGGGCCAGGCCGTGCGGGGCGCCCACCACCGGAATGGAGCTGTAGCGCATGCGCATCATGGCCTGCTGGAACTGGGCAATCATCAGGTTCAGCTCGTCGTACTCCTGATCCAGCGCAAACATGTACACCAAACCCAGGTTGGCGCCGGCCGAGAAGTTGGGCCCGTCGTTGCCAACTACCAGGCCGCGGAAGTCCTTTTCCGCCAACTCCACACCTTTCAGCAACCCCTGAATGACATCGGAGCCCAGGGAGTTCATCTTGGAGTGGAACTCCACGTTCAGGATACCGTCGCCGAGGTCGATGACCGAGGCGCCAGCGTTTTTCCACAGCACTTTGCCAGTGGCGCGCAGGTTGTCGAGGATGACGAAGTTCTCAACGCCCGGAATGGCTTTGTAGCTCTTCGACTCGATGTCGTAGAACTGCTTTACGCCTTGCTCACTCACTTTATAAAAGGAAGAGTGGCCGGCGGCCAGCATTTCCTGCACCCAGGGCGCTACGGTTTTGCCTTCGGCTTGAGCTAATTCTAAGCCTTTTTGCACGCCCAGCGCGTCCCAGGTTTCAAACGGGCCCATTTCCCAGCCGAAGCCGGCGCGCAGGGCGTCGTCAATCTTGTACAGGGCGTCGGTGATTTCCGGAATCCGGTTGCTGACGTAGGCAAACAGGCCAGCGAAGGTTTTGCGGTAGAAGTCGGCGGCTTTGTCTTTGCCCGCCACCAGTACCTTAAACCGGTCGGCCAGCTTCTCGATGGGCTTGGTGGTTTCCAGCGTGGCAAACTTCACCTTCTGGCTGGGCTTGTACTCCAGCGTGTTCAGGTCCAGGGCCTGGATTTCCGACTTGCCGCCTTCGCCGCGCACTTTCTTGTAGAAGCCCTGACCGGTTTTGTCGCCCAGCCATTTGTTTTCGCCCATTTTCTTGAGGAAGTCGGGCAATTGGAAAGCGTCTTTGGCTTCGTCGTTGGGCAGGTTTTGGGCCAGGCCGTTGGCTACGTTCATCAGCGTGTCCAGCCCCACCACGTCCGAAGTACGGAAGGTGGCCGACTTGGCGTGGCCGATAACCGGGCCGGTGAGCTTGTCGACTTCTTCTACTGTGAGGCCCAGTTGGCTCATCACTTGCAGCACGTCCATGATGGCAAACACGCCCACGCGGTTGGCAATGAAGGCTGGGGTGTCCTTGGCCAGCACCGTGGTTTTGCCCAGGTACAGGTCGCCGTAGTGCATCAGGAAATCCACGATGGCCGGGTCGGTGGCCGGAGTCGGGATGATTTCGAGCAGCTTCAGGTAGCGCGGCGGGTTGAAGAAGTGCGTGCCACAGAAGTGCCGCTTGAAGTCGTCGGAGCGGCCTTCCGTCATCATATGAATCGGGATGCCGCTGGTGTTGGAGGTGATGAGCGTGCCGGGCTTGCGGAACTGCTCCACGCGCTCAAACAGGCTTTTCTTGATGTCCAGGCGTTCCACTACTACCTCAATCGTCCAGTCGCAGCCGGCAATGTCCTTGAGGTTGTCGTCGAAGTTGCCGGTTTTGATGCGGCTTACCTCGCTTTTGCGGTACAGCGGCGAGGGGTTGGCGGCCACGGTAGCCTGCAATGAGCTGTTCACGATGCGGTTTTTTACCGCCGGCGAATCCAGCTTCAGGCCTTTCTTTTCCTCGTCGGGCGTGAGTTCCTTGGGCGCAATGTCGAGCAGCAGCACCTGCACACCGATGTTGGCGAAATGGCACGCAATGCGCGAGCCCATCACCCCGGAGCCCAGGACGGCTACTTTCTTGATGGTACGGTTCATTCTTGGGGAGGAATGAGGTGGGAAATAAGTTGGTTTTTGGTTTGTAGTTGGTGGTTTTTGGCTCGTGGCTTCGGACGTTGAACCGAGGCCACGAGCCAACAACCAAAAACCCCTTAAGCCGCCGACTGCTCGGAGCGCAGGGGTTTCAGTTTGAAATCCTCGAAGAGGGTTTTGCCTTCAATCATACCCGTAATCTGGCTGACTACCTTAAACAGCACCTCCAGCTCGTGCTGCGGGATTTTCTCACGCACCTTCTGGTTGAAGTGGCGCACGGTCTGGCGCGAAACTTCCTTTTTGCGCAGCCCCTCTTCGGTCAGGAAAATGCGCACCGAGCGTTTGTCGAGCTGGTCGGCCTGCTTGTAGATGAGGCCTTTCTCCTCCATGCTTCGCAGAATGCGCGTAAGGCTGCGGGTTTCCAGGCCCAGCAGGGGCGCAATCTTGGTGGCCGGCGTCCCGTTTTGCTGGTCGATGTTCAGCAGCACAAAGCCGATGCTGGTGGTAATGTCGTGCTTGGCGGCCTGCGTATTGTACATGCGCGAAATGGCGTGCCAGGCAACTTTGATA
Organism: Hymenobacter sp. YIM 151500-1; assembly: GCF_025979885.1. Taxonomy (NCBI): domain Bacteria; kingdom Pseudomonadati; phylum Bacteroidota; class Cytophagia; order Cytophagales; family Hymenobacteraceae; genus Hymenobacter; species Hymenobacter weizhouensis. The sequence continues at coordinate 2,977,153 of NZ_CP110139.1, forward strand.
TTATAATCGACGGTTTCTTCGGGTGTCATGAGCGGGGCAAAGCAAGTCCGGTAAACATACAGAAATATGTTATGCTTGCATACTAAGTTACGTGAAAAAAGTTTGGGGGAAGAGCCTGCCTAGCCGGCAGTTCCTCCCCCAAGCTGCTCGCACTCAGCAAACTCGGCTAGGGAACCACAAACGGTACCACTACTGAGGCTGGGCCAAGGCCAACGGGTGTGGTGCGACCCGTGGCCGGGTCTATCATGGAGAGGAATGAGCTAGGCAGTGCGTGTAGGACGGCGTAGGCCGTACTACCCGATGCCAGCCCTAAGCTGTTCAACACCGCTCGGTTGAACGTTACGACGCCGGTTGACGAAGAGTTGAATGATGAAGAGCTAAATGTGGTGTTAGCATACCATGTACCAGTGATAGACGACACGCTGGAGCTATTGCCCACAAATGCCACGTAGCGGTGGAAAGTGCCACTGGGGGGAGCAGCGTTATTTACAATGTTGAACTGGATGCTAACCGTGCCGCTGCCCGCAAAGGAAGAGGATACGAACGGGTTGGTAATCCGGCTCGAAGACGGCTGGGTCAAAGTTGACGTGAAAGCAAATGTGGGCTGCTCGCCCCCAACGTGCGCTACGCTGAGCCGCTTGAATGCACTAACGTCTTGGCGGGCGAAGGCTATGTTGTAGGTGCCGGCCCGCAAGCCCGTAAATTCATAGCGCCCATTGGCATCGGAAGCAGTGGTCCGCTGGGGCGTAATACCTTCCAGCGTTACGTTCACACCGCTTTTGGACACAGGGTTACCAAACTCGTCCACTGGGTTAACGAAACCAACCAAATTTCCGGTCATGGACTGGCTGGCGGGGGTAGGGTCATCTTTTCCTTCACAACCAGCCAGCAACACTGTGGCACAAAAGGACAAGAGGAACTGAGTAAAATTTCTCATGTAGAGAGAATAGGAGTAGAAAATTAAAACCAAGCAATATTATCTAGCTCACGGCGGACATCTATGATTCTTCGACCAACGAGCATTTTCCTCGGTGTATAAATCAAACAGCCCCATCAAACGACGGGGCTGTTGACACTCTTACTTAGAATATTCCTGGCTACCGCTCCACGGCTTGGTGGTACAGGCTTTCGATGATGTCCTTGTTGTTTTCGGAAATCATCTTGCGCTTCACCTTCATGGTGGGCGTCATTTCGCCGGTTTCTACGGTCCAGAGCGTGGGCAGCAGGGCTATTTTCTTTACCTGCTCCCACTGCGCGAAGCCACCATTGTATTTCTGCACCAGCTCCTCGTACATCTTGACCACTTTAGGGTTCTTGATGAGGTCTTCGTTGGAGCCGTTGGCGTCGATGCCGTTGCGCTTGCACCAGCCTTTCAGGTCGTCGAAGGACGGGATGATGAGGGCCGCGGGAAACTTCTGCCCGTCGCCGACCACCATGCACTGCTCCACCAGCGGCGACTCTTTCAGCTTGCCTTCAATTACCTGCGGAGCAATGTACTTGCCGCCCGAGGTCTTGAACATCTCCTTTTTGCGGTCGGTGATTTTCAGGAAGCGGCCATCCACAATTTCCCCGATGTCGCCGGTGTGGAACCAGCCTTCGGCGTCAAATACCTCGGCCGTTTGCTCGGGCTTGTTGTAATAGCCCTTCATCACCGACTCCGACTTGGTGAGAATCTCGCCGTCGGCGGCAATCTTCACCTCGGTGTTGTCGATGATGGGGCCCACGGTGCCAATTAGGTTGTTTTCGGGCTCAAAGCCGCCCACGGCAATAACCGGCGAGGTTTCGGTGAGGCCGTAGCCCTCCATTACCCGGATGCCGGCGGCCCAGAACACGCGCGCCAGGCGCGGCTGCAAGGCCCCACCCCCACTCACGATGCAGCGCAGGTTGTTACCCAGGGCTTCGCGCCACTTATTGAAGATGAGCTTGTTGGCCAGGGCCAGCTGGGTGTTGTAGAAGAAGCCGTGGTCTTTCTGGGTGTCGTACTTGAGGCCCAGGTCCAGGGCCCAGAAGAACAGGTTTTTCTTGACGCCTTCCAGGGTGTGGCCCTTGGCTACAATCTTGTCGTACACCTTCTCGAGCAGGCGCGGCACGGTGGTGAAGATTTCGGGCTTCACCTCGCGCAGGTTGTCGGCAATGGTTTCCATGCTCTCGGCGTAGTAAATGCTCACGCCGTTGATCAGGTAGAGGTGAGTTACCATTCGCTCAAAGATGTGGCAGAGCGGCAGGAAACTCAGGGCCTTATCGTTGTTGCTGACGGGCACAAAGGGCTGCGAGTTGCGGCAGTTGCTGAGGATGTTGTTGTGGGTCAGCATCACGCCTTTGGGCTGGCCGGTGGTGCCCGAGGTGTAGATGAGCGTCAAGAGGTCGTCGGGCTGCACGGCGGCTTTGAGCGGCTCCAGGTCCTGGGGGTTGCCTTGCTGGCCCAGAGCCAGCAGCTCGGAAAAGTGGCGCGCGTCGGGCAGCTGGTCGAAGGTGAAGACGTTTTCGGCGGGAATGTCCAGCCCTTCAGTGGCTTCGCGCACCTTGTCCAGCAGCTTCTGGTCCGACACCAGAATGGCCTTCACGCCGGCATCCCGGAAGATGTACTTGTAGTCTTCGACCGTAATGCTGGGGTACATGGGCACGCTGGTGGCCCCGAGCTGGGCAATGCCGAAGTCGGAAATCATCCATTCCGGCCGGTTCATCGAAATCAGGGCTACTTTGTCGCCGCGGCCAATGCCGAGCTGGCGCAGGCCTAGGCTTACCTGGTTGGCTTGCCGCACCACCTCATCGGTGCTTAGGGGCGTCCACTGCCCGTTGACTTTGGCGGCGAAGCAGTCCGGTTTGTTGTACTTCTGCTCTAGATGAGGCAGAATGTCGAAGGTGCGGCGAATGTCCATGCGGAGAGAGGGCACTTGGTGGGTGGGCAAATGTACGGGGGCCGATGCCGCCAGCGACTGAAAAAAGCAACTGGACGGGAAAACAGCTTAAATAACTACTTTTTTCCGAGGAAAGTCTAGTTCAGGGGCCAAAACGCACTTTTGCCAGGTGGGCCGTGGCCGGCTTTTACGTAGCTTTGTCGGCGTTTGCACCGTCCGCGCCCGATGAATCTGGCCATCTTTTTTGATCCGCTTCGTGAGGAGCTGGTAGCTCCTGCCACCTCCCCTACTGCGCTGGCCGCCTACGCCACGCGGTTTCTGGACGTGTTTCCGGACTGGCGCACCGCCGACCTGGCCCTGATTGGCTTGGACGAGTGGCGGGGCAGCGCCCAGGGCGCCCCCGCCCAGCACGGGGCCGACGAAGTGCGCCGCCGCTTCTACCAGCTTCAGAAAGGTACCGGCGCGGCCCGCATCGTGGACCTGGGCAACCTGCGGCCGGGCCTGACGCTGGAAGACACCTACCAGCGCCTGCGCGAAATTATTGCCGCTTTGCTGGAGCACAACACCGTGCCCGTGCTGCTGGGTGGCTCCCACGACCTCGACTACGGGCAGTTTCTGGCCTACGAAACCCTGGACCGGGCCGTGAGCTTCGCCACCGTGGATGCCCGCGTGGACATGGCCGAGCCCGACACCGGCGCCAGCTGCGAAGACAGCCACCTGCGCCGCATGCTGCTGCACGAGCCCAGCTTTCTGTTCAACTTTGCTCAGCTGGCCCACCAGCAGTATTTGGTGGCTCCCGATGTGCTGGCCGCGCTGGAAAAGCTGCACTTTGAGACCCTGCGCCTGGGCGCCATCCACGCCGATGTGCGGCAGGCCGAGCCCCTGCTGCGCCAAGCCGATTTCGTGAGCTTCGACGTGGCCGCTTTGCGCTGGAACGACGCCCCGGCTTACCACCCGGCTAATCCTTTTGGGCTGAGCAACGAGGAAGCCGCCCAGCTGGCCTGGTACGCCGGCCACAACGACACGCTCAGCTCCTTCGGCCTCTACGGCTACCGCCCCGACTACGACCCCCACGGCCTGGCCGCCGCCACGCTGGCCACCATGCTCTGGTACTTCGTGGAGGGCTACTACCACCGCCGCCAGGAAACCGACTTCCAGAGCCGCCGCTTTCTGCGCTACGCCGTGGGCCTGCCCGGCACGCCGGCCAAGCTGGTTTTCTACAAAAGCAAACGTACCGAGAAGTGGTGGCTGGAAGTGGAAAGCCTGGCCGACAGCGAGGTGAAGCGCATTGTGCCGTGCAGCTACCAGGACTACCTGCGCGCCGCCCAGGGCGACCTGCCCAACCGCTGGATTCTGACGCAGGCGCTGCTTGGATAGGTCTTGGTTTTTGGTTGTTTGTTTTTGGTTTTTGGCTTCTTATGAACGATTCGCCTTTGTCTTCTTCCGAACTTGACAGCCAAAAGCCAACAACCAACAACCCCGAACCAACAACCAGTTACCCCACCTACACCCGCGCCCAGCTGGCCTTGCGTAACGGGCAGGACCGGGACGAAATCTGGGTGGCCTACCAGGGGCTGATTTACGACGTGACCCGCTCCCGCCTCTGGAAGCGCGGCAACCACTACGAGCACTGGGCCGGCCAGGACCTGACCAAGGAGCTGGACCACGACGCGCCCCACACGATTCATGTCCTGGACAAGTTTACCGTCATCGGCCGGCTAGCGTAGGGGCGCGTCGCACGTGCCCGGTGGCACTGTGCCGACGGGTATCATGTAACTTGGCCCAGCTTTATCAACCCCACCCTTTTCCGGCGGGCGCGTGCAACGCGCCCCTACACTCGACGCCCCACTCCCCATGAGCACCACCGAAAGCCCCTCATCATTCGACCACCTCGAAACGCTGAGCACGCGCGAGCTGCTGGCTGGCATCAACAGCGTGGACCAGACGGTGCCGCAGGCCGTGGCCCAGGCTCTGCCGCAGCTGGAGGCGCTGGTAGAGGCTACGGTGGCCCGGCTGGGTGCCGGCGGGCGGCTGTTCTACATCGGGGCCGGCACCAGCGGGCGGCTGGGTATTCTGGACGCGTCGGAGTGCCCACCCACGTTTGGGGTGCCGCACGGGCTGGTCGTAGGGCTGATTGCCGGCGGCGACACTGCTATTCGCCGGGCCGTGGAAAACGCCGAGGACAACGCCGAACAAGCCTGGCACGACCTGCGCGAGTACGATATCAACAACCGTGACATCGTGGTCGGTATTGCCGCTTCGGGCCGGACGCCCTACGTAATCGGGGGCCTGGAGCAGGCCCGGCGCCAGGGCATTGCCACGGGCTGCATCGTGTGCAACGCTGGCTCGGCAGTAGCGGCGGCGGCCGAGTTTCCGGTGGAAATTGTGACCGGGCCGGAGTTTGTGACGGGCAGCACCCGCCTGAAGGCCGGCACGGCGCAGAAGCTGGCCCTGAACATGCTCACCACGGCCACTTTTATCCGCCTGGGCCGGGTGAAGGGCAACAAGATGGTGGACATGCAGCTTTCCAACGCCAAGCTCGTGGACCGGGGCCAGCGGATGCTGATGGAGGAGCTGGGCATTGGGCAAGACGCAGCGGCCGAGTTGCTGCGTCAGCACGGCTCGGTGCGGGCGGCCCTGGACGCGCAGCCGTAGCCCATGCTGTAGCTTGTGCTGTTAGCCGGCCCGTCTGGGTCGGGAGCCGCGAAGCCAAGAAGTTTTCGAAGGCTGTGGGAAACCCTGAGAATTCGGAGGCAGTTACAGCAGCTGACGTCTTTCCGGCATTTCTGAATACGGCACAAGCTAAAGCGTAGCTCCGCTTTCCTTCGGTTGTGCTACATTTTTCCTTCCATGCATACCATCGAGCCGCACTACGCCTGGCTGGAGCAATACTCGGCTACCGAGGACCCCCGCTCCCCCCTGCACGGAGCCGAAAATAGCCTCGACTCCTACACTAATACCATCTACGGCTACTACATCCACCCGCAGTGGGACAGCCTCGACTCCGACACGCTGTTTCTGAAGATCCTGTTCGTGGATTACGACCTCGGCATCGGCATTATCGAGTTTATCGGGGAGTGGAACGACGCCATCGAAAACGACATCATGCAGCTCAAGCGCAACATCATCGACCTGATGACGCACGAGGGCATCCGCAAATTCATCCTCGTCGGCGAAAACGTGTTCAACTTCCACGGCTCCGACGACGACTATTACGAGGAGTGGTTTGAAGACGTGGAGGACGGCTGGATTGCGGGCGTCAACTTTCAGGAGCACGTCATCCGCGAGATGCGCCAGTATAACATCGACTCCTACATCAACTTCGGCGGCCAGCTCGACGAGCTGCCGTGGCGCACCTACCCGCCGCGCAAGCTGTTTGAGGTGGTGGATGGCCTGCTCCGGCGCCGCCTGGGTTGATTCTTCCGGTCCCCCAGGGTTGAAACCCTGGGCTAATCAGCGGAGATAGACGACCTTCTACATAGCCCAGGGCTTCAGACCTGGGACGCCAACCAGCCTTGTCACCCCGATTTCCAACAAAAAAAGGCCTCCCGCGTGGTGCGGGAGGCCTTTTCTATACTAGTTGAAACTAGCCCTGGATTACTGAGCGGGGGTAGTAGCGGGAGCCGGAGTAGCCTGGCTGGGGTTAGCGTCAGCGGCGTCTTCGATTTTGTCGGCAGTAGCGTCGGCCGAGTCACGAACGGCGTCAGCTTGCTCTTCCATAGCGTCAGCTTTGGCTTCGCCAGCTTCTTCTACTTTGTCAGCAGTAGCTTCCTGAGCGTTTTCAGTTTTGCTGTCGCACGAAGCGAAGGTGAACGAAGCAGCAGCCAGGGCGAGGAACAGTACTTTTTTCATGATGAGGGTTTGTTGAGAGAGGTAAAAGTCAGTTTTGAATTGATTGAGCTGCTTTCCGACGTGGTTGGCAGCAAAATCAGGGCTTTATACCATGCTCAACAGAAGGTAACCCGGTCACCTAAAAAAATTTCTGCGCCGATTGGCATCGAGGCAAATATCCCTTGTCATTCCGAGCGGAGCGAGGAATCTGGGTTAGCCGCTAGTGAATAACTCAGATTCCTCGCTCCGCTCGGAATGACATTACCCCTTACTTCTTGCGGAACACGATGCCGATGGGCACGCCCGTGAAGTCGAAATGCTCGCGCAGGCGGTTTTCGAGGTAGCGGGTGTAGCTTTCCTTCACGTACTGCGGCAGGTTGCAGAAGAAGGCAAACACCGGATTGTGCGTGGGCAGCTGGGTGGCATACTTAATGCGCACCATTTTGCCCTTGGTGATGGGCAGCGGGTACTTCTCAATCTCCTTGAGCATCACCTCATTCAGCTCGGAAGTCGGAATTTTGCGGCGCTTGTTTTCGTACACCTGCACGGCCGTTTCGATGGCCTTGTGCACGCGCTGCTTGTTGAGCACCGACACGAACAGAATGGGTGGGTAGTTGATGGGGGCAATCTTCTCCCGAATCTTCTCCTCAAACTCCTTGGCCGTGTTGGTCTGCTTGTCCTCAATCAGGTCCCACTTGTTCACCAGAATCACAATGCCCTTGCGGTTTTTGTCGGCCAGGCCGATGATGTTCAGGTCCTGGGCCTCGATGCCGCGGGTGGCGTCGAGCATCACAATGCACACGTCAGACTCTTCCAGGGCCCGGATGGAACGGAGCACGGAGTAGAACTCGATGTCTTCGTGCACCTTGGTTTTGCGGCGCAGGCCGGCCGTGTCTACTAGGATAAACTCGTTGCCGAAGGCGTTGTAGCGGGCCTGGATGGAGTCGCGGGTGGTGCCGGCAATGTCGGTGACGATGCTGCGCTCAGTGCCGAGCAGCAGGTTCACGAACGAGGACTTACCCACGTTGGGCCGGCCGACGACGGCGATTTTGGGCACGCCGGCATCGGGCTCCTCCACGCCTTCGTCCTCGAAGTGGCTAACCACGGCGTCGAGCAGGTCGCCGGTGCCGGAACCGCTCTGGGAGCTGATGGGGTAGATTTCACCGTCGCCGAGGCCCAGGGCGTAGAACTCGCCGGCGGCGTGGGCGCGGGCGTTGGTATCGGCCTTGTTGGCCACGAGGTAGATAGGCTTTTTGCCCTGGTAGCGGCGCAGCACGTCGGCAAACTCCTCGTCCAGGGAGTGCAGGCCGGCGTCTACGTCCACCATAAACAGCACCACGTCGGCTTCCTCAATGGCGAGCTTCACCTGCTTGTTGATTTCGCCCTCAAAGATATCTTCGGAGTTGTGCACGTACCCGCCCGTGTCGATGACGGTGAAGTACTTGCCGGTCCAGTCGCCGTAGCCGTAGTGTCGGTCGCGCGTGACGCCGCTTTCGTTGTCCATGATGGCCTTGCGCTGGCCCACGAGGCGGTTGAACAGGGTGGACTTGCCCACGTTGGGGCGGCCCACAATTGCAATAGTATTCTTCATGTGTCTGACTCCAGCCGCCGGCCCGACCAGTTTCGGCAGTGCCCGGAGTAGTTGTTATAGTGAGGTCGGAATGTGTTAGACCTGAGACAGTGAGACAGGAGAGGTGAGACTTTCGTGCTGACGGCCACGCCGCTAGAACATCGTCTCACTTCTCCTGTCTCACCCTCTCAGGTCTATCCTTGATTATACCCAAACCGGCTCAGCGCCTTGGGGTCCGTGCGCCAGTTTTCGTTGATTTTGACGTGGATTTCGAGGAACACTTTTTTCTGGAAAAACTTCTCCATTTCCTCGCGGGCCCAGGTGCCTACTTTCTTTAGGGCTGAGCCTTGCTGACCGATGATGATGCCCTTCTGGCTGGCCCGCTCCACGTAGATGATGGCCCGCATCCGGATGATGGCGTCGTCCTCTTTGAACTCCTCCACGGCCACTTCGCAGCTGTAGGGCACTTCCTTTTTGTAGAGCTTGAAGATCTTTTCCCGAATCATCTCGGCGGCAAAAAACCGCTCGGGCTTGTCGGTCAGCTCGTCTTTGGGGTAGTAAGGCGGGTGCACCGGCAGGCGCTCCAGCACCAGATTCAGCACTTGGTCGGTGCCAAACTTTTCGAGGGCCGAAATGGGCAGCACCTCGGCGGCGTTGGGCAGGTGCTCTTTCCAGTAGGCCAGCTTGGCTTCCACGTCGGCCTGCTCGGCCTGGTCTATTTTGTTGACCAGCAGGATGATGGGCGTGTCCTGCATTTTGCGTAGGCGCTCTACCACCGGCTCCTCGTCGTACTTCTCGTAGATGTCCGTCACGAACAGAACCACGTCGGCGTCTTCCAACGATGAGTACACAAATGACATCATGGCGTTGTGCAGCTCGTACTTGGGCTGGATGATGCCGGGCGTGTCGGAGTACACCAGCTGAAAATCCTCGCCGTTGAGGATGCCCAGGATGCGGTGGCGCGTGGTTTGGGCCTTGCTGGTGACGATGCTGAGCCGTTCGCCCACCAGGGCATTCATGAGCGTGGACTTACCCACGTTGGGCTTGCCGATAATGCTCACAAAGCCAGCACGGTGCGGAGTAGGTTCGGTAGTCATTTCAGCGTCTGAAATTTGGCCTGCAAAGGTACGCCTTTTCGGCCAGGACCGGAACTGCCGGGCAAACGTGTTCCAACAAAGCGCCCTGGCTACTTTTGTTCCCGATGCCGCTCACCACCGTTCTGTTCGACCTCGACGATACCCTATTCGACCACACCGCCACGGCGCGGGCCGCCTTGCACGCCAGCACCGCGCACCTTGCTTTTGTGGCGGAAGTAGGGCTGGACGAGCTGTACCGCCGCTACAGCGAGCTGCTGGAAGAAATGCACCCGCGGGTGCTGGCCGGTGAACTATCCTACCACGATGCCCGCCGCCTCCGGTTTCAGCAGCTGCTGGCGCCCTACGGCGTGCTCGGTTCCGATGCCGCAGCGGAGGAGTTTGCCGCCCTTCACTACGACCAGTACCGCCGCCTGCGCCGGCCGGTGCCCGGCGCAGGGGCCCTGCTGGACGCCCTGAAGCCCCGCTACCGCACCGGCATCGTGACCAACAACCGAACCGCGGAGCAGCAGGATAAGCTACAGTTCCTGGGCCTGACGCAGTTGGTAGACGTGCTGATTACGTCGGAAGACGTGGGGGCGACCAAGCCCGACCCACATATCTTCCAAGTAGCGCTGGAGCAGCTGGGGGCCCAGCCCGACGAAGCCGTGTTCGTCGGCGACAACTGGGTGGCGGATGTAGTGGGTGCCCGAAACGCGGGCATCCGGCCCGTGTGGCTGAACCGTTTCGGCCTGGCCTGCCCCGACGCGGCCGTGGCCGTGCTGACCGGCCTGGAGCCGTTGCCCGACGTGCTGTGTGTTATTGAGGTCACAACGCCTTAGCTCACCTAAACAAGCCTAGGTGTTTCTCGGCCATTAGCCCAAACTTTACCGACTGTATCTTTGTAAGGCATACGCTTGGGGCATGCATCAATCTGCCCCTTACAGCGCTTTTTCCACGATATGCCTTCATCTTCCGCTTCTTCCAAAGGCCGCATTGGCGTGCTGCTCGTCAACCTGGGTACGCCCGACTCACCCAACACGCCCGACGTGCGCCGCTACCTCAACGAGTTCCTCACCGACGGCCGCGTGATTGACATGCCGGCCGCCGTACGTTACCCTTTGTTTCAGGGCTTGGTGGTGCCGCTACGCGCGCCCAAGTCGGCCAAGGTGTACCAGCAGCTCTGGACCGACCGGGGCTCGCCCCTGCTCTTCCACGGCCTCGACCTCAAGCAGTTGGTGCAGGAAAAGCTGGGCAAGGACTATCTGGTGGCCTTCGGGATGCGCTACCAGAACCCCAGCATCGAGAGTGCCTTGCAGGAACTGCGCGACGCGGCCGTGGAGCGCATCATCGTGCTGCCCCTGTTTCCGCAGTACGCGGCGGCCTCCACGGGCTCGGTGCAGGAGAAGGTGATGGAGCTGGTGAGCAAGTGGTGGGTGGTGCCCAGCATTTCCTTTATTAGCACCTTCGTGGACGACCCCGGCTTTATCAACAGCTTTGCCGAGCTGGGCCAGGCCGAAATGGCCAAGCACCAGTACGACCACGTGGTGTTCAGCTACCACGGCATTCCGGAGCGCCACGTGCTGAAGGGCAGCCACAAGGGCTACTGCAAGCTGGGCAACTGCTGCAACAGCTACAACAAAAACAACCGCTACTGCTACCGGGCCCAGTGCTTCGAGACGTCGCGGCAGCTGGCTGCGGCCCTGGGTTTGCAGCCCGAGCAGTACACCACTTGCTTCCAGAGCCGCCTGCAAAGCCGCCTGCGCGACCCGTGGCTCCAGCCCTACACCGACGAGGTAATCAAGGAGTTTCCGGCCCGCGGCATCAAAAACGTGCTGGCCTTCTCCCCCGCTTTCGTCGCCGACTGCCTCGAAACCACCATTGAAGTCGGCGAAGAGTTCAAGGAGCTGTTCGAGGAAGCCGGCGGCCAGCACTGGCAGCTCGTCCCCAGCCTCAATTCCAGCCCCATGTGGGTTGATGCCGTGGTGAACATGATTCACCGGAATTAGACTTTTTAGATAGGAGACGATAAGACAGGAGAAGTGAGACTTTGTTCTACTGGCCTAGCGCTATCAGGACGAAGTCTTACTTCTCCTGTCTCATCGTCTCACTTCTTTCTATAAAACGCCCGGTCGTCGTAGCTGGGCTGGTCGTAGAAGGTGCTGGAAGTGGTGGTTTCGGGCAGTTGCAGCTTGAGGGCGCGGAGCATGGCGTGCTCGTACTCGCGGGAAATGTGCACCTCGGCGTAGGGCGGGTACTCCAGCACGCTTTCGGCCGTGAGGGAGGGCACGAACACGTTGTCGCCATCCTCATCAATAGCCGCCACCCCAATGGGCAGCAGAATGCGCCGGTCCCGCTCGTTGATGCCCAGGCTATAGTCCAGCTCAATATCGAGGTAGCGCACTTTCAGCGCGTCCACGTCTACAATTAATTCGGCTACCTGGCCGAAGGCAATGCCGTCGGCGCCGCGCGCGGTCCAGCCCCGCACGTCCGGGTCGCCGTCGGCTACCTCAAACTCGGTCAGGTCGCGCAGGCGGCGCAGGTGCAGGCCTTGCGCCGAGGGAATGGGGTCGGTGGTGGGTTCCATGGCAAAACAGGAGGTTGATTAACGGGCGGGCGCCTGGTTTAGCTTTTCCACAACGGCGGCGGCCTGGGTCAGGTATGCTTTCAGCTGCTGCTGGTCCTGCGCTGTTGTTGCGCGGCCACTCAGCTCGGCGGCCTGGGTGCTGAGTGCGCGCACTTCCCCTTCGAGCTCCGGGTACGCTTTCTGCTGCATGGCCTGCATGAGGGCAGTGGCGGCCACGTAGCCGGGCCGCAGGCTGCTGCCTTCTTCCTCCAGGCGGCTGGTGGCGCTGGTCAGGTCGTCGCGGCGGGTGCTGATGGCGGGGTCGCGCAGGTCGTCCCGGTCGGCCAAGCTCACCAGAGTCGAGGTAAGCAGACGCAGTCCTTCGCGGGCATAACTGGGCTGGGAGGCGTCGCCCTGGGCAAAAGCGGCCAGCACTTCGGATGTAACGGGGGCCGCGTCAGTTGTTGATTCTGCTTCAGCAGGAGCTGCGGCAACTGTATCGGTAGCGGGAGCAGTAGCAGGAGTGGTTGGGGCGGTTTCGGCTAGCTCAGCTTCTTCGGCCGGCTGGGCTGTCGTATTCATATCGGCCCGCAGCAGCAGGTAGGCGCCCACGCCGATAACGGCCAAAACCAGCAGAATCAGCAGCCAGGGGCTGGGAGAGGATTTCTTGCGTTGAATGTTGATGTCGGCCATAGCACAGCAGCGGGTAGATGGAATTTCATACGAACGGCGAGGCACATACGATGCGGGCCGGTACCGCGGCTGATTTCGCGCCGGGTTCTGCGCCGCTCTGCCTGGCAAGGTAGAGCGGCAAGTGGCAAACTGCTATGTTTAGTGGCGGATGAGCTTGATTCCTCATCCGCTGGTGCCTCCTATGCTTTCCGACCACCTTCTCGCCGACCTGCAAGCCCGCGGCCTGCTGCCCGCGGAACAGGCCGCAGCCATCCGGCACGACGAACAAACCCGCCCGTTTTCGCTGCATCAGGAGCTGCGGGCGGCGCTGTACCTGGGCGTCACGCTGCTCACCGGGGGCCTGGGCGTGTTGCTCTACCAGCACCTCGACGCCCTGGGGTTCGGCGTAGTGCTGGCGGGCACCACCCTGCTCATGCTGGCCAGCTTTGCCTACGTGGTGTGGCGTCGGCAGCCGTTTACGTGGGGCCAGGCCAAGGCGGTCAGCTTCGTTCCCGATTACGTGCTGCTGCTGGGCTGCCTGCTGTTTCTGGCCCTCGAAACGTTTGTGCTGGCCTTATTCAACTCGGCAGACACGCGCTATGGTTTGGCTACTGTGGTGCCGGCCGTGCTGTTTTTCGGACTGGCCTACCGCTTCGACCACCGGGGCGTGCTCACCATGGGCATTACGGCCCTGGCTTCCTGGGTGGGCGTGAGCGTGGCCCCGCTGGCGGCCTTCGACAACGCGCACCATTTGGCGCGGCTGGGCGGAGCCGCCGTGCTGCTGGGGCTGCTGCTGGTTGGTGTGGGCCTGTATTCGGACCTGGCGGACCGCAAGCGGCATTTTGCCTTCACCTACATTTCACTGGGGGCCAATCTGGCGCTGCTGGCTTCTACGGCAGTGCTGTTTGAATATTATTCGCAGCCCTTTCTGCCCAAAGTGGTGGCTGTGCTGCTGGGGCTGGCCCTGAGTGCGGGCCTGATATGGTACGCCCGCCGCACGCACTCCTACTTATTCCTGCTGATGGGCGTTTTGTACGGGTATGTGATTGTGACCTATCTGGTTCTCAATTTTCTCATTGGAAGCCACACTAGTGATGATGAGGTTGTGCTTATCCTGCTCTACTTCATATTCTCGGCAGTGGGCGCTGTCCTCCTGTTTATGAACGGCAAAGCCTTTTTGCGTCGCGCATGAGCTGGAAAGCATATAACCCCGCCTGGGCCTACCACGAGGTCATGCGCGCCGCGGCTGTCCGCTGGCACCGCCGTCACCTGCTCACCCCCGCGCAACAGCAGGCCATCGGAGCCGCTTACCCACTGGATTTCTACCGGCCGGGTCTGTTTCAGCGCATCGGGCTATTCATTTTCACCTGCATCGGTGCCCTAGCCGGGGCTGGCTTTGGTGCTTTGTTTGGCGCGGCAGCTGGTATCGAGAGTTTTGGGCTTTGGGCTGCCGCCTGCGCCGTTGGGGGAATAGCCTTTCTGGAATTCCAGATCCGCAACTCCCGGCTCTACCACGCCGGGCCCGATAATGCCCTGCTGTATATTTCCCTGGCATGGCTGTATGTGCTTGTTGTCGAAATAGCCGAAACCCTGGCCACCCCACCGTATTATGTCAGCCTGTCGTTCGGCCATCAGGACTTTACGCTGGTGCTGGTGCCCATGCTTACGTTGCTGGTCCTGGCCGCCATTCGCTACGCCGACCAGCCGGTAACGGCCGCTGCTTACCTGACGGCCTTACTGCTGGCGGCCAATCTGCTCGTGCAGGTATCGGTGGGCCGGCTGCTGCTGCCGTTTGTGCTCATGGGCTTGTCGGCGGCAGCTTACACCCTGGTTCGCCGCCTCACGCGCCGCCCCGACTACCCCTACTACCGCCGCTGCCTGGGCTGGCTGAAAGCCCTGACGCTAACTACTTTTTATCTGGCCGGCAATTACTACGTGGTGCGGGAGGGCAACGCCTGGCTTAGCGGCGCCTCCACATCCAGCCAGATTCCGCTGGCCCCGTTATTTTATCTGTTCACGGCCCTAATTCCGGTGGTATACGTGGTGCACGCCCTGCGCCGCCCCGCCGACCGTACCTGGCTCCTGCTGGGCCTGCTCACGGCGGCGTTTTCGCTGTTCACACTGCGCTACTACCGCTCGGTACTGCCGCCCGAAATAGCGGCCGTAGTGGGTGGAGCCGTGCTGGTGGGCGGGGCGGCCTGGCTGGCGCGCTACCTCCGGCCCGCCCGTCACGGCCTCACCTCCCTGCCCTCCGACGAGCAGCGCCTTTATGTCAACCTGGAGTCGTTGGTGACGGCCGAAGCAGTTGCGGCGCCCGTGGCTTCCGCGGCCCCGGCTTTCGAGTTTGGGGGCGGGCAGTCGGGTGGAGGCGGGGCCGAAGGAACGTATTAGAGCGGCGTGAACTGTTGAGTAGCAGCCCGGAGTAGATAACTCACTAGCAGCCTTCGCTTCCGTTTGGTCGTATAGCCGCTTTGACCTCACGCTCCGCTATGCACCGCACCCTCACTATTACCGTTCCAGCCTCAACCACTGAAACCCTCTGCCAGCAGCTTACTCACCTCGACGACGTTATTGGCCTAAGCGTACAGCCCGGCGCTTCCCGCAAACCTCCCGGCGACGTAATAACGGTGCACGTGCTCAACCGCGGGGCCGACGAAACCCTGCGCACCGTGCATAATCTGGTTTCCGACCCGCAGGCCTTATCCATTGCCACCTCCGAGCTAACCAGCATCATTGCTCCCGCCGATGCCGAGCGGGTCATGAAAGACAAGGACGAGGCTATTTGGGAAGAAATTGAGTCCGGGTTGCGGCACCAGGGCCGCCTTACCGGCAATTACCTTTCGTTGATGACGCTGGGCGGCATCATTGCGGCCGTGGGTCTGGTTTCTGAACCAGTACCGCAAGCTATAGCCTTTATTGCTTCCAGCATCATCTCGCCGGGCTTCGAGCCGCTGGCCAAGATTCCGCTGGGGCTGGTGCTGCGGCGCTGGGTGGTGGCAGCACGGGGCCTGGGCTCCTCGCTGGCCGGGTACGCTCTGTTTGCCCTGGCGGCAGGCCTCACAATGCTGGGACTGGTGTCAATTGACGCAACGTCGGTTGGTGAGTTGGCTACCAACCCGGAAGTGAAAAATCTGGTGCATCCCGGCCTCAAAGAGCTGATTATTTCGGCCTGTGGTGCGGCAGCCGGTATTATCATCGTTGCGGCTTACCGTCGCAGCATTATTGCCGGCCCCCTCATTGCCCTCGTGCTCATGCCCGCGGCGGCCCTGTTGGGCAGCGGGCTAGCCGTAGGCCGCTTCGACCTAGCCTGGGAAGGGCTGGCCCGGTTCCTGGCCGATGCGGGCTTTATCCTCGGTTTCGGTACTCTCATCTTTCTGCTGAAACAGCTAACCGTACACCGCCGGCAACCAATCGAATAGCCGGTTTTCTGCTACTAGTGAAAAGCACCAGACCCCGGCACGTGTATGCCGGGGTCTGGTGCTTTTTAATGGTTATAAGTGCCGACAGGGAGCCTTACACACTCAACGGCTGCTTCCGGTACATCTTAGCCAGCTGCTCCACGGCGTAGTCCACTTCCTCCGTGGTGTTGTACTTGCTCATCGAAAAGCGAATAACCCCGCGGTTGGGGTCGGCGCCCAGGGCGCTGAGCACGTGGGAGCCGGCATTGGCCCCGCTAGTGCAGGCCGAGCCGCCCGACACCGACACCTTGTTGATGTCGAGGTTGAAAAGCAGCATCTCGTTCAGCTCCGACGGCGGCAAACTCACGCTCAGCACCGTGTACAGGCTCTGGTCGGCCTCGGCGGACGTGCCGTTGAACTGGATGCCGTCGATGGTAGCGCGCAGCTTCTCGATAAACCGGTCTTTCAGCCCTTGAATATGGCGCTGGTGGGCGTCCATGTCCCGGTAGGCAATTTCCAGGGCTTTGGCCAGCCCGATGATGCCGTACACGTTTTCGGTGCCGGCCCGCTGGTTGCGCTCCTGGGAGCCGCCGTGAATCAGGGCATCCACGAGCAGGCCCGAGCGGCGGTACAGAAAGCCCACCCCCTTCGGCCCGTGAAACTTGTGCGCCGAGCCCACCAGAAAGTGATTTTTCAGCTGCTGCACGTTGTGGCGGTAGTGGCCCATAGTCTGCACCGTATCGGTGTGGAACACGGCCTCGTGCCGGGCGCAGATGTCGCCGATGGCCCCGATGTCGTTCAGGTTGCCGATTTCGTTGTTGGCGTGCATCAGGCTCACAAACGTGCGGCCGGAGTACGCGGCCAGCAGCTGGTCGAGGTGCTCCAGGTCGAGGCAGCCCTGCTCGTCGTGGCGCACGTAGCTGAGCTGAATGTCGCCGCGCTTTTCCAGGGCTTGCAAGGTGTGCAGCACGGCGTGGTGCTCCAGCGGCGAGGTGATGGCGTGCCGGATGCCCAGAGTCCGCACGGAACCAAAAGCGGCGTAATTGTCGGCTTCCGTTCCGCCCGAGGCAAAGCTGATTTCGGCCGGCGCGGCCTGAATCAGGTGGGCAATGGTTTTGCGGGCATTTTCGATGGCGGCGCGCACCTGCCGGCCGTGGCCGTGAATGCTACTGGGGTTGCCGAAATGGTCCCGCATAAACGGCAGCATGGCATCCAGCACCTCGGGGTCCAGCGGCGTAGTGGCGGCGTTATCGAAATACACGTTCATGAATTAGACACGAGAAAGTGAGACATGAGAAGTGAGACTTTCGTGCTGACGGCTGAATCGAGAGAACGGAGTCTCACTTCTCATGTCTCATGTCTCACTTCTGCAAGTGCAGAACTACTTGCTGATAATTTCCTTGATGTCGCCGATGATTTTGTTGGCCAGGTGGTCGGCGGTGGCGTTGGAGTCCGACTCGGCGTAGATGCGGATGATGGGCTCGGTGTTGGACTTGCGCAGGTGCACCCATTCTTTGTCAAACTCGATTTTAACGCCGTCAACCGTGTTAATAGGCTGCTTGGCGTAGCGCTTCTGCATCTGCACCAGCACCTGGTCGGTATTGATTTCCGGCGTCAGCTCAATCTTGTTTTTCGAGATGAAGTAGTTCGGGTACGAGGCCCGCAGGCGGGTCATGGTCAGGCCGGTTTTGGCCAGATGGCTCAGGAACAGCGCAATGCCCACCAGCGAGTCGCGGCCGTAGTGCAGCTCCGGGTAAATGATGCCTCCATTGCCCTCGCCCCCAATCACGGCGTTGGTTTCCTTCATCTTGTTTACCACGTTCACCTCGCCCACGGCCGCGGCGGCGTAGGAGCCGCCGTGCTTCTCTGTCACGTCGCGCAGGGCGCGGGTGCTGCTCAGGTTGCTCACGGTGTTGCCGCCGCCCAGCTGTTGCAGCACGTAGTCCGACACGGCTACCAGCGTGTATTCCTCACCGAACATGGTGCCGTCTTCGTTCACCAGGGCCAGGCGGTCCACGTCGGGGTCCACCACGATACCTAGGTCAAAGCGCCCTTTTTCGAGCAGCTTCGAGATGTCGCGCAGGTTTTCGGGCAGGGGCTCGGGGTTGTGGGCGAAGTCGCCGGTTGGCTCACAAAACAGCTTCTCAATGGTTTTCACGCCCAACTGCTCCAGCAGCATGGGCACGGCAAAGCCGCCCGTCGAGTTTACGGCATCCACTACCACCCGAAACTTCCGGGCCCGAATGGCGGCGCGGTCCACGAGCGGCAGGGCCAGAATGGCGTTGATGTGCTCCTGCAAGAAGGTATTATCGGTGGTGTATTTGCCCAGCTTGGTAACGGGCGCAAAGTCGAAAGCCTCGGAGTCGCCGAGGGCCAGCACCTGCTTGCCGTCCTCATCCGAAATAAACTCGCCTTTGCTGTTAAGCAGCTTCAGCGCGTTCCACTGCTTAGGGTTGTGCGAAGCCGTAAGAATAATGCCGCCCCCCGCGTTTTTGGCCGGCACGGCCATTTCGACGGTGGGGGTAGTGCTCAGGCCCAGGTCGATGACGTCGATGCCCAGCCCTTGCAGCGTAGCCGACACCAGCCGGCTTACCATGTCGCCGGAAAGGCGGGCGTCGCGGCCGATAACCAGGGTGTTGTTTTGCGTTTTTTGTAGCACCCAGGTTCCAAACGCCGCCGCGTACTTCACCACGTCGATGGGCGTCAGGCCCTCGCCGACTGCTCCTCCGATAGTGCCTCGTATTCCCGAAATCGATTTAATTAGTGCCACTAGCTTGTCAGTGTTAGGAGTGCGCAAAAGTAGGCAAAGCCCCCTGGTTTCCCTACGTTAGGCTGGCGGCGGCTGGTGACACCCCGCTTACAAGCCTCTGAGTGCGGAACGGAAGGGCGTTAGCCGTTGTATATTTGGCCTGATGGAAAAACCTATTGCTGACCGCCGTACCGCGCAGCTAGCCGCTTTTGGCCGCTTGCTCGACGTGCTGGACCGCCTGCGGGCCGAGTGCCCCTGGGACCGGAAACAAACCATGCAGAGTCTGCGCCACCTCACCATCGAGGAAACCTACGAGCTGAGCGACGCCATCTTGCGGCAGGACTTGCCCGACGTGCAGAAGGAGCTGGGGGATGTAATGCTCCACTTGGCTTTTTACGCCAAAATTGCCAGCGAACAGGGTGCTTTCGACATTGCCGATGTGCTGCATGCCCAGTGTGAAAAGCTTATTTTTCGGCATCCGCACATCTACGGCGACACCCAGGCTAGCACCGAGGAGGAAGTGAAGCGCAACTGGGAGCAGCTGAAATTACAGGAGAAAGGCAACACGTCTGTACTTGGCGGCGTACCCGTATCATTACCGGCCTTGGTAAAGGCGATGCGCATTCAGGAAAAGGCTCGGGGCGCCGGTTTCGACTGGGAGCAGCCCGAGCAGGTTTGGGATAAAGTGCAGGAGGAGCTGGCCGAGTTTAAAGCCGAGTTTGCTTCACCGGCGCCCGAAGTCCCGGCTAGTGAGCGGGCCGCCAGCGAATTTGGTGACCTGTTGTTCTCCTTGATCAACTTTGCCCGGCACGCGGGCATCAACCCGGAAGAAGCTCTGGAACAAACGAATCGTAAGTTTATTCGGCGCTTTCAATACCTCGAAACCGAGGCCGCCCGCCAAGGCCAGCAACTCCGCGACCTGACCCTGGCTCAGATGGATGTGTACTGGGAACAAGCCAAAAAACTCTCCATTCCGACCCCCGACCAGCCTACCTCAGAATAGCCTTTTTTTGAGTTACGAACCGTTTTAAAGCGTTTAAAGCCATTTTCTATTTGGCAGCGCGCGGGTTTTTATTTAGGTTTGCCAAGGCTAGACCTACCGTCGGCCAGGGCCCCGCGCACGAGCAGACCCATGTTCCTCCCGCCGTCATACTGCGGAAAGAAACATGCGGGTGAGCGGGGCTCCCCCGTCTATAGGCTGGTCGAAAACAGTTCTTCACTTTTTTACCCTCCCGTTTAACCTTTCACAACAACCCCCTAATTCTCCGGAACAATGGAACAAAAGAATGCCATGAACAAGCCTGCGGCCCGGCCCGCCGCTGCTGCTGCTGCGCCGAAGGGCGATGCCAAGGGCGGTGGTTCGTCCCTGTTTGCCATCCTCGCCATCGTCCTAGCGTTTATTGTCAGCGTCATCGTCTACAAGTTCGTTCTCGGTAACCCCACCCACTTCATTGGCGACAACCCCGCCAATAACCCCAAGCCCGGCGACTACTTCGGTATCGTGTATAAGGGGGGTGTGATTGTGCCCGTGCTGATGACCATGTTCTTGTGCGTTATCATCTTCTCGATTGAGCGCGCCCTGACCATCGGCAAAGCCAAAGGCACCAAGAGCATCGAGCAGTTTGTGCGCAGCATCCGCCAGAAGCTGAACGTAAACGACATCACCGGCGCCATTGCCGCCTGCGACCAGCAGAAGGGTTCGGTAGCCAACGTGGTGAAAGCCGGCCTGCTGAAGTACCAGGAAATGGCCCGTGAGCGTGGCCTCGACAAAGACCAGAAGATTCTGGCCATCCAGAAGGAAATCGAAGAGTCGACGGCTCTGGAGCTGCCCATGCTGGAGAAAAACCTGGTTATCATTTCCACGCTGGCTTCCATTGCCACGCTGGTAGGTCTGCTGGGTACGGTATTCGGTATGATCAACGCCTTCGCCGCTCTGGCTAACGCCGGTGCCCCCGACGCCGTAGGTCTGGCCAACGGTATCTCGGAAGCTCTGATCAACACGGCCCTGGGTATCTTGACCTCGGCCCTGGCTATCGTAGCCTACAACTACTTCACCAGCAAGATTGACGAGCTGACCTACAGCATCGACGAAGCTGGCTTCAGCATCATCCAGACCTTCGCTTCGCAGCACGACGAAACGGCTCCGGCTGGCACTACTACCGGCACGGCTTACACCGCCTAAGTTCAAACGGACAGATAAAGCGCACTTTTTTGCGCAATCATCCGTTAGAATGCACGAAACTTTATTCTAGTCAGCAATGCCCAAAGTAAAGCCCCATAGAACGTCCCCCTCGCTGGATATGACCCCGATGGTGGACCTGGCATTCCTGCTGGTGACTTTCTTCATGCTCACCACCAAGTTTGCCCCGGAAGAGGCCGTGGTGGTGGACACGCCCGGTTCTACCTCCGAGCTGCGCCTGCCTGAGTCACACGTAATCACAATTTCCGTCGACAAAGACCAGCGCGTATTCTTCGGCATGGACGATGCCAAGCCCAAGATTGAGATGTTGAAGCAAGTGGGAGCCAAGTACGGCGTCAGCTTTACGGAAACCCAGGCGAAAACCTTCTCCAATCTGTCGAGCTTTGGTATGCCCATCGAGAAGCTGCCGGCATTCCTGAACCTGTCGAACGAGCAGCGTAAGGCCTACAAGCAGGACGGTATTCCGGCCGACTCGACGAACAACCAGTTCATTGAGTGGGTGGTAGCCGGGCAGACGGCCAGCCGCAAGGAGTTTGGCAAGCCCAACTACATTGCGGTGAAAGGCGACAACAACGCCGACGTGCCGACGGTGAAGAAAATCATCAAGCTGATGCAGGATAAGAACATCAACCGGTTCAACCTCATTACCGACCTGGAAACGAAGCCCGTAGCCGGCCGGTAAATAATCCGCACAGAAGAAATGGCAGAAATCCAACAACAAGCCGACTCCGGCGGAAAAGGCGGAAAGAAGCGGGCCAAGAAAATGTCGACCAAAATCGACATGACTCCCATGGTGGACTTGGCCTTCCTGCTCCTGACCTTCTTCATGCTCACCACCACCTTTAGCAAACCCACCGTTATGCAGGTAACGATGCCGGTGAAGCCAAAGGAAGGTGACCCGCCTTCTGAGCTGCCCGCGCGTAATGCCTTCACGATTTTGCTGGGTGAAAACAACAAAATCTACTATTACGAAGGGCTGTTGCGCGAAGGCGAAGCCAAGCCGGAATTGCAGCTTTCGAGCTACGATGCCAATGGCATCCGTAAGGCCATCCTCCAGCGCCGTCAGGCCAACCCCGAAACGGTTATCCTGATCAAGCCGGACGATAAGTCGAACTACAAGAACATGGTAGATATCCTGGATGAAATGAACATCACCGACCAGAAAAAGTACGCGCTGGTGGACATTTCAAAAGCGGATACCGAGTTGATTAAATCTTCTGGCTTATGATGGACAACACGCAATTGGCCGGCGCTACCCTTGACGATATCGTTTTTGAGGGGCGCAACAAGGCCTACGGAGCTTTTGTGCTCCGGCGGTTGTACGGCAAACACGTGACTCGTGCCGTTCTCATCGCCATTGCCCTTTTCACTCTCATGATTAGCTTCCCGCTGATTGCGCGGATGTTCAAGAAAGAGGAAGTGGCCGTGGATGATAAGATGCTGAAAGAGAACGTGCTCATGGATGCCCCGCCGCTGGACGCTACCAAGCCGCCACCCCCACCGCCACCTCCACCGGAGGCGCCGCCACCCCCACCGCCTAAGCTGACTACCATCAAGTTCACCCCTCCGGTGGTGAAGAAAGATGAGGAAGTAAAGAAGGTGGAAGAAATACCGGACCAGGAAGAGCTGAAGGACAGGGTTGTTGCCACCGAAACGGTGAAGGGCAACACCGACAACCCCGCTGACCTGGCTGGCCTGGAGCCCGGCGAGGGTACCAAGGCCGTAGAGGAAGTAGTGGAAACCAAACCCTACACCTACGTTGAGCAGATGCCAGTTTTCCCCGGTGGGCAAGAAGCTTTGTTGCAATACATTGCCAAGAACATCAAGTACCCGCCGATGGCTCTGCGCAACCAAGTTGAAGGCCGCGTTTTCATTAAGTTCGTAGTAGGTCCCGATGGGTCGGTTACGAATGCTGAGGTGCAGAAGGGTATCGGTGCTGGCTGCGACGAAGAGTCGTTGCGAGTAATCAAGAACCTGCCTCGCTTCACTCCCGGTAAGCAAAACGGCCGCGCTGTACCAGTATACTTCACGGTTCCGGTAACCTTCGCCATCAAGTAAGGCACCTTGTTTTCAGCTCCGGTTGAAAGCAGCACAACCCCGAATCAGACCTTGGTTTGATTCGGGGTTTTTGTTTTATGGTTATTGGCAAAGTAGCGCCAAGAAAATATAGTCGTCAGGCATACTACCTATATTCTATGCAGCGTTTTACGTAATGAAAGCTAGCGGGTAAGTAAGTGTAGCCGGCGAGTGGCTTGGTGTCATTGGTTTCTCAATTCATTCATTTAACCATATACCCTCATGACTACCACCGCACCTACCCCGCTCCCGTCCCTGGACGACATCGTCTTCGAGGGCCGCAACAAAGCCTACGGCGCCTACGTGCTGCGCCAGCAGTACAGCAGCCACCTTCGCACGGCCGTGCTGTTAGCTACTACCCTAGCCGCGCTGCTGATTGCTATTCCGCTGGTAGTGCAGCGGCTATGGCCGGCACCTATTCAGGCAGCCGCTCCTGTTATTCCGAATGAGGAAGGTCATAAGCTGATGAGAGTGGACATAGATCAACCAGTTATGCCACCAGCTCAGGCCAAGCAGGTAGTTGTGCGGCCGCCGCAGTCAGAAGTGCCGACCAAAGTCGTTCCCAACGATGAGGCCAAACCGGTGGAGCCAAGTCCAGCTGTTGAGCCTATTGATGCGCCCACTGAAGTTGGGCCAGTAGCAAGCACTGGGGCAACTGGAAATGAAAATGGTGCCGTTGGTGGCAGCGCAACAGGCGCTGGTGATACTGTAGCTCCGCCCGCCCCGGCGCCGGCCAAGATGGAGCCATTCGTGCATGTGGAGGAAATGCCGGAATTCATGGGTGGCAATGCGGCCCTGATGAAGTACTTGCAGCGCCACCTGCGCTACCCCATGCCGGCTCTGCGGGAGGGTGTTTCAGGCAAAGTCTACATCTCCTTTACCGTGAATACCGACGGCTCTATTACCGACGTGGAAGTGCTGAAGGGCCTGGGATACGGCACCGACGAAGAAGCTTCCCGCGTGATTCGGCAGATGCCCGCCTGGAAGCCCGGCCGCCAAAACCAGCGCGCGGTGCCCGTCCGGTACAATCTGCCGATTACGTTCCGCTACGAGTAAAGCTGCCGGCCGCAACCTAGGCGCGGCCTTGAAGTAAGTCAAAACCAACTGGTGACCTGTCGCCAGTTGGTTTTGACTTTTATTGCGGCAATAAAACCTCCGCCGGCTCGTTTGCCAGAGCCGTAAAACGAACAAACCTTACGCGGTTCTACGTTAGGAGCATGTACACTCGCACTTGCTTTTCACATGCAACATCGTCCGCACACCGACGAACGTCTGGGCCAGCGTGGTCCTCAAAACCTGGTCCGTTACTTTATGCTGCTGATGTCGGTGGTGTATGTGGGGCTTGGTCTGTACCTGTGGTTGGCCCCTCAAACGGCCCTGACGCTGGGCAACACCCCGCGCCAGCTGCTGGCGGCCGTCTTTGTATTTTATGGAATCATTAGATTTGTCCGCACCTATCAGCAACATTTTAAACGGAATCCGAATGATGCGCGCTAACCTGCATGGTCTGAAAGTAGCTCTGACGCTAACCAGTGCGCTATTACTGGCCGGCTGCGGCAGTGAGGGTACCGGCAAAACGGAAGACTACACCGATACGGCTACGAGCGGCGCTATTCGGATCAGCGTGGATGAAACGTTTGAGCCAATCCTGAAATCACACGTCGACACGTTCCAGAAGCTGTACACCGGGGCACGCATCAATGCGTTGTACCGGCCTGAGCAGGAAGCCATGCGGGCCTTGCTGGCCGACAGCGTACGGCTGGCGGTATTGTCGCGGGAGCTGAACCAGGAAGAACGTGCCCTGCTGGACCAGCAAAAGATGATGCCGCGCACCACCCGCATTGGGGTAGACGGGGTGGCCATTATCGTGCATCCCAGCAACCCCGATTCGCTGCTCACGCTGGCCCAGCTTCGGGGCATTTTTACGGGCCAGCAACAGCAGTGGAACCAGGTAAATACTAAAAATAAGCTGGGGGCCATTACCGTTGTGTTCGACAATAACAACTCCAGTACTGCCCGCTTCGTGCAGGACTCGGTGACCAGGGGAGGTGCTTTGACGAAGCAGGCTTTTGCCTCGAAATCGAACCCAGCTCTACTGGATTACGTTGCAACTCATCCAAACGCAATTGGCGTAATCGGCGTCAACTGGATCAGTGACCGGGACGATGCCGCCGTTCAAAAGTTCCTGAAGCGGGTTCGGGTGGTGGGGGTAAGCGCCAAAGACAAGCCTGCCTCGCCCGATGATTACGTCCAGCCTTACCAAGCCTACCTGGCCCAGAAAACCTATCCGTTGCGGCGCGAGCTGTATATTATCAGCCGGGAAGCGCGGGCGGGCCTTGGCACCGGTTTTGCCTCTTTCGTAGCCGGCCAGAAGGGCCAGCTGATTATGCTAAAGGCGGGCCTGATGCCGGCTACGGGCCAAGTGCGCGTGGTCGAGGTAAAGCCTCAATAACTACCTTTCTGTTCTTTTCCTTCCACTCGTTTTTCATTTAACCCTTTGCACATGAATCTCAAGCCCTGGAAGCTTACGCTCCTCGCTGCCTTGTCTGTTTCTGGCACTGCTGCCTTCGCTCAGTCTGTCCAGAGCGCGCAAAAGGCTATGGAGCTGGAGCGGTACAATGAAGCCCGCGCAATGTTGCTCCGTCAGGGTCAGTCGAACGAAACTTCGTACGAGCTGGGCCGCCTGTATCAGATGCGCGACATGCCTGACTCGGCAGCGTTCTATTTCAGCCGCATTTCGCTGAACCAGAAAGACCCGCTGACTATGATTGCCGCTGGCCGCGCCGCGCTGGCCCGAGGCAAAGCGGCCGAAGCAGAAATTCAGTTCGACAATGCAGTGAAAGCCACCAAGGGTAAAGACCCGAAGGTGTACACCCTGATTGCGCAGGCGTATGCGGAGTCCGACATCAAAGACATCAACAAGGCTCTCAGCTACGTGAGTGCTGGCGAAAAGCTGGGCAAGGGAAAAGACGACCCGGCCCTAATGATTGCCCGCGGCGACCTGTACCTCAAAACTGAACAGGGTGGCGGCGACGCTATGACCAGCTACGAACGGGCTTCGCTGGCCGACCCGAACAACGTGCAAGCCTATGTACGTAAGGGTCAGTTGAACATGCGCGCCCGCACGTACAACGACGCCAAAACTAACTTTGACAAGGCTATCAGCCTGGACCCGAACTACGCTCCGGCCTACAACTCCTTGGCTGAAACCTACTACTTCGCTGGCCGCTACGACGATGCCCTGGCTCAGTTCCAGAAGTACTCGTCACTGGCCGAGAAGTCGTCGAACACCGACGCTAAGTACGCCTCGTTCCTGTACCTGACCAAGAAGTATCCGGAGGCGCTGGCAGAGGTGGATAAGGTGTTGGCCAAGGACCCGAACAACCTCACCATGAACCGCTTGCGGGCCTACACCCTGTACGAAACCGGCCGCAACGACGAGGCTCTGACTGCTATGCAGAAGTACCTGCAACTAGCCAGCGCCAGCAACAAAGTCATTACCGAAGACAATGTGTACTACGGTAAGATGCTGATTAAAGGCGGCAAAACGCAGGAAGGCGCAGCCATCATTCAGAAGGCTATTGATGCCGACCCGAAGAAAGCTGCCGAGTTGCAGGGTGAACTTGCTCAGGCCTATATCTCAGCCAAAGACTATCCTCGCGCCATTAGCACCTACCGGGCCCGTATGAAGGCTTCCAACGGTGGTGAGTTGACCGATAAGGTGTATCTGGGCCGGGCCTACGAGATGAACGGCCAGTTCACTCAGGCTGACAGCTTGTATACCTTAGTAGTAACGGAGCGTCCGAACTACGTTCCTGGCTACCAGATGCGGGCTCGGGCCAATGCTAACATCGATAAAGACTCGAAGCAAGGCTTGGCTAAGCCTCACTACGAGAAATACATCGAGGTAGCAGGTGGCACGCCGGAAAACGTTGCCAAGTACAAGTCGGGTCTGGTGGAGGCCAACAAGTACTTGGGCTCGTATTACTACTTCACGAAAGGCGACAAGGCCGCTTCGCTCCCGTATTGGCAGCAAGTGCTGGTGCTGGACCCCAACGACCAGCAGGCCAAAACGGCCGTAGATGAGATTTCGGGCAAAAACAAAACCGCCTCGAAAACTCCCGCCAAAGCTCCGGTAAAGCGCAAGTAAACTTCTGACATCCATGAAAAAGCCTGCTTCAAGTTGAAGCAGGCTTTTTCGTGTTTGTGCGGCTCTACCAAATCAATGTTGATTGGCAATGTACTGCTCCCATTTTTCCAGAACGGCTACGAAATCAGCGGGCAATTCGGCCTCAAAGTGCAGATGCTCGTGGGTGGTCGGATGGACGAAGCCCAGGGACTTAGCGTGTAGCGCCTGCCGGGGCATGAGGGCCAGGGCGTTTTCGGCGAAAGCCTTGTACGAGCCCGTCCGCTGCCCGTACAGCACCCGGTCGCCGCCGTAGGTAGCATCCCCGAATAAAGGATGACCAATGTGCTTCATATGGGCCCGGATCTGGTGAGTGCGGCCCGTTTCGAGGTTGCATTGCAGCAAGGCCACGTGGCCAAACGAGCGGAGCACTTTGTAGTGCGTAACGGCGTGCTTGCCTTGTTCGCCGCCGGGGTACACGGCCTGCACCTTCCGGTCTTTGAGGCTACGCCCGATGTGGCCACGGACAGTACCTTCCGGTTCTTTGGGTACACCCCACACCAAGGCCAGGTAGGTGCGCTCAATGGTGTGGTGGAAAAACTGATTGGACAGATGAGTCATGGCCCATTCCGTTTTGCCGATAACGAGCAGACCGGAGGTGTCCTTGTCGATGCGGTGCACTAGGCCCGGCCGAATCTCGCCGTTACGCCCCGTAGGCAGGTTGTTAAGATGATACGCCAAGCCGTTTACCAGGGTACCATTCCAGTTGCCGAACGCCGGATGCACCACCAGGCCCGCCGGCTTATTGACAATGAGCAGTTCCTCGTCCTCGTACCGGATGTCCAGCTCCATAGGCTCCGGCACTACCCTGAACTCCCGGGGCGGCTCGGGCAGCGTGATGGTGATGACATCAAGCGGCTTTACCCGGTAGTTCGACTTCACGGGCTTGTCGTTCACCTGCACGGCTTCGGCCCGAATAGCATTCTGAATGCGGGTGCGGGACGTGTTGGGCAGGCGGTTGAGCAGAAACTTATCCAGGCGCAGCAGCTCCTGCCCCCGATCGGCCCGGATGCGGTGGTGCTCGTACAGTTCGTCGCCTGCGTCGCCCTCCTCTTCATCCAAGTCCGACGGCGGTAGCTGCTGCTGGCGGGAAGCGTACTGGTCGTCGTCTGCGGGGTATGCTGGCTCTGTCATCATGCAAGCAAAGGTAGCTCGGCAGCCTCCTGAAAAACGCAACAGCCGGAACCTACGTCCCGGCTGTGCAATGTGCTCCAGAGTGAATTGGCAACCTTACTACTTCTTGGACTTGGTTTTCGTCTTGGTAGCAGGCGCGGCGGGTGTAGCGGCCGGAGTAACCGCGGCGGCAGGCTTAGTAGCCGCCGCTGCCGCAGCACCGGGCGTGATGCCCATCTTCTTCAGAATCAAATCCGAAATGTCACCGTCTTTCGGGCCGTGCAGCAGCACGGGGCTGGCACCGTCGGAGTTAAGCACGTAGGTATAGCCATTCTCGTTGGCTACCTGGTCGATAGTCTTCTGCAGCTTGTCCAGGGCCGGCTTCAGCAGGGTCTGCTGCTTCTGCTGCAACGACAGCTCCGCGTTCTGCTGGAACTCCTGAATGGACTGCTGTAGGTTTTGCAGTTCTTTTTCCTTGTCGGCCCGCACGACGTCGGTCATAGTAGCGGCCCCCTTCTGATAGGCTTCGCCTTTGGTGCGAAACTCATTGGCTTTGGCGTCCAGCTGGTTTTTCAGCTGGGTGCTGTAGTCTTTCAGCTGCGACTCGATTTGCTTGCTTTCGGGCATCTGGGACAAGACATACTCGACGCTGGTATAGCCGATTTTCAGCGGTGCGGCGGTCTGTGCCATCGAAGCCGTAGCCGTAGTAAACGTGAGGGCGGCAGCAGCCAGTGCAACGCGAAATTTGTTCATGGTGGTCATTAAAAAGAGAAAAGTCAGAGAGTTAGATGCGCAAAGTTACTTTTTTCGGCTAGCTGGCCGCGAGACTGGCTGTCGGGTGGGGCGGGCCGGCGTACCGGGCTCCGCTTCTACTTCGGCAGCGTCGCCGGCGGGCGTCTGCGGAGTTGTCACGGTGCGGGCGGTGCCTTTCTGGCCGGGCTGGTTCCGCTCCGGCGAAGCCAGACCCAGCTCCTCCAGCACAAACTCGGTGTAGTCGTGCGTGGGGTTGGTGTAGAGCATGGTCAGGTCACCAGCCTTGTCGAATACAATGGCCAGCTGTTTCTTTTTGGCTACTTTCTCAATAGCCTCAAACACCTGGTCCTGTACCGGCTTGGTCAGCTCCTGGCGCTTTTTGAAGAGTTGGCCCTCGAAGCCGAAGATTTTGTTTTGGTAGGCTTTGATGTCCTGCTCCTTTTTCAAAATCTCGTCCTGGCGCTTCTTCTTCATCGGCTCCGTAAGAACCACTTCTTCGGCCTGATAATTCCGGTACATCTTGTCGAGGTCTTTTTTCTGGGCCTCGATGTCCTTCTGCCAGTTGGTTGACAGCGTATTCAGCTCCTGCTGGGCCTGGGCGTAGGCCGGCATCTTGCTCATGATAAACTCCGAGTCGACGTACCCAAACTTCTGGGCCCACGCCAGTTGCGGGGCCCCTACTCCGAGTAGCAGCACCACGGCCACTACCCACGAAACCATCTTGTTCATAGCGGAAAGGAAGAAGTAGCTGGCCGCTCGGCCGCGCTTAGCGGATTTGCTGGCCAATGATGAAGTGGAAAATACCCTTGTCCTGCTTTTGACCGGCCCGGATGATGGGCACTTGGTCGAAGCCCCAGCCGTAGTCGAAGCCTAGCAAGCCAAACGCCGACATGAAGATACGGGCCCCGACACCGGCCGAGCGGTACAGCTTGTACGGGTTGTATTGCGAGTACCGGTCGAAGGAGTTACCAGCTTCCGCGAAGCCCAGCACGAACACCGTAGCCGCGGGGTTCAGGCTAACCGGATAACGCATTTCCAGCACAAACTTATTGTAGGCCACACCCCCGTCTTCCCCTTCGCGAGCCGTAGGAATGGCACTGGCGTCGTTGGGGTCAGCATAGCCGCGTAAGCCAATAAATTCTTGGCCGACAATAAAGTTGGCCGCGCCGCCAAAGCCCAGGCCCGCGCCACCCAGCCTGAACCGTTCAAACGGCCCAATCTGGCGGTTGGCTCCGTAGCTGCCAATAAAGCCAAAGTGGGCCCGCGTGTTCAGCACCAGCTTACCTACTACTGGCGTAAACCACGAAGCGTCGAACATCCACTTGTGAAACTCCACCCACTCGTTTACGCTGGGGTGCGCTCCGGGGAAAACCGAATACGGCGGCGTCAGGTTTACGCTCAACGACAACGACGAACCGCGCCGCGTGAAGGTCGGGTTGTCGATACTGTTGCGGCTGAGCGTGGTGTTGAGGGTGACGTTGGTAGCGTTGCCGGTGCCGCTAGGGAAGAAATTAGTGCCTAGGAACGGGTAGTTCTGCAGCTCATACCGCGTCACCGACAGCGAATTGCTGAGCGTGAAGTAGTCGTCGGGCCAGCGGAGGCGGCGGCCCAGGCTGATGCTGGCAGCACTGGTTTTCAGGAAGCTACCGGTTTCGGCATCGAAGTTGGTGCCGGCGCGGTTAATGGTCCGGTTCAGGCTGAAGGAAAGCGAATTGGGTTTGCGGCCGCCCAGCCACGGCTCCGTAAACGAAAACGAGTAGGCCTGGTACTGCAAGCCGTTGGCTTGGATGTTGAGCGCCAGACGCTGTCCGTCGCCAGCCGGCACGGGGCGCCAGTTGCGCAGCTCTCCGGCCTTGCGCAGCGAGAAGTTGTTGAACACCAGGCCCACCGTGCCAATGAAACCCGCAAAGCCACCCCAGCCGCCCGACAGCGTAATCTGGTCGGAAGGCTTCTCCTCCACTGTGTAGTTGATGTCCACGGTGCCGTCGGCGGGGTTGGGCACCGGGTTCAGGCCGATTTTCTCTGGGTCAAAGTAGCCCAGAGTAGCAATTTCGCGCTGGGAGCGGATGAGCTGCTCCCGGCTGAACTTCTCGCCCGGCAGCGTGTACAAGGACCGCCGCACCACGTGGTCGGAGGTTTTGGTGTTGCCGGCAATGTTCACGTCCTTGATGCGGGCCTGCACCCCTTCCGAGATGCGCATCTCAATGTCGATGGAGTCACCCTCGACTTTGGTTTCTACCGGATCAATAGAGAAGAACAGATAGCCGTCGTTCATGTAGAGCGACGTAATGTCCTGGCCGGTGGGGTTGTAGTTCAGGCGCTTGTCCAGCGTTTCCTTGCTGTACACGCTGCCCTCCTTGATGCCCAGCACCGAGGCCAGGGTCTTGTCGTCGTAGAGGTAGTTGCCGCTCCACGTAATGTTGCGGAAGTAGTACTTTGGCCCCTCATCGACCCGCACCACCAGCTTCAGGGCGTCGCCTACCCGCTCCAGCGTGTCCGATACCACCACAGCGTCGCGGTAGCCCTGGGCATTGTAGAACTCGAGCAGGCTTTTCTTGTCGTTCTCAAACTCGGCCTTCTGAAACTTGCCGGAGTTGAACAGCTTCGGAAACTTCTTTTCCTTGGTCTTCTTGAACTTGCCCTTCAGCTTGCCATCCTTGAAAGCCGCGTTGCCCTCAAAAGCAATGTCCCGGATTTTGATTTTTTCGCCCTTATCCACCTGGATGTTGAGCACCACGCTGTTGGACAGCGACGAGTCGGGCGTCTGGGTGATGTTGACTTTGGCGTCGAGAAAGCCTTTGTTGGTGTAAAACTTGCGCACCTGCGTACGGGTGTTGTTCAGCAGGGCATCGGTCACCACTTTGCCGCGGATGAGCTTGATTTTGTTTTTCAGCTCGTCGGCCTGGCCTTTACTGATGCCCGAAAACTCAAACTTCGACAGCCGGGGCCGCTCTTTCAGGTTGAAGTCCAGGAACACGCGGGAACCTTCGGTGCGCTCGATGCTCACGCTCACGTCACCCAGAATGCCCTGGTCCCAGAGCTTGCGGATGGCTTTGCCAATCTCCTCCCCCGGAATGGTGATAGGGTCCCCGATTTTGAGGCCGGTCAGGGCAATCAGGGTGTTAGGGTCGAGGTAGCGGGCCCCGCTCACGCTAATGCCGCCCAGCGTATACCGCTGAGGCTCCGCCCCGACAGGTGCAGTGGCAGGGGCAGTTTGGGCGTGAGCAGCATACGGTGTGCCCACTCCCAAGATGGCCGCCACGGCCACTACCCGACAAATCTTATGATAAGAAGAACTCATTCTGCTTGATTACGAAACCGTTAGCTGCTCACTGGTTTTGCCAAAGCGCCGCTCCCGCTGCTGATATGCTTGCAAGGCTTCCTGAAAATGCTCCCGCCGAAAGTCGGGCCACAACAAGTTGGTGATGTATAGTTCGGTGTAGGCCAGCTGCCACAACAAGAAGTTACTGATTCGCTGCTCCCCGCTGGTGCGAATGAGCAGTTCCGGGTCCGGAATGCCTGCTGTCGACAGAAAGCCGGCCATGGTTTGTTCGGTAATCTGGTCGGGCTGCAGGCGGCCGGCAGCCACTTCCGTGGCCATGCGCCGCGAGGCCTGCGTCAGGTCCCAACGCCCGCTGTAGCTCAGGGCCAGCACCAAGGTCATGCGGCTGCCCGCCTGGGTTAGCTCCATCGCTTCGGCCAACTCCCGCTGGCAGGAAACCGGCAGGCTCTCAGTTTGCCCAATGGCTTGCAGGCGGATGCTGTTTTTGAGTAGAGTAGGAGTTTCCTGCCGGATGGTGTGTACCAGCAGTTGCATCAGGGCCGTCACTTCGTGGGCCGGGCGAGCCCAGTTTTCGGTTGAAAAGGCGTACAGGGTCAAAAAACGAACGCCAGCTTCGGCGGCGGCTTCCACTGTTTCACGCACCGCCGTGATGGCGCTTTGATGACCGAAGATGCGTAAACCGCCTTTCTGCTTGGCCCACCGGCCGTTACCGTCCATGATAACGGCCACGTGAGCCGGAATAGGTGAAGTATCTTTTTCGGACCGGGCGGCCATCACTATCTTTTGTGTAAAGAGGCTGCAAGTTACAGAAATGGTTGCATTTGGCTTACGGCCGGCAGTCTGCCGGAGCAACCGCACCATGCAACAGCCCCTGGCACACTTTCCGTTCGGAAGTATGCCAGGGGCTGTTGCCTGTATCCGCTGAGTGGTTTTTAGTCGCGCTTGCCGCCGGACGCGTCGCCGCCTGTCTCAGGGCAACGAATCTTGTAAAAGGTGTAGGACAAGCTCAGCCCGTTGTAGAAGTACCAGTCCTGGTCGTTCGGATTGCCCACTCGGTTGTCCTGGCCTCCTCTTTTGCCGTCAATGTGGTCCAGCAAATCGGTAAAGGCCTTCCGGGCCCCAGCTTCGAGGCCCAGGTTCCAGTGCCGCGACAAGGCAAATTTGAAGCCTAGCCCCGCCGGTACCGCTAGCCCAAACTGTCCTTCTTTTTGGTAGTTGAGTACGGGCCGGGCACTGCTGCCAACCTCCGTGTTGGCATAGAACCCCGCTACGCCCACAAACACGTAGGGCGTAAACCGTACTTTCGACTTTCGGTCGTGGTAGTTGAAAAAGTTGTACTCCAAGTTACCGGCCAGCTCGTACAGGCTGCCTTTTAGGTAGGCTTGGCGATACGCATGTAAAGGTGCCGTTCTGCCATTTACGCCTTTCACGCTCCGGTCGTCGGCCCGGAGCATACCGCCCGTAGCTGCCAGCTTCAGGGTCACGGGCGCGGAAATATCCTTGCGGTAGAACAGCGTCAGGGCCGGCCGGTTGTTCCGGAACTGATAGTGGGGTGATATTTCGCCTTTGTAGGATAGGCCTCCCAGGCCAAATCCTAGCTCACTGGTGTTCTGAGCCGCTGCTGATTGAGCAAAAAAAACACTCCCCGCTTGCCCAGCGCAAACAAGGAGTGTTTTGAAAAAACCTGATTTCGTCATTTGACTGGCTGTTGGTGAAGATTGACAGCCAGCATAAGCTGACTACCGGAATTTGGGGCTTCGTACTCGCGGAGCCAAGATATAGTTTACCGAGATGCCCAGCGTGGTGTACCAGTCCTTCTCGTTGCTCTTGCCGCGCATCTGGCCACCTTGAATGCTCTCGGTGTACGTTCCAGGGATTTCACGCGTGATGTCCCACCCGAAGTATTGTGCGGCGCTCGACTGCAAATCACCACGTCTAGCAGCGTAGTTTCCGCTTACGTCATCCAAGTAATCGGTAAACGTTTTGCGGAATCCTAGTTCCAGGCCCAGGTCAAAGCTACGGTTCAGCTTATAGCGAGCACCACCACCAAAGGGAATAACGATTTGGCCAAGATTGTAGGTGCTACTCTGCGCCTCAGTACGCAACGGCTGCAAGGCAACAATATTGCCTTCTGCATCTTCGCCCTTGGGATTGTGGCGAATCACACCGACACCAGCAAACACGTACGGCACGAAGTCGGGGCGCTTAATGTAGTTGTTGCGGTTTTCAATCAAGTCGAAAATACCGGTTACGGCAAACTCCAGGATATCATTCCGGAAGTTCATGTTCCGGTTGTAGCGATACTTAGCTTCAGCATCGTTCTGGTCAGCAGCTTTAGCGTCATCACCCGTGATGCGGCCGTAGGAGAGCGAGGCCCGGCCCGAGATACGCGGAGCAAAGCGGCGGGTGAAGGTCAGGCCGAGGTTGGGGCGGGTGGCACCCGCCCGGAAGCTGGGAATGCTTGGCTTGGGTGTGATGTCGCCAAAGTAGTTCATGGCGTTCAGGTTCACACCAACGGAGTTGTACTGCTTCCGCTTGCTGAATTGCTGCGCACTCGCTTCCGAAGCTACCAAGGCCAAGACCAGTAGCAAAGCTAGAGTGTAAGTGAAGAAATGCTTCATATTAAGCGAGGGTTAAAATATCCTGTTGGAAGAGTGCGAAAATTGTACGGGCACGGTCGCAGGTAGCGACAAAAGTAGAAATTGAAGGGAACTTAAAAAACAAGTAGTGGAAATTCTCTGGATTAAACTGGGATGCCGGACGGATTGCGCCGGTCCAGACCCCAGTTCAATTTGCTGCGCAAGGTACTCAGGAAGTTAACGTGGTTGAGTTTTACCAGACGAGCATTGAAATTTTCCCGACGAACGGCAATCTGAATAGTGGCTTCTACCGTGACAGAGCGTGAATCGAGAGAAAGCAGAAAATTGTTGCTTCTTCCCTCAATTTCAAATGAAATGACGCTACGGTCGGACACGATAAGGGGCCGGACGTTCAGATTGTGCGGACATACGGGAGCAATAATAAAATTGTTTGTTTGGGGCAACATAACCGGGCCACCGCAGCTGAGCGAGTACCCGGTCGAGCCGGTAGGCGTGGATACGATGAGGCCATCGGCCCAGTAGGAGTTCAGGTATTCGCCATCAATATACGTGTGCACCACAATCATGGAAGAGGTGTCGCGCTTCAGGATGCTGAACTCATTGAGGCCGAAGTTGATATCACCAAACGCATCGGGGTCGGTGTCGACGCGAATCAGGCTCCGGTCCTCCAGCACAAAGTGCCCTTTGAACAAGGCATCAATGGCCGGGCTGATCTGGTCGGGAGAAATGGTGGCCAGAAATCCAAGCCGGCCGGTGTTGATGCCCAGAATAGGAATTTGCTGGGCCCCCACGTAGGTTACCGTATCAAGCAAGGTACCGTCGCCGCCGATGCTGAGCACAAATCGTACCCCTTTGAGCGAGTCGCCGCGCCGGAAGCTGGTGGCACTGGGCGGCAACTGCAAGCACTGGCTCAGGTAGTTGTAGAATGATTCGACGATGAGTACCTCGGCTTGCCGCTGCGCCAGGTCATTGAGCAACTCTTGCAGCACGGGGCGCAGGGCTTCGTCGAATGGTTTTCCCAGAATGGCGATTTTCATAACGTAAACATAACCTGACGGCAAAGGCCAGCAGGCTTCAGATGGGAAATTCGGTGCGGAAAAAGAAGCCGCCGTAGCCGTGCCATGTGCGAGTATACTCCACCGTCAGCACCCAGTCGTAGTAGGTAGCCAAGTGCAGAGCCATTCCAGCAGAGGACAGCAGGCGGTTGGGCAAGCGGTTGGCAGGCAGAGCGGCCCGGTTGCGGACGTATCCGGCGTCGACAAAGGTATTTAAATACAGTACCAGCGGAATCTGGTTGAACTTCGGGTTTCGAATAGCTCTTAGTCGCAGCTGGCCGGCATCAAGCAGCTTATACGTCAGGCCTTGCTGTAGCAGGGCGTAGTGGTGGCCTTCCACTACCAGGGCATCGTAGCCGCGCACCAGGGCATCGTAGCCAAAGGCGCGGCTGTCGGCATAGCCCAGGCGCCGGGCCAGGCGAACCTGCCCACGCAGGCCGGCGCTGTAGTAAAAGGGCCCACCCAGGGCTACGTAACGAACATAGCGCCCGCGCAACGTCAGAATGCCGGGAGCTTCGTGCAGGAACGTGCGGTAGGCCACGCTGGCCTGGGCAAACTGGCCGGTGAGT
The DNA here is from genome assembly GCF_025979885.1 of Hymenobacter sp. YIM 151500-1. Lineage (NCBI taxonomy): Bacteria > Pseudomonadati > Bacteroidota > Cytophagia > Cytophagales > Hymenobacteraceae > Hymenobacter > Hymenobacter weizhouensis. The sequence continues at coordinate 3,013,705 of NZ_CP110139.1, forward strand.
GGGTAGGCAAAGGTGTTACGCTGGTTCAGGGTGCTGGTTAGACTGAACTCGACGTGCCGGCGCTGGGGGCCACTGAGGTAGTACGCCGGGTTACGCCGGAACACCGAGTCGGAAACCTGTTCGTGGGTATAGGTGACGTTGAGGGCCGTGAGGTGCTGCACGGTGCGGCGCCAGCGCAGCCCGGCCGTAACGTAGCGCCGCAGAATCGGGTAGCCTTTATCCCCGTCGGCCTGCCGGAAGTTCACGAGCCGGTCGTTGCGGGTGGCGTAGTCGAGGGCGCGGCTGCGGTAGTAGGAAGCTCCGGCCCCAAACCCGATGCGCCGGCGGCGCCCGTAGCCGGGCGCCTCGTAGAACAGCTCATACTTCCGGTTGAAGCCCAGCTGTACGTTGGCAATCAGCTGCTCGTTGCGGCCGCGAAAGTTGCGCCTGACCACGTGCACGCCGTAATCGACGCGGCGCCACCGGTCGGGACGGTCGAGCCAGGAGCGGTAATTACGGTCGGCCAGCGTGAAAATGGGAATCGGAAATGTATACCACCGCTCTTGCACGCTGAACAGGATGGTCAGCTCGCCCGCGCGGCACGTGGCCTGGAGCAGCACCTGGTGAAACAGCTGCAGGTTGAACAGCCGACGGCGGTTGACTTCAAGGCGGCGGGCTACAGCGGCCGCCGCCAGGGTGTCACCTTCGTGCAGGTCCAGCTCGGCGCGCAGCACGCTTTCTTTGGTTACGGCATTGCCAACCAACACAATAGCGCCCACGCGTAGCTGCCGGTAGTCCGGGCACTGGCTTAGCAGCAGCAGGCTGTCGGGCCGGGCGGCTACTGCGGTGTCAGGAGCCGACACGGGCATCGTTCTGGCTTCAGCCGAAACACGGTGGCTGACCAGCACCAGCAGCAAACAAGCCAGGATACGTGCCAGCACTCAGATGTTCAGATACTTCAGCAGGGCATCGAAACGCTCCTGCTCGTTTTCGCTGACCTCAGCCGTGCCGCTAAACTGGGCCGTGATGGAGTAGCCAAACCGCTCCAGCGTGGCAATGATGCGCGACAAATTGGGCGTGTTGACCTTGAGCGTCAGCCGGATGCGGTAGGTATCGTGCTCGTCCTGGGCCACGTGGGCACTCATGATTTTGGCATTGTTCTCCTCTACGTACCGGCTAATCTGGCTCAGGGAGTAGTCGCGCTCCTCCATCACCAGCACAATGATGCCTTGCTGCCCAGTGGATATGGGCATTTTGCCAAAGGCGGCCAGCGTGTCGCTCACCGTGACGACGCCCAGGTATTCCTGCTGGTCGTCCAGCACCGGCACCAGCTGCAGCCGGTTTTGCACGGCCAGCTCAATGATGTTATAGAAGTGCTGGTCGCGCCGCACGTGCACGTTGGCGTAGCCCAGCGGCAGGCTGCCCAGTAGCTGGTCGGTGCCTTCCCGCTCCAGCAGGTCCGATTCCGTGACGAGGCCGCGGTACTGACGGTCGTCGAGCACGGGCAGCTGGCCCACGTGAAACTCATCGAGCCAGCGGGCAGCCTTTTCCACGGAGTCCGTCACTTTGAGCGGCGGAATCATCTGGTTCAATAAATCTTCGGCAATAATAGAGTGCATCGGAAGCAGAGCTGAAACGGCGGAGTAGAAAGCAGTAGCGCAGCAACGTAGTAGCAGCTACACCAAAGGAAGGTTTTTCAGCCGATACATACGCACACCGGCCCGTAAAAGCGCACCTTCTGTTGTTCAATTTATAGATGCCGGGCTGCTGCGCCAAGTTGCATGCTCCCAGCGCGTCAGGGCTGCTCGGCGGGCACGGCGGTGCGCTGCAAGAAGCGCTGCAAGAGCCGGTTAAACTCGTGGGGGCGCTCCATCATGGGCGCGTGGCCGCACTGGTCAAGAAAGCAAAGCTCCGAACCCCGAATCAGGCGGTTGAACTCGTGGGCGACGACCGGGGGCGTGATGGTGTCGTTGAGCCCCCACACCAGCAGGGTCGGCACCTTGATATTGCCTAGCTCCTTGGCCAGGTTGTGGCGCTGGGCCGAGCGGGCAATGGTGATGATGCGCAGGCACTTGGCGTTGGAGTTGGTGACGCTGAACACCTCATCCACCAGCTCACGGGTGGCCACGGCCGGGTCGTAGAAGGTGTAAGCCACGCGCTCCTCCACGTAGGCATAGTTGCCGCGCTTGGGAAAGGAGCCGCCCATGCTGTCCTCGAACAGGCCGCTGCTGCCGGTGAGCACCAGCCGGGCCACGCGCCGGGGGTTGCGCAGCGTATACACCAACGCAATATGGCCGCCCAGGGAATTGCCGAGCACGGTGCAGGCTTCCACCAGCCCGATTTCGGCCACAAAGTCTTCCACAAAGCCGACCAGCCCGCTGATGCCGGCCTTGGTCAGGGGCATGTCGTAGATGGGCAGCAGCGGGATGAGCACGCGGTAGCGGGAGCTGAACTCGGCCACGACGTCTTGCCAGTTGCTCAGGGCGCCAAACAAGCCGTGCAGCAACAGCAGCACGTCGCCGCTGCCTTCGTCTACATACTGAAAACCGTTTTGTTCCTTGATCTGCAACGCCATCGTTTCAGGAAATAACCGGCCCAGCCGGAGCTACCGGGGTGGTCGGTGCAATGATACAACTCTTGACCCAATTGCCGAGCAAGGCCAATCCGTGCGAGGTGAGTAGAGCTTCGGGGTGAAACTGCACCCCGTACAGAGGCAGCGTACGGTGGCGCAGAGCCATCAGTTCGGGGGCCGCGGGGCCGGTGGTGTAGGCAAGAGGTTCGAGCATAGGCGGCAGCGCGTCCAGCACCAGCGAATGGTAGCGCGTCACGGCCATGCGGGCGGGCAGGCCGGCCCATAGCGGGTCAGGCGTGGTCCAGACCACCTCCGACACTTTGCCGTGCATGGGCTGCTGCCCGCGCCGCAGCCGGCCTCCGAAAAACTCGCCCAGGGCCTGGTGGCCCAGGCACACGCCCAGTATGGGCAGGCGCTGATGGTAAAACTCGATGACTTCCGGCATACAGCCAGCTTCGGCCGGCGTACCCGGCCCCGGCGACAACACCACCGCATCGAAGGACAGTTGCTGCAACTCCGGCAGGGACACGTCGTTGCGGCGCACCAGCACCTCGCACCCTAACTGCTCCAGGTAGTCGAGCAGATTGTAGGTGAAGGAGTCAAAGTTGTCCAGCAGCAGCAGGCGCATGGTTATTGGGTACTTAGGGGCTTGGAGCTTGGTTTACGTTCTGTCATCTGGCAGCCGGCGGCCGAACTGAAGGTCAACGTAAGCAGGAACTTTCTCCCATTAGCACGAGCCGTTGCAACGGTTTTAGCCCGCAGAGGACGCGGAAGGGTGCGCAGAGGGCGCGGAGCTGTTCTGAAACAAGTTGCTCCGCAGTTATTAGGTCCTTTGTTCTTGCTTGCTGCGCGACAGGCTCAGAATGACAGAACGAAAGCTAAGTCCCCAAGACCCTAAGCCCCCAGGACCCTCACCTTAAACACTTCCCGCAGATTGTCCAGCAAGGTGCCGGCGAAGGGCATGACGAAGCTGACGATGCTCAGGGCCAGAGGCGTGGCTTCGCGCACCAGGGGCAGTACCCGCGACTCGGCCACAAGCTGGGGCGAAATCAGCTGGAGCCCCGACAACCCGATGCCGTGCAGCAGCAGGCTCAGGCCCAGCACCCACTTCAGCACTCCGCTGGCCGCTCCGCCCAGGCTGTCGAGCACGCCCAGAGGCGTGAGGTGCACGGCCGTGCGGATAAACCCGCTCAGCAGGTGCACACCCCACACAATGGCTGCAAACACCAGCACAAACGACACCAGCGGCAGCATCCCGAAAGCCTCGCCCACGTAGTGCCGCACCAGCGGAATGGCGTCGTTGAGCAAGGCCAGTCCGCCCACTACGCCCAGCACAAAAGCCAGCAGCGAGGCTACTTCTAGCACTAGCCCCCGCCGGTAGCCCTTCACGGCCCCGATGCCCAGCGGAATCAGCAGCAGAATGTCGAAAGTGGACACGGGGTTTAGGGGCTTAGGAACTTGGGGGCTTAGGGCCTTAGATGACGAGCAAGTAGAGCTGTCATCCTAGGCGTACAAAGAATTTTCTTTGCTTGAACAACGAAAATAGAGCCATTCCGCGCCCTCTGCGCAATCTTCTGCGTCTTCTGCGGGCTTCGTCGTCCTCACGTCTCGAGCCAGTATGGCAAGGCCCTTCGGCTAGCACCTCAGAATGACAGAACACACTAGAGCATCAACCAAGACCCTAAGTCCCTATCTTACAGATTCGTATTGTTTAGCAGGTTGCTGACGGTTTGGGAAATGACTTTGCCGTCGGCCTGGCCGGCCAGCTCGCGGGCGGCTACGCCCATGACCTTGCCCAGGTCGGAGGGGCCGGTGGCGCCCACGCGCTGGATGATGTCCACGAGCTTCTCTACCAGGTCGGCTTCGGAGAGCTGCTGGGGCAGGTATTCTTCGATGATGGCCAGCTCGGCCAACTCGATTTCTTCGAGGTCGGAGCGGAACTGCTTCTGGTAGGTTTCGGCGGCTTCGCGGCGCTGCTTGGCGGCTTTGGTTAGCAGCTTCAGCTCGGCATCGGGGGTGAGGGCGCCGTGTTGGCCTTCGGCGGTTTCGGCCAGCAGAATCTGGGACTTTATGCTGCGCAGGGCCGTGAGGCGCACTTTGTCTTTGGCCAGCATAGCCTTTTTGATATCGGCGTCGATGGTTTCTTTCAGAGCCATAGTTCGGAGAAGATAATGGGGTGCAAGATTACGGCTTATTCCCGAAAACGGAGCCGTTTGACGAGGTAGAGGCACTGGCCAGCGCCGCCCGCAAGCCGGCAGGCTGGTCGAGGTACAAGGCCACGCGGCTCACGGAGCGCCGCACGCCGTACGGCCCCACTGCCTCGTGCGGGCAGCGCAGCGTCAGCAGTACGTTGGGCGGCGTGAGCAGGGCTTGGGCCAGATTGAGCAAACCAGGGGCGCGGGGCGGCGCTTCGGTGAGCGAGTCAATAGCCTCGACATCGGCCACCGGGAGGCGCAGCTGCCACAGAAAGCCAGTGCGCAGCACCAGCTCACCGGTTTGGGTGAGCAGCATGGGCCGCAGGCGCACGGCCCGCACGTGCGCTACCAGCACCATCAGCCCGTACAGGTGCAGCCCCAGCGCCACCCAGGCCACCAGCGGCTGCCAGCGCATCAGCAGCAAGTGGGCCGCGCCCATTTCAGCTACTGACAATAACGCTACCGTGCTCATCAGCGCCGTGAAAGCCGATTCCTGGTGGGTGGTAAACACCACGTCGGTGGTTTGCACCTCCGGCCGGGCCCGCCAGCTCAGGAAAGCGTAATACACCGTGCTTACTTCCATGACGACGGGCGCCGTTAAGCGTCCGAACACCGGGCGCACGGCCTCGTCTAGAGCTTCCACGTAGCCCGCAGCAACTAGCCGTGCCGCCCGAAACGCCCGCCTGATGCGGCGCAGATTTGTTATTAGCAGGCCAAAAACCAGCGCCTCCACGGCCACCAGGCCGTGCCGGGCCCAGCCCAGGTATTGCTGTTGCGAAACCGGCAGCAGCCAGTAGCCCAACGCTACGGCCGCAGCAAACGCGCCGGCTACGGTGCTGACGGGCAGGCGGTAGGGCCGCACTACCAGCAGGTAGAACAGCAGCGGCGGCAGCACCAGCACGTCGAAGCTGACGGCGGCGGGCAGCAGGGGCTGCGTGGCAAAATCGGGGCGGCGGATGATCAGCAGCTCCACCCCTACCCCGGCTGCCAGCAGCAGGCCAAAGAGCAGTAGGGGCCGCAGGCGGAGCGTGGGGGTAAGGGTCATGGATGAAAACGTGGGCGGACCGGGCTGCGCGGGGTGCGTATCTTTGAGCACATACGGACCTCCGCCCAGCCCTCGAATATGACCAAGCTTAGTGTAAACATAAATAAAATAGCCACCCTACGGAATGCCCGCGGCCACAACCGCCCCGACCTGCTACAGGCGGCCCGCGACTGTGAGCGGTTCGGGGCGCAGGGCATTACCGTGCACCCGCGGCCCGACGAGCGCCACATCCGCTACCAGGACGTGCGCGACCTGAAACCCATCGTCACGACGGAGCTGAACGTGGAGGGCAACCCCACCCCCGACTTTCTGGCCCTGGTGCACGAGGTGCGCCCCGAGCAGGTAACGCTGGTGCCCGACGCACCCGACGCCATTACCTCCAACGCCGGTTGGGACACCATCACCCACCAGGACTACCTGCGCGGCATCGTGGCCGACCTGAAGCAGATGGGGGCCCGCGTCAGCATCTTCCTCGACCCCGTGCCGGAGCTGGTGCGCGCCGCCGCTACCACCGGCACCGACCGGATTGAGCTGTACACCGAGGACTACGCCCGCCACTACCACGCCGGCCGCGAAGCTGCCCTCCGCCCCTACCGCGAGGCCGCCGAGCTGGCCCAGGAACTAGGGCTGGGCCTGAACGCCGGCCACGACCTCGACCTCGACAACCTGGCCTACTTGAAGCAGAACTTACCCGGCTTGCAGGAAGTTAGCATTGGCCACGCCCTCATCTGCGACGCCCTGTACCTGGGGCTGGAAAACACCATTCAGCTGTATCGACGGCAGCTGGTATAGCGGTGTAGCGTAAGCTTCAGCTTGCGCCGTGAGCCTCTGTTTCTATTCATCTTACTTTCCGTTTCGCGCTTTCCTTCAGATGACGGCGCAAGCTGAAGCTTACGCCACATGCCCCGCCTTTCGCTGCCTGATTTTCTGCAAGAGCCCACTGCCCACGTGCCTATTTTGGATGTGCGGGCGCCGGTGGAGTACGCCCACGGCCATATTCCGGGGGCGGTGAGCTTGCCGCTGTTTTCGGACGAGGAGCGGGCCCGCATCGGCACCACCTACAAGCAGGTAAGCCAGGAGAAAGCCGTGCTGCTGGGGCTGGACTTTTTTGGGCCGAAGATGAGCCAGCTCGTGAAGCAGGCGCAGAAGCTGGCGCCGCACCGGCAGGTACGGGTGCACTGCTGGCGGGGTGGTATGCGCTCCGGAGCCGTGCAGTGGCTGCTGGAGCTGGCGGGCTTTCAAGTACAGCTCCTCGACAAAGGCTACAAAGACTACCGGCGCTGGGTGTTGGACGAAATAGCCCGGCCCCGCCCGCTGTGGACGTTGGGCGGCCTCACCGGCTCGGGCAAAACCGACGTGCTGCACCAGCTGGCTGCGCAGGCCCAGCCCGTGCTCGACCTCGAAGGGCTGGCCCGGCACAAGGGCTCGGCCTTCGGCGCCATCGGGCAGCCGGCCCAGCCTACGCAGGAGCAGTTTGAGAATGACCTGGCCGCCGCGCTGGCCCGGCTGCCGACTACGGCGCCGGCCTGGGTGGAAGACGAAAGCCGTACCATTGGCAGCGTGCACGTGCCGCCGGGGCTGTTTGGGCAGCTGCACGCCGCGCCGCTGCTGGTGCTGGAGGTGCCCCGTGCCGCGCGGGTGCGTAAGCTGGCCGCTGAGTACGGGCAGCAAGACCCCGCCGCGCTGGCCACAAGTATTCTGCGCTTGCGTAAGCGTCTGGGCGGCTTGGTGACGAAAGAAGCCCTGGCTGCCATCGGCGAAGACGACATGGAAAAGATGGTGAGCCTGGTGCTCGACTACTACGATAAAACCTACGCGCACGGACTGGAAGGCCGCCGCGTCACGCGCGTGCCCACTGCCACCGCCGACCCGGCTGTGAATGCGGAGCTGGTGCTGCAGGTCGTTGCACGTGACTTTTTCTCCAGCCGCATCTGATGCGCACCTCTTCCACTGCTTGTTCTGCCCTGCTTCTCATTTGCTTTGGACTGCTAGCAGGGTGCAGGAATAAAGCGACGGCTTCGCTACCTCCCCGACACGAGCAGTTACTAGGCTTTAAGTCAGTATTCATGGCCAATGAAGGTGATGAAACTGCCTACCGAAAGCTGGGCTTAGCCAGCAAGCTGCGCAAAGGCACTATCGACGTAAAGCAGTTTCGCGACATCCTCTACATTTCGCTGCTCTACCACGCCAATGCTTGCGGAAGCTATGCGGGCAATATTCGTATTAGCCGCGACACCATCTATTTGCAGTATACTCTCGTCTCTGACGAAGTATGTGCCTCCGGGCGGATTGATCAACTCACGTATCTGGTCAATAATCCTGAACGGATTCATTACAGGGTCAGCTACCCCGAGTAAACAGTGTTGTTTTACAACCTCAATTGAATTTCAGTCGGTTTCTCCGCCAAGGCGGCATTTTCGCTTTTTACTACCATGCTCTCCGACACTCCTGCTCAACCCGACGACCAAATTCGCCTTACCCAATACAGCCACGGCGCCGGCTGCGGGTGCAAGATTGCGCCCAAGGTGCTCGACCAGATTCTGCACACCAGCTTGCCCCAGCCTCAGCACGAGCGGCTGCTGGTGGGCAATGCCTCCCGCGACGACGCGGCCGTGTACGACATCGGGGGCGGGCAGGCCGTCATCAGCACCACCGATTTCTTCATGCCCATCGTGGATGATGCCTACGATTTTGGGCGCATTGCCTCGGCCAACGCCATTTCCGATGTGTACGCCATGGGTGGGCGGCCCATTATGGCTATTGCCGTGCTGGGTTGGCCCATCGACAAGCTGGCGCCCGAAGTGGCCCGCCGCGTCATCGAAGGCAGCCGCAGCATCTGCCAGGAAGCCGGCATTCCGCTGGCCGGTGGCCACAGCATCGACTCGCCGGAGCCCATTTTTGGCCTGGCCGTGACGGGGCTACTGGAGATTGAGCACCTGAAGCGCAACGACACCGCTACGGCCGGCTGCGAGCTGTACCTAACCAAGCCCTTGGGCGTGGGAATGCTCACCACGGCCCAGAAACGCGGTATTTTACGGCCCGAGCACGAGCAAATTGCGCCGCAAAGCATGATGTGTCTCAACAGGATTGGGACGGAGCTAGGCCGCCTAGAAGCAGTGCGCGCCATGACCGACGTTACGGGCTTCGGGCTGCTGGGGCACCTGGCGGAGGTGTGCGAAGGCAGTGGCCTCACGGCCGAGGTGGCGTTCGGACGGGTGCCGCGCCTGCCCGAAGCCGAGGAGTACCGGGCGCAAAAAGCCATTCCGGGTGGCACGGCGCGCAACTGGGACTCCTACGGCCACAAAATCGGCCCCGTCACCGACGAGCAGCGGCAGTGGCTCTGCGACCCGCAAACCTCCGGCGGCTTGCTGGTGTGCGTGGACCCGGCCGGCCGCGCAGCCGTGCAAGCCGTTTTTGCCGCTCACGGCCTTGTCTTGGAGCCCTTCGGCCGCCTGCGCGAGCATGCCGCTGACGAGCCGTGGATTCTGGTGCGGTGAGGCACCCAGGGCTGAAGCCCTGGGCTAGGTAGTGGCTCTCGGCCAGCTTCTCCCTTGCTTGTAAGCTACCGCGTAACAGCCAAAAGTAAACGGTTCTGCTTCATTGAGTGTCCCCGCAGCCGAACCGGAGGCCAGTATATCTACCGCTTCGTTGCAGTCGTCAGAAGTTACCTCCGGTAGAGATGCTTCGGCAAGCGGACGCCAGATGAAGCATGACATTCCACTTGTCACCTGTCACTTGTTACCTCTCACTTCTAAAATCCACTCCAGGTGAAGCTGATTTCTGTTTTGCGGCCGATGCTGGAGTTGGGCGCGGTGCTGGCCGCTTTGCTGCTGGGCTTGCGGCTGGTGACGGGGCTGTTTGGGGGGCGTGGGCGTGTGTACCGGCCGGGGTTTGGGCGGCAGCTGTACCTGCTGTTCTGGCCCCTGCTCTGCCTGGCCGTGGGGCTGCCATTTCTGGGCTCCTTGTTTGTGGCAGAGTCGCTTTCTGCTTACGAATGGGCGCTAGTGCTACTATTGGGCTCGGTGGTAGTGGGGTTTTCGGGGCCGGCTCTGGTCCTGCATCTACAGTATTATGTTCGTAATCAGCACACCGCGCTGGTATTTGACCCCAAGCGCAACCTGCTAGAGGTGTACGAAGCCGGCCAGCTGATTCCGTTCGGCAAGAGCGACCTGGTGCGGGTAGAGCGGGTCACGTGCCGGTCGCGGCGCATGTTCTGGAGCCCCTATACCTACCTGCGCCTGCACTTGCGCAGCGGACAGGTGCTTACCCTCACTTCCCTGCTCATCAACCTGGACCCGCTCACGGAGTTCCTGCGCAACACGCCGCTGGAACGCACCACCCGGTGGCTGTGCCTGCTTTGAGCAAGCTGTAGCTCAACGGTTTGTTGCTTACTTTGCCGGGTGCTACGGCAAGAACCCGCGGCTTGACTGGCCTTCTGTTTACGGTTTGTCGGCTACTTTGCGGTGTTCTGACCTTCTGCGTTTCTACCTGATGCGGCGCCTCGTGCTTCTTTTTCTGCTGCTTTGCCGGTCTGGGGTTGCCTGGGCGGCCCCGGAGCAGTCTGAACGGGCGCTGCTGCGGCAGCTCAGCACTCCGCTACCCGACACGGGCCGCGTGCGGGTGCTCAACCAGCTCTGCGAAGCCCTGCACGACCGGGCGCCCACCCGGGCACTGCGCCACGGCGAGCAAGCCGTGAACCTGGCCCGCCGGGTACGCGACCAGCGCGGCCTGCTGCTGGCATTGCTTAACCTGGCCAGCTGCTACGCTAATCTATCCGATGGCCCCCACGCTTTGGAGCTGCAGCGCCAGGCCCTGCTGCTGGCCCGGCGCCTGAGCCACCCCGACGGGCTAGTGCGCAGCTACACGGGTATGGGCGGCGTGCACCATGAGCGCAACGACACGGCCGCTGCGCTGCTGCACTACCGGCGGGCCCTGGAGCTGGCCTACCAGCCGGGCGTGCAGGTGCGCACCCAGCTGGTGCTGTTCGGCAACCTCGGCAACCTGTACTTTTCCTTGCAGCGCCAGCCAGAAGGGCTGGTGTTTACCCGCCGGGCGCTGGCCCTGGCCCGCCGCACCGGCGACGTGGCCGGCGAGTCGCAGTACCTGGCCGAGCTGGGCTCTTTCTACCAGCAGCTAAACCAGCTTGAAACCGCCGAGGGCCTGCTGCGGCAGGCGGTGGCGTTGGTGGAGCCGCTGGAAAACTTCCGCTTCGAGGCCGGGCACCGGGAGCTGCTGGCTGCCGTGCTGCTGCAACGCCAGGAGCTGCCCGAAGCCGAAGCCCTGACCCAACAAGCTTTAGGATTGGCCCGCCGCATCAACTACCAGGAGCGGGTGCTGGATGCCTACGAGCTGCTGGCCGAAATCAACGCCCGCCGCGGCCAGTACGAGGAGGCCTTTGCCTGGCAGCGCCGCTTCCAGGCCCTCAACGACAGCATCAACAGCCGCTCCCGCCTCCAGACCCTGGCCGCCCTGCAAACCCGCTACGAAACTGCCGAAAAAGAAAGTCAGATTCGGTTGCTCACGGAGCGCGGCCAGGTGGCCCAGCAGCGTAACCGGGCGTTGCTGGGCACGGTGGCCGCCTTGCTGCTGGGGCTGGGCGTGGCCGGGCTGCTTTACGCCCAGCTGCGCCGCAACCGGGCCGATTTGGCCGCCAATAACCGGGCCTTGCAGGAGGCCACCCACGAGCTGCGGCAGCTGGCTGCTTCCAAAGACCGGCTCTACGCCATTGTGGCGCACGACCTGCGCGGGCCGGTTACATCCTTTGCCGGCGTAACGGAGCTGATTGACTTCTACTTGCAGCGGGGCGACGAGCAGGGCCTGCGCCGCCTGCCGGCCCTGGTGCGCCAGTCGGCCCACCAGCTCAACCACCTGCTCGACAACCTGCTGAGCTGGGCCGTGAGCCAGACCGGAGAGCTGGCCTTCCAGCCCGAGCGCCTGCCCGTAGGGGCTCTGTTTGATGAAGTGACGGCCCTGTACGCCAGCGCCGCCGAAGCCAAGCAGCTTACCCTGCACGCGGCCACCACCGCCCCCGACCTTGCCGTGTGGGCCGACCCGCACATGACCCGCACCATCCTGCGCAACCTGGTGGGCAATGCCCTGAAGGCCACCCCAGCCGGCGGCACCATCCAGCTCAGCGCTGCTCTTACCGCTACTTCAACCGGGGTGCAGCTCCATGTAACGGATACGGGCCCCGGCATGCTTCCCGAGCAAGTTGCGGCCCTGCTCAGCACCGACGGCCCCACCTCGCTTTCGTATGCCCCCCGGAGTGGCACAGGCCTCGGCCTGCCACTGTGCCGGGCGTTTGCCCGCCGCCAGGGCGGCTCTCTCTCCATCAGCAGCACGCCTGGCCACGGCACTACCGTATCCGTCACGCTACCCGCCAGCCAGGGAAACGACGGGCCGTTGGTGATAGTGAGGTGATGAAGAAAAAGGGTGAGAGGTGAGAGGTGAGAGGTGAATGGTAACAGATAGACCGTCATGCTGAGCGAAGGCGCAGCCGCAGTCGAACCGAAGGTCGCCGCAGGCAAGCATTTCTACCGCGGGCTAACTTTCATCATGTGCAGACGAAGCGGGAGAGATGCTTCGGCTGCGCTCAGCAGGACAAGTAGTACTCATGCGTCACACGCGAGATGCTTCGCGGGGCTCAGTATGACGGTCTATTCACAGCTGACACCAGCTCCCTTATCGAAGTGGGGTTGCCTACCTTTGCGCGTATGCTACTTCACTTCCGCGAAATGGGGCAGGGCACGCCCCTGGTCGTTCTGCACGGCCTGTTCGGCACCCTCGACAACTGGCAAACCCTGGCCCGGCGCTGGGCCGACGCCGGCCACCGCGTGGTGGTGGCCGACCTACGCAACCACGGCCGCTCCTTCCACTCCGACGAGCACTCCTACGAGCTGATGGCCCAGGACGTGCGCGGCTTGCTCGACCACCTGAGCCTGGACGCCGCCACCACTACCCTGCTGGGCCACAGCATGGGTGGCAAAACCGCCATGCGCTTCGCCCTCGACTACCCCGACCGCCTGGCCCGCCTGGTGGTAGTGGACATAGCCCCCGGCTTCTCCGACATGCGCCACCAGGACAACATCATTGCCGGTCTGAACGCCGTGCCCCTGCCCACGCTCGAAACTCGCCAGCAGGCCGACGAAACCCTGGCCCACCACATTCCGCAACCGGGCGTGCGGCAGTTTCTGCTCAAAAACCTCTACCGCCAGGACGACAACTCGTTTGCCTGGCGTCAGAACCTGGCAACCCTCACTCAGCACCTGTCCGCCATCGGGGCCGAAGTAACCGCGCCCCAGCCGTTCCTGAAGCCAGCCTTGTTTATCCGCGGCGGCAAGTCCGACTATATCACCGCCGAAGACAAGCTCACCCACATTCCGGCCCTGTTTCCTAACTCCCAGGTCGAAACCGTGGTGGATGCCGGCCACTGGGTGCACGCCGAAAAGCCCGACGAGGTGTTTCAGCTGGTGCAGGCGTTTATGGGCTCGTAAGTGCCTTCAATGCCGATTACTCAGCGAGTCTACTTGCTTTTGAAGCTCTGATTTTCCTGTTCTTTACCTCATGAACACGCTGCCCGCCTCCTCGCTCACCCGGCTCCAGGGCCAGTACGAAACCGTGTTCCAGCTGCTGGCGGAAGTTGACCCGGCCCTGCTGACCCGGCGGCCGGCTTCGGGCAAGTGGAGCATCCACGAAAACCTGGCCCACATCGGTACCTACCAGGCCACGTTTCTGGCCCGGATGCAGCGCATGCAGGTCGAAGACACGCCCCAGTTTGCCCGTTACGTAGCCGATGAGGACCCCACGTTTGCCCCCATGGTGGCCCGGCCCCCGGCCGAGGTGCAGCAGGCGTTTCGGGAGCTGCGCCAGCCGCTGCTCGACTACATCACCAGCCTGACGCCCACCCAGCTGGCCCGCCCGGCCCGGCACCCGGTCTACGGCCACCTCACCGGAGTAGCCTGGGTGGAGTTTTTTCTCTTGCACGAGACGCACCACCTGTTCACCATGTTCCGGCTGCTCGGTGAGCTTTCGGCGCCCCCACAAGTCAGCGCATAACCTATTCAAGTGCAAAAGACGGTGTCTTGGTGCAGGTTGACCTTGTAAAACTTCGCGCCTACTTCGCGAAAGACTCAACCGCCCGGCCCCGCTTCAATTCCTACTTTTTAATTCTCAATTTTTAATTGAACACGCCCGGCACGCTCTACCTTATTCCTACCGTTTTGGCCGACGACACGGCCGCCCAGGTGCTGCCGCCCCAGGTGGCCGAGCGGGTGGCGGCACTGTCGTACTTTCTGGTTGAAAATGCCCGCACGGCTCGGCGCTTCATCAAGAGCGTGGCCCCGCAGCAGGTAATCGAAGAGCTGAGCCTTACTGTAATCGACAAGGACAGCACCGAGGCCCAGATTCAGGCGGCCCTGCACCCCGTAGCGGCTGGCCAGGATGCCGGCGTGTTGTCCGAAGCGGGCTGCCCCGGCATTGCCGACCCCGGCGCCGAGCTGGCCCGCCGCGCCCATCAGCTGGGCCTGCGCGTGGTGCCGCTGGTGGGGCCTTCGTCGCTGCTACTGGCCCTCATGGCTTCCGGAATGAACGGGCAGAGCTTCGCCTTCCACGGCTACCTGCCCATCGAGCGGCCCCGGCGCGTAGCGGCCCTAAAGCAACTGGAAAAGCAGGCCATCAGCCAGCACCAAACCCAGCTCTTTATCGAAACGCCCTACCGCAACCAGCAGCTCCTCGATGACTTGCTGGCCACCCTTCAGCCCGGCACCCGCCTCTGCGTAGCCGCCAGCCTTACGGCTCCCACTGAGTACGTCCGCACTGACACCATAGCCGGCTGGCGCAAGCAAGGCGCGCCCCAGCTGCACAAGCAACCCGCCGTTTTCCTAATAGGGGCGTAGGGGCGCGTGCGACGCGCCCCTACTTCAGCAGCTGATACACCAGCAACGACGACACGTAGGCCAGACCCGTCATGTATACTAGCTGCAAAATCGGCCACTTCCAGCCTTTGGTTTCGCGGTAGGTGGCGGCCAGGGTGCTCATGCACTGCATGGCAAACACGTAAAACACCAGCAGAGAAAAAGCCCGCACCGGGGTAAAGAACGGCTGTCCGTTGTCGTCTTTCTCGGCGGCCAGCTTCTGCTGCACGGTTAGCTCGTCGGCGTCTTGGCCCACGCTGTAGATGGTGGACATGGTGCCCACAAATACCTCCCGGGCCGCAAACGAAGTGAGCAGCGAAATGCCGATTTTCCAGTCGAAGCCCAGGGGCCGGATGGCTGGCTCGATGAAGTGGCCGAACCGACCGGCGTAGGAGCTTTCCAGCTTTTCGGAGGCCACGTGGGCGTCGGTTTGCTCGGGCGTGAGGCGCCGGCGGGCGGCTTCGGTGCGAGCCTGGGCTTCGGCCCGTTCCATATCAGTGCCCGGCCCGTAGGAGGCCAGCACCCAGAGCAGAATCGAAATAGCCAGAATCACCTTGCCGGCTTGCAGCACAAAGGTTTTCACCTTTTCCACGATGGTCAGGGCCACGTTTTTCCAGCGCGGCCAGCGGTACACCGGAAACTCCATGATGAAGTAGCTCCGCTCCTGGGTCTTCAGCAGCAGCTTCATGGCCCAGGCCGACAAAATAGCCGCGAAGAAGCCCAGCAGGTACAAGCCCATCAGGGCCACTCCGCGCAGGTTGAACACACCCAGCACCGGCACGTCGGGCACCACCAGCCCAATCAGCACCGTGTACACCGGAATGCGCGCCGAGCACGACATCAGCGGCGTAACGAAGATGGTAATGAGCCGGTCCTTGCGGTTTTCGATGGTGCGCGCACTCATAATGGCCGGCACGGCGCAGGCCACCCCCGAAATCAGGGGCACGATGCTCTTGCCGTTCAGTCCGAAGCGCCGCATAATCCGGTCCATCATAAACGTGACGCGGGCCATGTAGCCGGTTTCCTCCAGCACGGCAATGAAGGCGAAAAGCAAGGCAATCTGCGGAATGAAAATCAGCACCCCGCCCAGGCCCGCCAGCACACCCTCGGTAAGCAGGTTGATCAGCGGCCCGCTGAAATTAGTCTGAATCAGCCCGTTGATCCAGGCCACGCCCTGGTCAATCAGCTCCATCGGCCAGCTGGCCCAGGCAAACACGGCCTGAAACATCAGAAACAGCACCCCGAAGAAAATCAGGTAGCCCCACACCTTGTGGGTCAGCACCCGGTCGAGGCGGTTGCTGTAAGGCTCATTCCGCTCGGTGCGCGTAACGGACACGCAGTTGAGCAGGATGTCGTTGATGCGGGCGTAGCGGCTGATGGTTTCCTGGGCCTGCCGGGCCGTGGGCTCGAAGCCGTACTGCTGCACCAGCTCCTGAATATACGCCCGGTCGTCGGCCGACAGCTGCCGGATGTGACGGTACTGGTGGGCGTAGTGCAGGGCCAGGTAGTCGTTGTGCAGGTTGAAGTAGTAGCGAATCTGCCGAATCATGGGCAGCAGCTCGGCTTCGGGCTCGTAGAACTGCACGGTGGGCGCGTCCAGCATCTGCGCCATGACAATCTTGAGGGCCGCCACCCCAATGCCTTTGCGGGCATTCATCGGAATAACGGGCACGCCCAGCTCCTGCTGCAAGGCCGCCACATCAATGTGCACGCCGTGCTGCTCGGCCACGTCCATCATGTTCAGGGCCAGCACCGTGGGCAAGCCCAGGTCGGCGAGTTGGGTGAACAGCAGCAGGTTGCGGCGCAGGTTGCTGGCGTCCACCGTCACCACCACAAAGTCGGGGTAGTGGGGGCTGGTTTTGTCGTAGAACAGGTCGGTAATAACCTTCTCGTCGAGGCTCTTGGGATAGAGCGAGTAGGTGCCCGGCAGGTCAATGATTTCGGCGCGGTGCTGGGGCGTGAGCTGGCTCAGGCCCGTTTTGCGGTCCACCGTCACACCCGGAAAGTTGCCCACCTTCTGATTAAGGCCCGTGAGCTGGTTGAACAGCGAGGACTTGCCGGAGTTAGGATTGCCCACCAGCGCAATGCGCGTGAGCGGGCCGGGGTGCCGCACGGCGGCGTATTCCAGCTGGGCTGCCGAAGCACCTGCGCCGGCCCGGCCGGTAAGGAGTTGCCCGACTGCCATATCAGAAAATGCTATTTCAAAAGAATAGTGGCCGCCTCGCTCACCCGCAACGACAGCGTGTAGTCGGCCGTGTCGCCGACGACCAGCGTAATGGGGCAGCCCAGTGGGGCCCGGCTGTTGAGCCGCACCCGCGTGCCCGGAATGCAGCCCATTTCCAGCAGCTTCAACGCCATTTCGGGGTCTTTAAGGCAGCAGATGGTGCCACTCTCCCCCAGCTGGAGGTCTTTCACGCTACGCGGCGCGGCAGCAGATGGGGCAAGCGGAGAGCGGCTGGACACAGGCTATTTTTTATTTAGATTTACTTCAAACAAAGGTACCACCCATTTAGGTTTCGGCCAAAAAGCAGATTTCCGGTTTGGGTAGTCTAGCTTGCAGCTAACCCGCTGATTTTGTAATTTTTCCGAAAATAAATTGCATTAGTATAAATATTCTGAGAGTACTTGCTTTTTATGCTCAGTTTCATTGTAATTTTGAGTGACCTTATACTGCATGCATATGCTCCAACGCGTACTCTCTTCTCTCTTTCTAGCCCTTCTGTTGCCGATTCTGGGTTTTGCTCAGGAGAACAAAATATCGGGCCGTATTGTCGATGACAAAACCAAGGAGCCCATTCCATTTGCCTCCATCGGCTTGAAGGAAGAGCAAACCGGTGCCCTGACCAACGAGTACGGCTATTTCCAGATGGCCATGCCCGACAAGAACCCCCAGGACTCGCTGATTGTTAACGCCCTGGGTTATTTCCGCAAGGCTATTCTCATCAAGCCCGGCATCAAGGTGCAGGACATGATTATTGAGGTGCCGAAGCGGGCCATCGAGCTGAAAAACGTAACGGTAACGGGTGGTAAAATCAAAGATTTGCAGCTAGGCTCGAAGTCGAGTACGCCGGGCGAAGGCATGATTCAGGGCATGCCGGGCAGCCAGTACGCTTTCTTTGTGAAGAACGACAAGAACAAGAAGCTCGGCAACGTCCGCTCGGTGTCGTTTTACATCGGCGAAAACGGCTTCCCCCGCGAGCCATTCCGGGTGCGCCTCTACAAAGCCGACGGCAACTACAACTCGCCCAACACCGACCTGCTGACCGAAAACATTGTGGTGTCGGCTCCGAAAGGCGGCGAGTGGTACACGGTTGACCTGACCCAGTACAACATCGAGGCCCCGACCGAAGGCTTTTTCGTGGCGATGGAGTGGATTGTGAGTGGTGACAAGTTCTACACCACCAACTTCATGGACAACTACACGCCCTACGGCCAGATTCTGCGCCCCACGTTCGAGTTCAAAGAAAGCCGCACCTGGAACTACACCATCGGCCGCGGCTGGAGCCTGATTACCCTGGCCAACGGCGGCCAGCGCTACAACGCCATGATCCGGGCCGAAGTAGACCAGATCAAAGACTAATTACCGAGCTGGCTGATTAAGCTGATTGCGCCGATTTTCGGCTAGTCTTACTCCTTTACTAAAAAAGCCCGGCTGCCAGTGTTGGCGGTCGGGCTTTTTGCCGTGCTGTGGCGGAGCCTATTTTTTGGTGGGCAGCTTGGTTTGCTGCGCAATCCACTCCCGGATGGTGTCGAGGGCGAGGCTGGAAAACACGGGCTGGGGCCGCCCATTCACCAGCGGCCACTCGGCCGGCTCGGCCTGAAACAGGTGGTTGACGCCCGGCAGCTTCCGGCTTACCACCTTAGTGTTGCCTTTCAGCCGGCTGGTTAGCACGGGCAGGTTGCTGTCAATACTCACTTCCATATCGGCGGTGCCGTTAAGCAGCATCACCGGGCAGGCTACTTTTTCCAGGCCGGCGGTAGGGTCGGCGCTGAGGAACTGCTGGTAGTAGGCCGAGGCCAGGTCGGCGGCGCTGGCCTGGGCGGTATGGGCGTCGAGGGAAGGGGTTTGCTGGCGCAGCATGTTCACCACTATGGCCTGGCGCTGGGCGGCGTCGGCCGTGTGCATGATAATTTCTTGCAGGGCCTGCTCCCGCTTCAGCTCCGCCTGAATTTCCTTGGCGGAGGAGCCCAGGCTCCGTAGCGTGGCTTCGCGCTGCTGGAGCAGCAGCTTCTGGCCGGGCATTCCGGCCGCGGCCAGCGCCACCACAAAGGCTGGGGGCAGGGGCTGGGCAGCTGTCAGCAGCGCCACGTTGCCGCCCTGGCCGTGCCCGATGATGCCCAGCCGCAGGGGGTCTATTTCGGGGCGGGTGCGCAAAAAGCTTAGGGCCGCCTGCGCATCCGTCATCAGTTCGCCTATCACAGCCGGGCCCGGCTCGCCCTGCGACTGCCCCACGCCCCGGTCGTCGAAGCGCAGCACGGCAATGCCGCGGCGGGTGAGGTGGTCGGCCAGCGTGCCCAGCAGCCGGTAGTCGCCCAGCGTCGCGTCACGGTCCTGGGAGCCCGCATCCGACAGGAGCACCACGGCCGGGAAAGGCCCCTCGCCGGGCGGCACCGTGAGCATACCCCCGAAGCGCACGTTGACGGGGATGTTGGTGAAGGCTACCTCCTCTTCGCGGTAGGGCGGCGTGAGGCGGGCTTTGGGGGCAGTGTTGATGGCGGGCACGGCGTAGCTCAGCTGCATGGCAACGTCGTAGCCGGGCTGGTGCCAGGTGCCGGCCACGCCTTTGCCATCCGGAGCCAGGCGGCCGGTGAAGCGGCTGGCGGCATCATCAACCGAGAATATGACGGTGTCGCCCCGCAGGGCTACCTGCACGGGCATGTTGCTGATTTTCTGCAACGGCACGTCCAGGGTGGCAAAATATCCTCCGGATGTCAGGGTCACGACGCGAAAAATTACCTCGACCTGACCACCCGGCATTACCAGAGGTCCGCGCCAGAAGCCATCCAGCGCCGGTTTGCTTTCTGCCTGGGCAGAAAACAGAGTGCTTACCAAAAAAAGAAGGCAGGCGTACACGTGTTTCATCATCAAAATAATTACTTCAGTTACTATTTAAAGATAATTAAACCAATTACATACCTCAACAAAAGCCTACTTTTTTACAGAATTTTATACTTCTTTTCCCATAGGCACGAAAAAGGCCTGTGTAGATGCTACACAGGCCTTATCGGCAAAAGTCGGGGCTTATTGACTACTTAAGCACGGCAATTTCAACGCGGCGGTTTTCCTGGCGGCCGGCGGCGGTGGCGTTGGAAGCCACGGGAGCTTCTTCGCCCATGGGCTCAATGCTCACCTTGTCGGCGGGCATCTGGCCGTTTTTCACCAGCCAGTCTTTCACGGCGGCGGCCCGCTTGGCGCTCAGCTCCCGGTTGTAGTCTTTGTCGCCGCGCGAGTCAGCGAAGCCCAGTATGCGCACCTCGTTGCCCCGGTAGCGGCGGGCAATCGACGAGCTGATTTCAGACAGAGCCCGAGTGGCCGTGGGCTTGATTTCGGCTTTATCGGTGTCGAACAGCACTTTCTCTTCGAGGGCGTACACGTTGTACCGGTCGTCGCCGCGCACCGAGATTTCGGGCAGGTCAATTTCTTCCAGCTTCACGTCGGCCAGGTTGGCCTTGGTCATGTCCCAGGCGTTTTCCACGGCGGCGCCAGCATTGGCGGCCACTTCGCCCACGGTCTGGCCGTCGCGGGCTACCACGGCGGTGTCGGCGGTGGCTTCCGAGAGCTGGTCTTTTTCTTCGGGCTTTTTCAGGTCGCTGCACGAGGCCAACAGGGCCGTAGCAGCCAGGAGAGAGAGCAGGTGTTTTTTCATGAGAGTAGAAGAATGAAGGGAGAGTGAAATGTGAACTGCTTACGCGAAAGCTGGGCTGATGTTAGCATTTTTTCGCGAGGCAATGCGTCAGCGGCCCTTGCTGCCTTCTTATTCAGCTACAAACACCCGCTTCACCCGCTCACTCACGCTAGTAAGCAGCTCGTAGGGAATGGTGCCGATGCGGGCGGCCAGCTCGGACAAGGGCAGCTCCGGCCCAAACACCAGGGCTTCGTCGCCGGCCTGGGCGCCGGCAACGTGGGTTACATCCACCATGCACATATCCATGCACACGTTGCCGACCACCGGGGCCCGCTGCCCACGGACGAGCACCTCCCCCACCCCGTTGCTGAAGCGCCGGTCGTAGCCGTCGGCGTAGCCGATGGCCAGGGTGGCAATGCGCCGGTCGTGGGAGGCGGCCTGGCCGCGGCGGCTGTAGCCCACGGTATGGCCAGCCGGCAGGGTTTTAACCTGGGAGATAGTGGTGCGCAGGGAGCTGACGGGCCGCAGGGCATCCTGCTCCTGCCCGGTAGCCTCTACGCCGTACAGGCCAATGCCCAGGCGCACCATATCGTGCTGGGCCTCGGGAAAGCGCACGATGCCGGCCGAGTTGAGAGCGTGCTTGAGCACGGGGTAGCCCAGGGCCTGTTCCAGCACGGGCGTCATGCGGGCAAAGGCGGCCAGCTGCTCCCGCGAAAAGCTGTTGTGGGCTTCTTCGTCGGCGCCGGCCAGGTGGGTGAGGGCGCTGGCCACGCGCAGGTGGGCGGCGTTTTCGCGCAGCCGGCGGCAAAGTTCGGGCAGGTCTTCTTCGGCGAAGCCCAGGCGGCGCATGCCGGTGTCGAGCTTGAGGTGGATGGCGGGCAGGGGCGGGCCGTCGGGCTGCCGGGCGGCGCGCAGGTAGGCGTCGAGCAGCTCGAAGGAGTAGATTTCGGGCTCTAGATGGTACTGGCGCAGCTTCTGGAAGGCGTCGGGGGCGGGGTTCATCACCATCACCGGCAAGCTGATGCCGTGCTGGCGCAGGTCCACGCCCTCGTCGGGGTAGGCCACGGCGAGGTAGTCGGCGCGGTGAAACTGGAGCAGGTTGGCTACTTCGTAGGAGCCGCTGCCGTAGGCAAAGGCCTTGACCATGACCATGAGCCTGACGCCCGGCCGCAGGCGGCGCCGGTAAAAGGTAAGGTTGTGCACCAGGGCGTCGAGGTTGACTTCGAGCACCGTGCCGTGGATTTTCTGCTGAAACGCCGCCACAATCCGCTCGAAGCCGTAGCGGCGGGCGCCCTTCACCAGAATGGTTTCGTGCCGGAAGGCGTCGGGGCGGAAGGCGGTGAGAAAGGCTTCGGTATCAGGAAAAAACTCAGCCGCCGCGAGGCCGGCAAAGGCGCCGCGGTGCTGGCTCAGGCCCGGCCCGATGCCGATGAGGCGCTCTACGCCGTGGGTGGGCAGCAGGCCCGCCACGCGGGCGTACAGCTCTTCGCCGCCGAGGCCGGATTCGAGCACGTCGCTCAGGATGAGGGTGCGGCGGCCGCGGCGGGGCTGGCGGGCCAGGGCGTCGAGGGCAAGCCGGAGGCCGGCCAGGTCGTTGTTGTAGGTGTCGTCGAGGATGTAGCAGTCGTTGAGGGCCTGCTTCATTTCCAGGCGCATGGCCACGGGCTGGAGCCGGTCGAGGCGGCGCTGGATTTCGGCCGGCTCGACGCCCCAAAACAACAGGCTGCTAACGCAGTGCAGGGCGTTTTCGACGGAGGGCTCGTCGGCAAAGGGTAGGGAGAGAAAGAACTCCCCTGCCGCCCAGCTGATGCGAGCCGGCACCCGGCCGGGAGAACCGGGGGCCGGGGGCAGCAGCGCCACCTGCACGTCGGCGGGCAGGCCCTGGCGCGACCAGGTGAAGGCACTGAGGCCCAGGCGCTGCACGGCAGCGTGCACGGGTTGCTGGTCGCGGCAGTAGAAGAGGCGGCCAAAGCCGGGGCCGGTGAACAGCTGAAGCTTTTCGAACAGCTTTTCTTCCTGGGAGAAAAACCCTGCATCGTGAGCCGAGCCGAGCATGGTGAAAATGCCGGCCGTCGGCTGAATGACGCGGGCCAGGCGCTCCATTTCGCCGGGCTCCGAGATGCCGGCCTCGAAGATGCCCAGCGTGTGGGTGGGGTTTAGCTCCCACACGCTCAGGGGCACGCCCACCTGGGAGTTGTAGGAGCGGGGGCTTTTACAAATTAGCTCGTCGGGGGCCAGCAGCTGGGCCAGCCACTCTTTCACAATGGTTTTGCCATTGGAGCCGGTGATGCCCAGCACGGGCAGGCGAAACTGGCGGCGGTGGTGGGCAGCCACGGCTTGCAGAGCCGTCAGCGCATTGTCTACCACCAGCACACCCGCTTCGGGGTAAGCGGCCAGGCCGCCCGGCACGGCGGTACTATTATCCACCACAAACAGGCGCACCCCCCGCTCGTACAGCTCGGGCAGGTAGCGGTGGCCGTCGTGCTGGGGGCCGCGCAGGGCAAAGAACAGCGCCCCGCCCGGCTGGCCCACCCGGCGGCTGTCGAGCAGAAGCTGCTGCACGGCGGCGGGCCCGGCCGCAGGGGCCTGGAGCACGGTGCCGCCGGTGATGGAAGGGAGGTCGAGGAACTGAAGCATGGCGGCGGCAAAGGTACGGCTGGAGCCTCACCCCCCGGCCCACTTTCCAAACAAGAGGAGGAACTAGCTGCTAGGTGAACTAACAAAGGAAATTGGCCTACATGAGTCCGCTTGAACACTGCGAACCACCGCGCTTTCCTCTGCGAACCACTGCGAGAAATGAAGTCAGCTGGTATGCCAAGTATAGTTGTCGGTTCAGCTTAGGTTGTAGTTGCCTCATCCCTATCCTTCTCCGTCAGAGAACGGCTCTGATTCCAGCTTTTAGTTGACCGTATACTGTCATCAGCCACGCCCACCCCCGCTTGCCGAGGAGGAGAGCTAGTGCTGATGTTATAGCCGTTTCGTAAACAGTGGGGCTAGGGTGTAGCGACGCGACCCTTGGCTACGCCGACCTTCGGGTCGCGTTGCTACACCCTGCATGCACCGGTCCCGAAACCGCCATAACGTCTGCGCCTTGGGTACTTGTGATACGCGGTGAAATAAGCAAACAGCCCGGCCTGCATTCCGGAAAGTTGCCAGATTTCCTTAGTACGGGAATATTTTCGTAGGCAATGGTAATTCTATTGACTTACTTATCTGTCTCAGCTCCTCTCCTCGCTTTCGTGCCCGAACAACTACTCAACTTCCAAGCGGCTTTCGAAGCCCTGCCCGGCAACTTTATACTGCTGCGGCCCGATGCTCCGGCGTACACGATTCTGGACGCCACCGACGAAGCACTGCACCTAAGCCAGCGGACCCGGCCGCAGATAGTGGGGCTGAGCGTGTTTGTCGTGTTTCCGGAAAACCCGGAAGCGGCCGGCGCCGGGTTCACCTCGCTGCGAGCGTCGCTGGATTACGTGCTGCGCTATAAGGAGGCCCACCAGGTGCCCACCGTGCGCTACGATGTGCGCAACGCCAACGGCACGTTTGAGCAGCGGTACTGGTCGGCCCAGAACAAGCCCGTGCTCGATGCCGACGGCAACGTGCAATACATCCTCCACTCCACCACGGAAGTGACAACCCAAATCCGGGCGGAGCGCAATGAGCAGGCCCTGCGCGACATTGAGCGGCCCTACAGCCTGTTTATGCAGGCCCCGGTGGGCATCTGCATCCTGCGGGGGCCCCAGCACAGGGTGGAGCTGATCAACGCGGAGCTGCACCGGTTCTTGGGCACCACGCCGGACATCGTGGGCCGGCCCCTGTTCGACGCCCTGCCCGACACCAGAGGGC
Source organism: Hymenobacter sp. YIM 151500-1 (assembly GCF_025979885.1). Classification (NCBI taxonomy): domain Bacteria; kingdom Pseudomonadati; phylum Bacteroidota; class Cytophagia; order Cytophagales; family Hymenobacteraceae; genus Hymenobacter; species Hymenobacter weizhouensis. The sequence goes on from NZ_CP110139.1 coordinate 3,038,100, forward strand.
AGGGCTTCCCGGAGCTGCTCGACCAGGTGCTTGCCACCGGCCAGCCCTACCACGGCACCGAGTATGCGGTGATGCTGCCGCTCGATGGGCGGGAGGAGCTGCGCTACTACAACTTCGTGTACCAGCCCTACTACGAGAACCCCGCCGACCGGACGGTGGCTACCGGGGTGTTCAGCATTGCCCACGACGTGACCGAGCAAGTGCGGGCCCGCCAGCGCGCCGAAGAAAGTGAGCAGCACTTCCGTCCTCTAATTGACGAAGCCCCCATTGCCACGGCCTTATACCTGGGCCCGGAGATGCGCATTCAGTACGCCAACAGCACCATGCTGAGCTACTGGGGCAAGGATGGATTGGTGGCCGGCAAAACCTTCCGCCAGACCCTGCCCGAGCTGGCCGACCAGCCGTTTCCGGCCCTGCTGGAGCAGGTGTACGCCACAGGCGAAACCTATATGGGCACCCACGAAAAGGCCACGCTACTCGTTCAGGGCCAAGCCAAAACCTCCTACTTCAATTTCATCTACAAACCCCTGCGCAACCAGCAGAACGAGGTGTACGGCGTTCATCACACGGCCATCGACGTGACGGAGGAAGTGCTGGCGCTGCACAAAATCGAGGAAAGTGAGGTGCGCTTCCGCAGCCTGGTAGAGCAGGCTCCGGTAGCCATTGCCCTCACGCGCGGCCGCGACGTCGTACTTGAAAGCATCAACGCCCCCATGCTGCGTCTGATGAGCAAGCAGTCGGCCGGCGAGGTGCTGGGCAAGCCCTTAGCGGACGTGTTGCCCCACCTTGAGCCGCAGGCCATGCTAGGCATTGCGCAAGCCGTGGTGGACACGGGTAAGACGTTCCGGGGAAGCGAAGTGCCCATTCTAATGCGCGGGGACGACGGAGAGGTGGAACAGCGCTACTTCAACGTGGCTTTCAATCCGCTTATTGAAGCTGGCACGGTGACGGGCATCATTCATACGGCCATCGACGTAACCGAGCAGGTGCAGGCCCGCCGGCAGCTGGAGCAAAGCAGCGAGGAGCTGAAGCGGTTCAAGTTCATGGCTGAGCAAGCCCGCGACGCGTTTATCCTGATTCGCCAGGACGGCACGTTTGCCTACCTCAACCCCCAAGCCCTCGATGCCTGGGGCTACACTGCCGAGGAAGCCCGCCGCCTGCGCGTGTCGGACGTGAACCCGATTACTCCGGACGAGGAATTCAACGCGGTGTTTGCCCAGGCCCAGCGGGAAGATATTCCGTTGTTTGAAACCCTGCACCAGCGCAAGGACGGGCATATGTACCCGGTTGAGGCGCACGTAGTGGGGTTGCAGCTGGGCGGCCAGCCCCACCTGTTTGGGGTGGCGCGCGACATCACGGAGCAGAAACGCGTGCTGGCGGCTTTGCAGGAAAGCGAACAGCGCTTCCGCATCATGGCCGACGCGGCGCCAAACATCGTGTGGAGCCTGAATCCGGATGGCTCGGTGCACTACGTCAACAAAGTGCTGCTGGATTTTTTGGGCCTGACGCTGCCGCAGCTAATGGCCGATACGTGGATGCCCTACGTGCACCCGGAAGAGTTGGAGGCCACGCAGCGCAGCATTACCACGGCCATTGAAGAGCGCACCCTCTTCTTTATTGAGTACCGGATGCGCCGGCACGACGGCCAGTACCGCTGGCTGCTGGCGCAGGGGGCGCCCAGCTACTATCCCAGCGGCGAGCTGTACGGCTACGTGGGCTCGGCCATCGACATTACGGAGCTGAAAGAAGCCAACGAGCAGTTGCGGCGCACCAACAGCGACTTGGACAACTTTATCTACACGGCCTCGCACGATTTGAAGGCGCCCATTACCAACATCGAAGGCCTGCTGGCGGCGCTGGTTGGGGAGCTGCCGGCCACCTACCGCGTCGGCGACGTGGACTACGTGCTGGAAATGATGCAGGACTCGGTGAACCGCTTTAAGCGCACCATCGAGCACCTCACCGACATTGCCCGCCTCCAGCAGGAGCACGCCCAGCCCACCACGCTGGTAGACTTGGCCGCGGTAGTTGACGATGTATGCCTGGACCTGGCCCCCCTGCTGCGCGACACCCAAGCCCAGCTGGAAGTAGATGTAGCGGCCTGCGCTGCCATTTCTTTCCCAACCAAAAACCTGCGCTCGGTGGTGTACAACCTGCTCAGCAATGCCCTGAAGTACCGCCACCCCGACCGGGTGCCACGGGTGCAGATTCGGTGCGCCAGCACCCCCGAGCACCACGTGCTTACCGTGGCCGACAACGGCCTGGGTATTGAAGCCGACAGCATGGGCCAGCTGTTTCAGATGTTCAAGCGCCTGCACACCCACGTCGAGGGCTCGGGGGTGGGCCTGCACATGGTCAAGAAAATGATAGAGAATGCCGACGGCCGGATTGAGGTGCAAAGCCAGCCGGGCGTGGGCACCACCTTCACGGTGTACTTCCGGCGCTAGCAGCCGGCTAGGATGAACTGCTTTTAAAGCAAGCCCTTCGGTCCCGTGTCATTCCTTAGATGTTGTGCCAAGGCCTGGGAAGAGGTAACAAGTAGCCCGTCCTGCTGAGCGGAGTCGAAGCATCTCTACCGTTTCGTTGCAATGGCAGATGGTTACCGATCCACGCCCGGCGGCCGTACAACTAAGCCTTTCTTGCCCTGTAGGTATACCTTGTAGCTTTACTTTGCGCGCGAGACTTGGGGCAAGCACTTCAGGATTAAGGTTGGCATGCTGGCTTAGCTGCTTAAGCCTCTCGGCTGGATGATGTAGAAACGCATCATCGGTAGCCTTTGCTCTGGAGCGAGAAAACCAGCTGACTTCCTGCTCTGGGCTGAAATGGCTTCCTTTGCGGCTTCTTTTAGCCATTTTCTACGTTTGAAACTTTCGCGTCATCACCTGGCCGCGCTGGCGGCCTTTCTTATTTGGGGGTTCTTCCCGATTCCGCTGCGCTGGCTGACGGGCTATGCCAGCGGGCAGATCCTGTTTTTTCGCATTCTGCTCTCGTTGTTGTTGCTGGTAGTCCTGCACGGGCTGGGCCGGCGGGCGGCGGTAGCGGCTACGTGGCGGCAGTGGCAGGCGGCGCCGGCTCGGGAACGGCGGCAGGTGGGCTGGAGCACGGCCCTGGGCGGCATTCTGCTGACCTCAAACTGGCTCTTGTTTATTTATGTGGTGAATGAGGTAAGCGTACAGGCCGGCTCGTTTGCCTACCTCATCTGCCCCATTCTCACGGCCTTGCTGGGCTTTTTGCTGCTGGGCGAGAAGCTGCGCGCCAACCAATGGGCAGCCATTGGGCTGAGCGCCCTGAGTTGCGCTCTGCTGGGGGCCGGGGAGCTGCGCACGGTGCTGATGAGCCTGGTGGTGGCCTTCACCTACGCCTTCTACCTCATCAGCCAGCGCCGCCTGCAAGGCTACGACCGGCTGGTGCTGCTCACGGTGCAGCTGGGCCTGGCCGCGCTGCTGATTCTGCCCCTGGCCCCGCTGCTGGGCGCCCGGCCGCTGGCGGGATTCCAGGACGGGCACCTGCTGCTGGTGGCGGGCCTGCTCAGCGCCGGTTTCACGGTGCTGCCCCTGTTTCTGAATTTGTACGCGCTGAATGTGCTGCCCTCGGGCACGGTGGGCATTCTGATGTATCTGAACCCACTGGTGAGCTTTGTGCTGGCGTTTCTGTACTTCGGGGAGCGGGCTTCGGTAGAGCAGGCCGTGGCGTACGGCGTGATTCTGCTGTCGGTGGTGCTGTACAATGTGGTATTTCAGCGGCGGGCACCGTAGGTTGATGGCGCGCAGCTGTGCCCCGTGCCATCAGGAAAGCGGACCAAAACTGGTTTGTAGCTGGCGCGAGTTTAGCGCAGCGTAACTCGTGCCGATAATGCCGGGAGGCTGCGCCTCCCCCGCCAGAACGACCTACGCGCCAGCACGGCCCAGTCCCGACTTGCCGCTGGCGCGGCAGTGGAGGCGCAGCCTCCACCTCATGCGCAGGCACGAGGTACGCTGCGCTAACCTCGTGCCAGGGCGTGCCAGGGCGTCGTCTGCACACGCGCAGACTAATACCGCCAATGTGCTTCACGCTTCTGTCCGTACCTTCGGGCTGCTTTGCTTCACTTCTGAATCGAATGACCACACTCCACCGTCAGGCCACCGTGCCGCTGTGGCGGCGGGTGCTGCCGCACCTGCTGGCCGTCGTGTTTTTCCTGCTGCTGACCGCCGTCTACTTCTCGCCCATCCTGTTTGAGGGCAAGACGCTGGCCCAGCACGACATCGTGCAGTTTAATGGTGGCGCCCACGAGGCGGCCGTGTACCGGGAGCAGACCGGGCAGGAAGCCCTCTGGACCAACTCCATGTTCTCGGGTATGCCCACCTACCTCATCAGCACCCGCTTCCCCGGCGACCTGAGCATTTACCTGCACAAGCTGTTTACGGTGGGGCTGCCGGGGGTAGTAGCCAACCTGTTCCTGGCCCTGGTGTGCGGCTACTTCCTGTGCGTGGCCCTGGGCCTCTCGCCGCTGGTGAGTGTGGTGGGGGCTGTGGCCCTGGGCTTCAGCAGCTACAACCTGATTATTCTGGCCGCCGGCCACAACACCAAGAGCCTGGCCCTGGCCTACGCCCCGCTGGTGCTGGCGGGGCTGCTGGTGGCGTTTCGGCGCAACCGGTGGCTGGGCACGGCCTTGTTTGCCCTGGGCCTGGCCATGAACGTGCGCTCCAACCACTTGCAGATTACCTATTACCTGCTCCTGCTGGTGCTGGTGTTTGGGGTAGTGGAGCTGGTGGCGGCCGCGCGCGAAAAGCGGCTGCCGGACTTCCTGAGCCGCACGGCCCTGCTGGGCGTGGCTGCCCTGCTGGCCGTGGGCGTGAGCTTTGGCCGCCTCTACACCACGCTGGAGTACGGCAAGCACAGCATCCGCGGTAAGTCGGAGCTGAAAACGCCCCCGCCGGCTGCCCCCGGTCAGCAAAACCAGCCGGCCAGTGATGATGGGGCGGGCGGCTCGGGCCTCGACCGGGACTATGCCTTCGGGTGGAGCTACGGGGTGGGCGAAACCGTGACCCTGCTGGTGCCTAACTTCTACGGGGGCGCTTCGCAGATGAAGCTGAGCGAAACCTCGGAAACCGGCAAGGCCCTGACCAACCTGGGCGTGCCGCCGGTGCAGCTGAGCGACTACCTGGCCCAGATGCCCACCTACTGGGGCGCCCAGCCCATTACCAGCGGGCCGGTGTACGTGGGGGCCGTGGTGTGCTTCCTGTTTGTGCTGGGCCTGCTGGTGGCCGACCGCCGCACCCGCCTCTGGCTACTGGTGGGCACCATTTTGTCGATTGTGCTGGCCTGGGGCAAGAACTTCGAGGCGTTCAATTATTTTATGTTCGACTACTTCCCCGGCTACAACAAGTTCCGGTCGGTGAGCATGGCCCTGGTTATTGCCCAGCTGGCCATGCCCTTGCTGGCAGTGCTGGCCCTGGGCCGGGTACTGCGCGCCCGCCTGGCCGCCGCGCCCGTGGCTGCCGGCACTCACCCCAGCCTGGCCGCCCTGACTGGCAAGCCCGCCGACGATGCCGAAACCGCCACGCTGAAGCGGCAAGTGCTGCGGGCCCTGGCCATTACGGCCGGCTTGTGCGCGCTGGCTTTCCTGGCCGGCTTGGTGGCCGATTATGCCGCGCCGATTGACGCCCAGCTCCAGCAGCAGGGTTTCCCCTTGGACGCCCTGCGCCAGGACCGCGCCTCCTTGCTGCGCACCGACGCGTTCCGCTCCTTGTTTTTTGTGGCCGCCGCCGGCGCGGTGCTGTGGTTTTTCTTGCAGCGCAAGCTGTCGGCTACGCTAGCTGCCGGGCTGGTGGGCCTGCTCACGCTGGTGGATTTGTGGGGCGTAGATAAACGGTATCTGAACGACTCAAACTTCCAGACCGAAACTGTGGCCGAACAATTTGTGCCTACCCCGGCCGACCAGCAGATTTTGCAGGACAAAGACCTGAGCTATCGGGTGCTGAACATGCAAAGCCCTTTCAACGAGGCCAACACGTCGTATTTCCACAAGAGCATCGGCGGGTACCACGGGGCCAAGCTGCGCCGCTACCAGGACCTGATTGAGCGGCAGATTTCGCAGAACAACCCCGCTGTGCTGAACATGCTCAACACCCGCTACATCATTGTGCCCGGTGAGCAGGGCCAGCCCCAGCAGGTGCAGCGCAACCCCGGCGCCCTGGGCAACGCCTGGTTCGTGAGCCAGGTGCAGAAGGTGCAGAACCCCGACCAGGAAATTCAGGCGCTGACCACCCTGAACTCCGCCACTACGGCCGTGGTGGACGCGTCGAAGTTTCCGGACGTGAAGACCTCCTACCCTTCCGCCGGCTCCACCATCACGCTGACCAGCTACTCCCCCAACGCCTTAACCTACCGGGCCAACGCGGCGCAGGATGGCCTGGTGGTGTTTTCGGAAGTTTACTACGCCGATGGCTGGAACGCTTACATCGACGGCAAGCTGGTACCGCACCTGCGGGCCAACTACGTGCTGCGGGCCCTGCCCGTGCCGGCCGGCCCGCACACCATCGAGTTCAAATTCGAGCCTACGGAATACGCCCTAGGCAACACGGTGTCGCTGGTGTCGTCGGTGTTGCTGGTGGTGGCCATGCTGGCGGCGCTGTACTACGCCTTCAAGCGCCAGCCAGAGCCCCGTATGGCTGAGGATGCGTTGCTGGCGTAGAGTTGGCGGCAGGTAGCTGGCGGCAGATGCCTCGCCTGCGGCGGGAAGTCTGCCGCTAGGTGCACCCTATCGTTCTGGCAACGTGGGAATACGCGAACTACACCGTATGCGCTACGTCATTTCCCGATGCTTCAGCACTTACCAGAACCCGCCGCCGACCGGGCCGGGGTGCGCCTGCTCCTGTGGCGCGACGACCTGAACCACCCGGAGCTGCCCGGCAACAAGTGGCGCAAGCTCAAGTACAACCTGCGGGAAGCCTGCCGCCTGGGTCACGATACGCTGCTGACCTTTGGCGGGGCCTACTCCAACCACCTAGCCGCCGTGGCTGCCGCGGGGCGCCTCACCGGGCTGCGCACCGTGGGTGTGGTGCGGGGCGAGGAGCTGGCCACGGCCTCGCTCAACCCCACCCTGGCCCAGGCCCGCGCCGACGGTATGCAGCTGCACTTCCTGGACCGGGCCACCTACCGCCGCCAGCACGAGCCAGCCGTGGTAGCCGAGCTGCTGCGCACGTGGGGCCCGGCCTACGTGCTGCCTGAAGGCGGCTCGAATACGCTGGCTCTACCGGGATGCGCCGAACTAGTGCCCGAGCTGCTTCAGCACACCGATTTCGACCACCTGTGCGTGGCCTGCGGCACGGGCGGTACCCTGGCCGGCCTGCTTACCGGCCTGCACGGGCAGCGCCGGGCCCACGGCTTCGCCGCCCTCAAAGGCGCCGACTTCCTGCGCGCAGCTATCAACCGCCTGACCGAGCAAGCCACCGGCCGCACCTACGACAACTGGACCCTGCACACCGCTTACCACGGCGGCGGCTACGCCCGCCTCACGCCGGAGCTGCGCGCCTTCATTGCCGGGTTTCAGCGGCGCCACGGCGTTCTGCTCGATCCGATTTACACGGGCAAGATGCTGGCAGGCGTACTCGACCTGCTGGCCCACGGCTACTTCGGGCGCGGCAGCACGGTAGTAGCCGTGCACACCGGCGGCTTGCAGGCGTGGGCAGGATTTGAATTTGAGCTGTAAGCCACAAGCTGTAAGCCGCAAGCTGCAAGCCACAAGCTGCAAGCCACAAGCACTAGAACCAGCTTGCGGCTTACAGTCTGATGGGTGAGGTCCCGCACCCTCGGGCAGTTTGGCCCGTATGGTTAGGTAAACCTCATCCTTATGTCTACTCCCCGCTTGCTGCGCCGCCTGTTGCCGTTGGTTTTCCTGGTGGGGCTTGGGTGGCTGCTGTGGAGTAAGGTGCGGCCGGCGCTGACGGAGCTGGAAAATCCGCTGAACCCGGCCCCGCGCGTAACCGTCACGCATAACACGGTGCTGGAGAAGGTGGAGAGCCTGGGCCGGCTGGAGCTGGTGCGCTACCAGTTTCGCGACGTGGTGGAGTACCGCAAAAGCACCTACCGCCTGCTGCCCGATGCGAAAGTGGCCCTCATCGTGGCCGGCACCGCCGTGGGCTGCCTCGACCTGCGCCAGCTGCGCCCCCAGGACGTGATGCTGGAAGGCGACTCGGTGGTGCGCCTGGCTTTGCCGCCCGCCGAGCTGTGCGGCTGGCAGATCGACCACAGCAAAAGCAAGGTGTACAGCGTTGAAAACGGCTTCTTCCAGGACGCTGAGCTAGTAGATGCCGGCTACAAGTATGCCGAGCAGAACGTGCGCCGCACGGCCTTGCAGTCGGGCATTCTGGCCCAAACCGAGCAGAACGCCGAGCGTATCCTGCGGCCGCTGCTCGAAACCATGACCGGCCGCCGCGTGGTCCTCACCCGCCGCCTGGAGAATCCGCAGCTGCCGGCGCGGCGATAGCTGTCATTCCGAGCGGAGCGAGGAATCTGAGTGTTCATCAGCGCCTAGTAAGTAATCCAGATTTCTCGCTCCGCTCGGAATGACATTATTGGTCGTCTGCATCCGGCGTTTTGCCCAAGTCATCCAAAGCCATTTTGATGAGGTCTTGCTCGTAGCCTTTGGCCGTGAGGAAGAGCTGGATTTTCTGGCGGCGCTTGTGGGGGTGGCGCTCCTTTTCCTGGCGGTCTTTTTTCTCCAGCAGGTCCACCAAGTTCTGGTAGTACTCGTCGCCGTCGATTTCCTTCAAGCCGGCCTTGATGCAATAATCCGAAATGCCTTTTTGCTTTAGCTCCTGCACAATGCGGCGGCGGCCCCACTTCTTGCTGCGGTAGTGGCCGCGCACGTAGCTTTTGGCGTAGCGCTCCTCGTCCAGCAGCTTCTCCCGGCCCAGCCGGATGATAATTTCGCCGGCTTCGTCTTCGTCCAGCCCGTACTCGCGCAGCTTGGCCTCTACTTCTTTATGATTGCGCTCCTGGTAGGTGCAGAAGGCCGCTATCTTTTGCAAGGCCTCGGCTGGCGTGTAAAACTTCTTTTTGGGCTGATTCATGGGAGAAAAGTGTGGTGTAAGCTTTAGCTTGCGCAGTGCGCCGGCAAAGCATAGCCCCGATTACTACCTAGTACGCACGGCACACGGCGCAAGCTAAAGCTTACGCCACATTTCCCCTTTCTGCTCATGCCCATTACCCAAGGGGCCCGCTACATGCTGCTCAGCACCCTGTTCTTCGCTCTGATGAACGTGTGCGTCAAGCTGCTGCCCCATTTGCCGGCTCTCGAAATCATTCTGTTTCGCTCGGGGCTGTCGGTCATTTTCAGCTACTTCACCCTGCGGGCCCTGCGCATTCGGCCCTGGGGCACCAACCACTTTTTCCTGATTGCGCGCGGCACCACCGGCGCCCTGGCCCTGATTCTGTATTTCTTCACCCTGCAACGCATGCCCTTGGCCACGGCCGTTACCATTCAGTATCTGGCGCCCATTTTCACGGCCATTCTGGGCATTTTTATTGTGCGCGAGAAGGTGCGGGCCTGGCAGTGGGTGTTCTTCCTGATTTCGTTTGCGGGGGTGCTGGTGGTGGAGGGCGTGTCGGCTGACGTGGACTGGCGCTGGGTGGGGCTGGGCGTACTGTCGGCGGTGTTTTCGGGGCTCAGCTACAATTCCATTCGCCGGCTTACGGGCAAGGAGCACCCCCTGGTGGTCGTGTTTTATTTTCCGATGGTGGCCTTGCCCATTGCCGGCCTCTACTGCCTCTGGCACTGGGTCCCGCCCCAGGGCCTCGACTGGCTGTGGCTGCTGCTCACGGGCGTGTGCACGCAGGGCGCCCAGGTGTTTATGACCAAAGCCTACCAGGCCGAGCGGCTGTCGAGCGTGGCCAATCTCAACTACCTGGGCATTTTGTACGCCCTGGGATTAGGGTTCGTATTTTTTGGCGAAACGTTTCAGCTGACTTCCTACCTGGGCATGGCGCTGGTGCTGCTGGGCGTGGGGCTGAACACCTGGTACAGTGCCCGGCAGGCCCGGCAAACCGCACCCCTGGCTCCTACCGAGGAAGTAGTAGCGTAGAACGTTCGGCGGCCCACGAAGCAGAGTCCGCCGACTGGCTCCGTACAAACCCGGATACCGGCTTTGTACAAATACTGATTTTAGGCAAATGGGTGGCAGAACTAGGGGATGCGGGCGTACAAGCTCTGTTTCTACCTTCTCACCACCTACTACTATGGACAAACTTTTGTCACCCGTGGAGGCGCCAGCTTCTCCGGAAACTCCAACTGCGGTGTCGCGCCGATCGTTTCTGCGCTACACCGGTGCCGCTACGGCCCTCACCGGCCTGCTGCTCACGAGCTGCGACGATGACGATGATAACGAGGAAGCCGGCACCGTAGACGTGGGCTCCGGCGATACGGGTGTGCTCAATTTCGCTTATGCGCTGGAGCAGCTCGAAGCCGCTTTTTACACCCGGGTAAAAACCGGTACCTACTACACCGGCCTGACGGCTACCAGCGCCGAGCGGCAGATTCTGGACGACATTGCCCTGCACGAAGAAGCCCACGTGGACTTTTTCAGAACCGTGCTCGGCAACAGCGCCATCAAGGACCTGGACCCCGATTTCTCCACCATCAACTTCAACGACAAGAACAGCGTGCTGACAGCGGCCCGCACCTTCGAGGACTTGGGAGTGGCGGCCTATAACGGCGCGGGCGTTTTCCTGCAAAGCGCCGTTAACCTGGTAGTGGCCGGCAAAATCGTGTCGGTAGAAGCCCGGCACGCGGCCCTGATCCGGGACCTACTGACCTACAACTCCTTCGTGGCCAGCGACGTGGTGGACTTGTTTACGCCCACCTCGGCCACCTCGGCGCCCGGCGAGGGCAGCGGCTCCGGCCTGGAGCGGTCGAAGACCCCGCAGGAAGTAGCCACCCAGGCCAACCAGTTTCTGCAGGCTGGGTCGAAGCTGAACGTTAGTAACATTCGGTAAGCCACGCGCTGCTTGTTTTTTCACCTTACCTCTGTCTTACCGTCATGGATCTGTTCAAGCTTATTTCCGACATCGAAAAAGTCGACCCCGAGATTTACGAGCGTCTCGACCCGCGCCGCCGCGTGTTCCAGCACTTCGGCACCGCTGGCAAAGCCCTTACGGCAGCCGCGCTACCCGTAGTGTTTAGCGGCATATTTCAGCGCGCCTACGGCCAAGCCGCCCTGCCCGCCGACATTCAGGCCGTGCTCAACCTGGCCCTGAGCCTGGAGTACCTGGAATTTTACTTCTACGACACGGGCCTGAAAACCCCCGGCCTGATTCCGGCCACCGACCGGCCGGCCTTCGAGGTAATTCGTAACGACGAGTCGGGCCACATCAAGACCCTGCGCGCCGCCCTGGGCACGGCCGCCATTCCCGAACCCACCCGCGCCGCCTTCGACTACAGCGGGGGCCGCGGCACCCAAGCGGGTCCGTTTGCCGCCGTGTTCAGTAACTACGCTCTGTACCTGGGCGTGTCGCAGTCATTCGTGGATACGGGTATCCGGGCGTATAAAGGCGGGGCACCCATACTGATGCCGAACAAGACCGTGCTGCAAGCTGCCCTGAATATTCACTCCGTGGAGGCCCGCCACTCGTCGCACGTGCGCACGGTACGCCGCGGCGTAGCGGCCAATGCGGTGGCTACCACCGTGCCCGGCAACCCCGCCAACCTGAACTTACAGCCCAAGAGCTGGGTTTCGGGCAACGACAACGGTGGTCCTTCGCCGAACACTACTCCCTCGACGGCGGCGGTGTACGGCCCCGGCAACCCGGCTACGGGAGCTGCCACGGCTGTTTTCTTCCCCGGCGAAGAAAATATCACCCAGGCCGGCGTCAACATCCAAACCAACACCACGCTTACGGGCGCAACCGTGACGGCAGCAGCGGCCTCCGAGGCGTTCGACGAGCCCCTGGATGCTGCTACGGTGAAGGGTATTGCCCGCAACTTCGTGCTGGCCACCACTACCCTGTTTACGTAAGCGCCGCGTTAGATTGTGTTTTTGATTTTGAAAAGGACAGCTGTTAGCTGTCCTTTTTTAGTTACGCCAGGGCTGGCAGGCAACTCTTTCTCATCTGTTTCTATCTACCTTCAACCGGCTACACCCTTATCCCAACTTTACTTGCATGCGGCACTTTAGCTTTCTGTTACTTCTCTTCCTGTGTGTAGTGCCGTTGCTCGGGCGGGCCGGCGTGGTGCGGGGCCGCATCACCGACCCCAAAAACGAGCCGTTGGCCTTTGCCAACGTGGCCGTGCGCGGCGAAACCACCAGCACGGCATCCAACGAGCAGGGCCAGTACCAGCTTCGCTTGCCAGCTGGCACCTACCAGCTGGTGTTTCAGTACGTGGGCTACAAGCCCCGGCTGGAGCAGATACGCGTAGCGGGCGGCGACACGGCCACCGTGCTCAACGTGACGCTCACGCCCGAGCCCTACACCCTGGGCAACGTGACGGTGCGGGCCTCCGACCGGGACCCGGCCTACGCCATTGTGCAGCACGCCATTGATTGGCGGCGCTACCACCGCGCCGAGGTAGCCGCCTTCACGGCCCGCACTTACATCAAGGCGGTGGTACGCCTCACCGATGTGCCCAACAAGATTTTCGGGTTGGTGAAGGTAGACCCCGGCGTGAAGAAGGGCATTGTGTATCTGTCGGAGTCAGTGTCAGATTTATCGTTTCGGCAGCCCAATGTGGTGCAGGAGCGGATGATTTCGTCCAGGGTCAGCGGCAACAGCCGGGGCTTCAGCGTGAACCGGGTGTCGGGGCAGTTCAATTTCTACGAGAACATGATTAAGTCGGGCTTTTCGGAGCGGGGCTTCGTGTCGCCGATTGCCCAGAATGCCTTGCTGTTCTACAAGTACGAGCTGGTGGGTACTTCCCAGCTGAACGGGCACACGCTCAACAAAATCCGCGTGTCGCCCCGCCGCCGCATCGACCCGGCCTTCTCGGGCTTCATCTACGTGCTGGAAGACGGCACCTGGCGCCTGCACAGCGTAGACCTGAGCCTGAACTCCGACGCCGGCATCGAATACGCCGACAAGGTGCAGATTGAGCAGCTGTTTGGGCCCGCGCCGGGCGCCTCGCACGCCTGGGTGCTTCAGTCGCAGAAGGTGTATCTGAGCGGCTCGGGCCTGGGGTTCAAGGGCAACGCCTCGGTGAATGCCGTGCTGTCGAACTACCGCGTGAAGCCTACTTACCCGGCCCCGCCGCCCGCTCTGGTGGCCGCCCAGCAGGCCGCCCCCGCCCCCACCGACGCCGGCCGCCGCGAAACCGTAGCCGACGCCAAGCAGCAGCGGCCCCAGCTGCGCACCCTCAGCCGCGCCACCCGCCGCCAGGCCCGCCAGGCCGCAGCCGCCACCCCCGACACGGCCGCCTTCCGGCCCCTGGCCAAGGGCGAAATTATGGCCGTAGAAAAAGGCGCCAACGAGCGGGACTCCACCTACTGGAACGAGCTGCGGCCCATTCCGCTCACCGACGAGGAGCGCCGCGACTACCAGGTGAAGGACAGCGCCGAGGCCATTACGAAATCGAAACCCTACCAGGACTCGCTGGACCGTAAGCGCAACCAGGTGGACCCGCAGAAGCTCCTGCTGCTGGGCTACCAGTACACCAACTCGTTTAAGAAGCGCACCGTGTCGGTGGAGCCTGTCACCAACGCCTTGCAGTACAACACGGTAGAAGGCGTGGTGGTGAATGTCGAAGCCACCTACATCCAGCGCTACGAGGACCGGCGCAGTTACTCGCTGCGGCCGGTGCTGCGCTACGGGTTCAGCAACCGGCTGTTCAGCCCCAGCCTGAGCGGGGGGTACACGTTTCGGCCCCAGTCGTTTAGCCGGGTGGGCTTTGCCGTGGGCCGCACCATCGAGAACTTCGACCCCCGCTCCCAGCTTACGCCCTTCATCAACAGCTACTACACGCTGTTCACCAACCGTAACTACGCCAAGCTCTACCGCCGCGACGCCCTGGAGCTGAACTACCGCACCGAAGTAGCCAACGGCCTGAGCCTGCGCCTGGCCGCCGCCTACGCCGACCGGCGCGAACTACAGAACACCACCATTAAGGTAGTCCGGGACATTGCGGGCCGGGCCTTCACCTCCAACCAGCCCGTGAGTGAGGAGCTGCCCGGCGGCACCGGCTTTGGCCGCAGCCAGGCCCTTACGCTGGACGCCCTGCTGACCTGGCAGCCCGGCCAGCAGTTCATTACCCGCCCCGACGGCAAGTTCAACCTCGGCAACTCCAAGTATCCGCAGTTTACGCTGGGCGTGCGTCAGGCTCTGCGCGGGGTGCTGGGCTCAGATGTACGCTTTACGCGCCTGGAGCTGGGCACCAGCAAGAATCTGGGCTTCGGGCTGTTCGGGGAAAGCAACTTCAACGTCCGGGCCGGCACTACGCTGGGCGCCTCGGGCCTGACGTTTGTGGACTACCGCCACTTTGCCGGCAACCTCACCAGCCTGGCCGCCAACTTCGAGCAGTTTCAGCTGCTGGACTACTACCGCTTCAGTACCCGCCGCAGCTACTTGGAGGCTCACTACAACCACCACTTCAACGGTTTCTTCTTCAATAAAATACCGCTGCTGCGCCGCCTGAAGTGGCAGGAAGTAGCTTCTCTGAACTACTTGCGCACCCAGGCCGCGGGCCATTATCTGGAGCTGGGCGTGGGCGTGGAGCACATCTTCAAAATCAACCGTATCGACTTTTACACCGCCTTCCAATCAGGCCAGCGCCTCAGTTCCGGCTTCCGGTATGGCATAGGGTTTTAGGCCTCACCCCCCGGCCCCCTCTCCCGCGGAGAGGGGGAGCCGGTTCCGCTGTTCTACGCCGCCCTGTCGGCTAGCGCCTCCAGCACGGCTATCACTGAGGACGATTATAAACAGTACAGCCGCGTAGCGGCTAAAGGATTGTAGTAGCCAGATTCATGCAGATAAGTTCAGCGCCGCGTAGCGGGGCAAGAGACGCTTGACCGTTTCTTGCCCCGCTACGCGGCGCTATGCTGTTCTTTCCCATCCCTCTACAAACCTCTGGACCGCTACGCGGCCACTGTGCTGCTACAGCTTGGTAGCCGTGCTGGAGGCGGTAGCCGAAAGGGCGGCGCTGCCGAAATCGTCAGGCTCCCCCTCTCTACGGGAGAGGGGGACGGGGGGGTGAGGCCCTACTTCACCTCTTCAAAATCAACGTAGTCGCCGCCCTCAGCATCCTTAGGCTTCGCTGACTGGGTGCGGGGCGGCACGTAGTCGACCCGAACTTGGCCGGGGCGGGTGGGCGGTGGCGGAGCCTGGTTGGGAAAAGCGCTTTCGAACTGCTGGCCGTAGCGGCGGGCCTGCTTCTTGAGCAGGTTGCCGACCAGCAGCCGTAGCAGCACGGGCAGCAACGTGCGCACCACAAACGACACCAGCAGCAGAACAAGCAGAAACTTCAGCAAAAACATCAGCGGGAGGCCACTTCGGCGGCCGGCGAAACAGGTTGGAAATATAAATCGGCCGAAACGGCGCTGGCCAGCTGGGCCTCGGAGCAGGGCATCAGCTTTTGGTCTTGCTCGGCCAGCACAAACGGCGCGTAGCCCAGTTCGGCTAACAACCCGGCCACGGCCCGGCGGTTTTCCAGGCCATTCAGCTCCGTTTGGATCAGGGGCCGGAAGCGGCGCAGCGTGTCCTGCATGTGCCGAAACACCTCGTACTCGAAGCCTTCCACGTCGCACTTCACAAAATCCAGACGAGGCAGGTGCCGAAAGAGTTCGTCGGGCACACGCATGGGCACGTCGTAGGTGCGGGCGTAGTGCTCATGGGGGTTGCTGGCCGCCACTTTGGTCATACCGTGGTGGAGCAGGCCGTTGCGCTCCGGGGTGCCCATCTGCACAGTGGTGTTTTGCCCGCCCAAGGCATACGGCAGCAGCGTCAGGTTGCTGATGCCACTGAGGCGCACGTTGTCTTGCCAAATGGCTTGAAACTCGGGAATGGGCTCCACGGCCAGCACCTGCCCCTCCGCCCCCACCAGGCGCGACAGCGCCACGGAGTAGTAGCCCAGGTTGGCCCCAATGTCGAGGCATACGAAGCCAGGGCGAATAATCTGGTGCAGAAAAAACAGCTCTGGATACTTGTCCTTGCCCCAGCCAGCACCCACCAGCCGCAGGTACACGCGGCTTACCAGCCGAATGTACCGCTCAAAGCCCAGTGTGCGGACCAGCAGCTTGCGAAATTGCTTCATCATACGTGCCCGCAAAGATGCCGGAAAGCCGAGACATGCAGCGCCTAAGTCCTTACTCCTGGTTTCGGCTTCCGGCCCGCGCTACCGCAGCTGCTACCACGCCGCCCAGCAGGTACCAGGCCACGGTCATAGCTTGGGTTTGGGGAGTGCGGTTGCTGGGCGCTTCCCCCAGGCCCAGCGGCCCCGGCAGCACCACACCGCCAATGCCGGCGGCCAGGCCCAGCACGGTGCCGCGGGCCCAAGCACTGCGGCCGGTGCCTACCAAGCTGTAGTACAGGCCGTTGCTGAGTAGGTCGCCGGCTAGAGTCAGAGCGTAGGCCGTGCGGGTGTCGGGCTGGGGCGCCTGAGCCAGGCCCAGTAGCTTGCGCAGGCCGCGCATTCCCAGCACGTCCATACGCGGGGCATCGTGGGGGCGCAGGCGGCGCACGGTTTCATGCACTACATTGAGCGCAACGGCACCGGCCAAGCCCGCACCGAGGGCTCGCCATATAGAGGAAGAAGTACGCATAGAAAAATAGAGAGGAAAAAGTAAGAAGCGGCGGGAGCGGACAGGTGCCTCGTGCGCAAAAAATTACGGAAACTGCTTGCGCGTTGTTCGTGCAGCTGCCTATCTTTGCCATTCCCAGTGGCCTCGTGCCAAGTGGGAAACGCCTTCTTAGCTCAGCTGGTAGAGCAGCTCATTCGTAATGAGCAGGTCGCAGGTTCGAATCCCGTAGAAGGCTCTTGAAAGCCATTTTGCATTCGCGAAATGGCTTTTTTATTTCTCTCATCACTAGTACGCAGAAGCGTTTGGCGGTAGGTGTTGCAATGTCTGGCCACTGTATAGACGCAACCTGCTCGCTAGCTAATGCCAACCACCTTTTAGTCAAGGTGAAAGCCCCCACTTGAAGCGACACGACTAAAACGCAAAACGACCGGCAAGCGCGTGAAGCTTGCCGGTCGTTTTAACGGTAGTTCTATCGAACCAGTGCCGACTTACAGACCTTTGGAGTAGTCATCATCGCCGTAGCCACGGGAGGCGCCGCGGTATACCGACTCATTGGAGCTGTTCCAGCGCGAGCTGGAAGCATCCGAAGAACCGGCTCCGTAGCCCTTAGAGTCGCTGTCGTAGCTGCTGTTTGCGGTGTTGCCAGCTTTGTAGCTGCCCGACTGGTACTTGTCCGAGCCGTAGTTGCTGGAGTTTCTGTAGCTGTCGGAGCTTTTGCCGTAGGAGCTGCCGGAGCTGTAGCTATCCGATTTTTTGGTGTTGCCACCGCGGTAGCTGCCACGGTAGGTTTTGCCTGAGTCTGAGGAGCTGCTCTTCGAGCGCAACGCCAGCCAGCTTAGACCGCTTACCAGCAGGGCACCACCCACAATCTTTTGCGTAGGAGTCAGCTTGTTTACCTGCTCCATGGCTTTATTGCCGAGGTCTTTAATCTGGTTCACATTTACGTTGCTAAGCCAGTCCTGCTGGCTCAGCCACGACTTCACCTGGCCTTGAATACCTTGCTGGTCTTGCTGGCCCTGTTGGTCTTGCTTGTTCTGACCGCCCTGAGCACCCGTATTCGTGGGCTGGCTCGAAGCTGAAGTAGCTGCACCACCGGTGCGGTTGGTGTCGGCGCCAGCGGCCGGCGAGCCAGTGTTGCCCGCAGCCGAGGCCGAAGCGCCCGACGGTTGTTGCGAAGCCGACGAACCGGCCGATTTATTAGCAGACGAGTTGGCGTTTTGAGCGGAGCCGCCGTTGGGCTGGTTTTGCTTGTTTTCCATGATGAGTGGGAGTTAAATGATAAAACCTTGCGAGTGAACCGTAGCTGCACCCCTCCCCTATTCGTTAAAAGTCAGCAAAAAGTTATGGCTGCGTTACGCGTTTCTTGCTGAGTACAACCATACTGCCCCAGCAGCTCCGTTTTTTCGCCCCGCCACTACCGCGGCCGCTCAGCCCTGCACGCCCCGGTGGCGCTGTTCTTCCGAAGGCAGTGGCCGGCCCCCGGCGTATAAGTAGGCATTGCGTTCCGCAGCTTCACGAGCCGCCACCTCAAACGGGATACGATAGTACCCGTGCCGAAGCCAGTCCAGCAGATAGCGGCGCAGAAAGCCGAGCCGGCCGTGCTCCTGATACTGCCGGATGTGCTCCATTTCGTGCGCCACCCAGTAGGGGTCTTGCAGAAACTCCTCGCGGGTTACGCCGCTCAGGTGGATGCTGCTGCCGAGCACCATGGCCACGTTGGGCGCACCGAGTTTCAGCCGGGCCAAGCGGGCCCAGGGCGAGTTTTCAATAATGCGGGGTAGCTGCATAGGCCGTAAGGAAAGCAAGCCGCAGTATACGCGCTGATGCGGCAGCCCGTTTAGGACGGTTGCATGAATTTTCTTCTAAATGATTGTGCATACCGAAGAATTTTTCAGACTCTTTTGGTAAGCTCAGCTTTTCTAGTGTAGCTTTAACCAATGGCAGCCTGCTAAGAGAGTAGTCTTTGCCACGACAAGCTTTCCTTTATTTCCTCATTTTTTCGCAGCCCAGGCTCTCTGCCTATCGAAAAAAGCAACGCCCGCTAGCCTCCTGGTTGACCCCGGAAGCTCTTTCTGCCACCCCCTCGACGGACAATGAAACACAGCCTCCTGTATTGCCTCGCCGCGGCCTCGATGGTCCTCTCCTTTTTCTTTGAAAGAACTCCCACTTCCCAACCAGCCGCTACTGCGGCACCTGCGGCCCAGGAAGCCTCTCTGCTGGCCGCCCTGTTCGGCTCCGCCGATGAAGAGCCCCGCTTGCTGTCGGCTTCCGACTCGTTAGCGTACAGCAAGTACGGTCAGCGCCTGGGCTTTGCGCCCACCTACACGGAAGACCGAAGCTTGCTCGAAACAGTGGTAGCCTGGCTGGGCACCCCCTACCGCTACGGCAGCAACAGCAAAAGCGGCACCGACTGCTCCGGCTTCGTGACCCGTGTATTCAAGGAAGTATACGGCATCACCTTACAGCGCAGCTCCCGCTCCATGTTCCAGAGCGTGAAGCACGTGAAGAAGGAAGAAATGCAAACCGGCGACCTGGTGTTTTTCCGCCGCGGCCCCGGCCAGCCCATCTACCACGTGGGCATCTACCTCAAAGACGGCAAGTTTGCCCACTCGGCCACCAACGGCGGCGTGATGGTCAGCTCTCTGCAACAAGCCTACTACAGCCGCAATTTCTACGCCGCCGGCCGCGTAGCCACCGAATAGGCTTTACGGCCGGCGCTACGCCCAGCCTCCTGCGAAAAACGCCCCATCCACCCCGTTGGATGGGGCGTTTTTCGTGACCTGCGGTTCTCAGATTGCCCAAAACCATTTCAGCCCGTAGCAGTATAGCACACACGGCCGGCTAGCTCGGCCGCTTCCACCCTCTTCTTCCTCAACGCTATATGGACAAGCATAACCCACAAGGCGGCCAAATTGCCTCCTCTCCGCTTTTCAAGCAGTTTCTGGGCAAGGCCGAAGATTACCTGAAGCGCCCCACCCGCCTGAAACAGCTCCTGAATGACGCCTACCAGAAGGCCAGCGAGAAAAAAGACCTGGGCACCATTGCCCACGAAGCCTGGGACACGCTGCAAACTCTGTTCCGCCTGATTCGCTCGGCTTCCTCGGGCGAATATCAGGGTCTACCGACCAGCACAATCATAGCTGCGGTGGCCGTTACGGCTTATTTCCTGAGTCCCATTGACCTTATCCCAGACATTCTGCCAGTGCTGGGCCTGCTCGACGATGTGGCCCTGGTGGCGTGGTTTAGCACCACCATCAAGGAAGAGCTGGACAAGTTTCATGAGTGGGAGAAAACCCGCGTGGAACTGGTAGAAGAACCAAAAGACGCCAAGCCGGCTGCTGCCAGCACCATGTCGTCTACGGATGGTACTACTCGTAACTCCGGGCCCAAACCGGCCGCAGCTCCAAAAACAGGCAGCTCAAACACCGACAGCGGGCTGGGCTCGCCGGAGAGCAGCAACCCCAACCCTAGCCGGACCACCGCCACCGACCCGGCCCCCAAAGCCGACGTGAAGCCCCACGCCGACATTGCTGCCAACACCACCGACAGCAGCCGCACGGGCAACAAGCCCGGCCCCGCCGGCGGTGACCCAGGCGGAAATGTTCGGTAAATCAGAGGTGAGACTGTAAGTGTGAGAGGTGAGACGCTGTTCTTCTCCTATATTTGAGACGATGAGAAGTGAGAGCTGAGACTTCGTTTTGAAGTCTGACCAACAAAGTGTCCTTTCACCATCTCCCCTACTCTCTACACACAAAAGCCCGCTCTCCTTATTGGAAAGCGGGCTTTTGTGTGGTTGGCAACTACGGTTTCGGAAGAAGTGACTGTTCTAATTCTGCATCCAATAAAGCCTGCGCTCCTCTCTCCCGCCAGTCTCACTTCTCACGTATGACCTCTCACTTCTACCGCTAAGCTGCTTTGGCATGGGAGGCGACGTAGTTGACAAAGTCGCCGACGGTGGCCAGGGGGACTTCGTCGGGGATGGTGATGTGGAAGTTGCGTTCCAGCTCCAGAATAATGTCCACGACATCTACGGTATCAAAGCCCAGCTCGTGGCTGAGGCTGCTGCCGATGCGCAAGCGCTGGGGCTTAATAGCTTTGCGCTGGCTGATAATGCGCAGCACTTGCTGCTGAATGGCTTTGGGGGCGGAAGTCGTTGAGGTATTCATAAAGGGAACGACGGAAACGTAAAAAAACAACGGAAAGGCAGGAGCGGGGCCTGGTCCTCCCCCGCCTGTGCAGGCGAGGGAGTAGGCTGGGCAGGCAAAAGGTTGCACGCCCCCGAAAAACTTTATGCTTTGACGAGAATGGGCGGCCGGGCGGCCTCAATTTCTTCCTCGTCGGCAGCTTCGTTGGCCGCGCCATCGACCGGGCGACCGGCCAGGCGGGCTTTCAGCCGCTCACTAATCAGGTACATAACCGGCACTACCACCAGCGTGATGAGGGTGGCAAAAGCCAGGCCGAAGATGATGGTCCAGGCCAGCGGCCCCCAGAACACCACCGAGTCGCCGCCGATGAAGAAGTGGGGCTCGAAGGAGTTGAACAGCTCGTAGAAGTCCACGTTCAGGCCAATGGCCAGCGGAATCAGCCCCAGGATGGCGGCCGTAGCCGTCAGAATCACGGGGTTGAGGCGGGTGCGGCCGGCCTGCACCAGGGCCTCACGCAGGGGCACGCCCTGGCTGCGCAGCATGTCGGTGAATTCGACCAGCAGAATGCCGTTCTTCACCACGATACCGGCCAGCGCCACAATGCCCACACCGGTCATCACGATGCTGATTTTCATGCCCGTAGCGGCCAGGCCCAGCATCACGCCCGTTACCGAGAAGATGATTTCGGTGAGGATGATGAGGGTTTTGCTTACGGAGTTGAACTGCGTTACCAGAATCATGAAGATGAGGCCCACGGCCAGCAGGCCGGCCAAGCCCAGGAAGTCCTGGGTTTCCTTCTGATCCTCGGTTTCGCCGCCCATGTTGATGGAGTAGCCGGCCGGCAGCGGGAACGACTTCAGGGCCTGGTCAATCTGAGCCACCACGTCGGGGGCGGTGTAGCCGCCCAGCACGTTCGAGGACAGCGTAATGACCTTTTTCAGGTCCTGGCGCTTGATGCCGCCGAAGGTGCTGCCGTACTCGATGTCGGCCACGGCCGACATGGGTACCTGGCGCATCTGGCCGGTGGCGTCGCGGAAGGTGAGGCGCGAGTTCAGAATGGCGTCGATGTCTTCGCGGTATGGCAGGGCGTAGCGCACCTGAATCGGGTACTCGTCGTCGGGGGTTTTGAACTTGCTGGCTTCGGAGCCGAAGATGGCCGTGCGCACTTCCAGGCCAATCTGAGCCGTGCTCAGCCCTTCGCGGTTGGCCCGCTCCCGGTCAATGTTCACGGCAATTTCGGGGTTGCGGTCCTGCAAGTCGGTGCGCAGGTCCTCGATGCCGGCAATGTTCAGGGAATCCACGTAGCGCTCCACTTTCTTCGACAGCTTAGCCAGCGTGGGGTAGTCGTCGCCGGATATTTCAATGGCAATGGGCTTGCCGGTGGGCGGGCCATTCTGCTCCTGGTCTACGGCTATTTCAGCACCCGGAATTCCCTTCACCACCTCCCGAATCTTGTCTTTGTAGGTACTGGTAGGCGGGCCGGTTTGCTGGCTGAACTCCTTGAAGGCCACCGACACTTTGCCCAGGTGCGACTGGGCCGTGCGGGCTGCATCCTGGGGGTCGTCGGCCCCGATGCCTACGTTGGCAATAACGGATTCGACGTCGGGGTTATTGCGGCCGATGACCTTGTACACGCGCTGCTCCAGCTCCCGCGTGATGGAGTCGGTAATGGCCACCTTGGTGCCCACGGGCATGCGCAGGTACACATAGATGAATTTCGGGTCGCCCTGCGGGAAAAACTCCACCTGGGGGCTGCGCAAGGCTACGGCCACAAAGCCGAACACGAGCAGGCCCACCATGCCCAGCATAATGCCGACCTGCCGCCAGTTGGAACCGTGCACGGCCCAGCTTACCAGGCTGGCGTAGGCGTTCTGGAAACGCGGCAGCACCTTGGTCTGGAACCCGGCAATCCACCGGTAGAACACGAACTGGTCGAGGAAGGCAAACAGGGCCAGGAACACGAACAGGTTGCCGACGAACATCGAGCCCGCCAGGTAGCCGATGCCGGCAATGCCCAGCAGCAGGAACAGCACCCGGCGGAAGCCCGGCGTCCAGCGCGGCTTGCGCAATTCTTCGGGCGAGTTGTGCTCCTCACGCTCCATGAAGCTCACGGCAAACACCGGGTTGATGATGAAGGCCACCACCAGCGACGACATCAGCGTGACAATGAGTGTGATGGGCAGGAAGAACATGAACTTGCCGATGATGCCCGGCCAGAAAGCCAGCGGCACGAAGGGCGCCACCGTGGTGAGCGTACCGGCCAGCACCGGCACAAACACTTCCCCAGCCGCGTACTTGGCGGCCTGGGCCGTGCTCAGCTCGGGGTGGTCGTGCAGGATGCGGTGGGTGTTTTCAATTACCACAATGGCGTCGTCGACCACAATACCCAGGGCCAGCAGGAAGCTGAAGAGCACAATCATGTTCAGGGTGAAGCCCAGGATGGGCATCAGCAGGAAGGCCAGGAACATGGAAATCGGCACCGACAGGCCCACGAACAGGGCGTTGGTGGTGCCCATGAAGAACATCAAGATCAAGGTCACCAGAATGAAGCCGATGACGATGGTATTGATGAGGTCGTGCAGCGTAACGCGGGTGTCGTTGGAGGTGTCGCCGGTGATGGTAATGTTCAGCTCCTGGGGCAGGCGGGTTTTGCTGTCTTGCACAATCTGCTGAATCTTGTCGGAGGCGTCAATCAGGTTTTCGCCCTGGCGCTTAATCACGTTCAGGGTAATGGCGGGCTTGCCGTCGAGGCGGGCGTACGATTCCCGGTCCTTGAAGGCGTCGGTAACGGTGGCAATGTCGCCGAGGCGGATGCTGGCGCCGTTCAGGTTTTTCACCTGGATTTCGGCAATGTCGGCGGCTTTGGCGTACTGCCCAGCCACGCGCACGGCCCGCTTCTGGGCGCCCACTTCCACCGAGCCCCCCGAAATAGTCAGGTTTTCGGACTGAATGGCGCGGGCCACATCGTTGAAGCCCAGGCGGGCAGCCTGCATCTTGTACAGGTCCACGTCCACGTTCACCTGCTGCTCCAGGGCACCCACAATATCCACCCGGCTGATTTCGGGCAGGGCCTCAATCTTGTCCTGGAAGTCGTCGGCGTAGCGCTTAAGCTGGTTGAGCGGCAGGTTCCCCGACAGGTTGATGTTCATGATGGGAAACTCCGAGAAGCTCACTTCCTGCACGCTCGGCGGCGTGGGCAGGTCGCTGGGCAGCTCGTTGCGGGCCTTGTCTACGGCGTCCTTCACCAGCTGCTTAGCGTACTGCACCTCCACGTTGGTGTTGAACTCCACGTCGATGACGGAGTAGTCCTGGTTGGAGGTGGATTTAATGTTTTTCACCCCGTTCACGCTCTTGAGTTCCTTTTCAATCTGGCGCGTGACGAGGTTCTCCATATCGGCCGGCGAAATTCCTGGGTAGATGGTAGCCACGATGATGCGCGGTACCACGATGTCGGGGAAATTCTCCTTCTGGAGCTTGAGGTAGGTGAATATCCCCGCAATGCTGATAATCAGCGTGAGGATGTAGATGCTGGTCTTATTGTCAATAGACCAGCTGGTGGGTTTAAATTCCTTCTGAACGTCCTGCATGGTGGCTGCGGTTGGCCTTCGTTCGCCTCACCCCCTAGCCCCCTCTCCATAAGAGAGGGGGACTAGTTCTAGCTCTAGCTGTAGAGCTGATGGATTTCCGGCAGTTGAAGGCTTGGCTAATAGATGAAAGCAGTGACAGGCTTTTTTAGCAGACTAGAGCTAGAACTAGTCCCCCCTCTCTTATGGAGAGGGGGCTAGGGGGTGAGGCGTTACAAGCTAACGACCTGGCCCTCATTCAAATTCTGATACCCGGATGAAATAACCTGGTCGCCGGGCTGAAGGCCGTTGGTTACTTCTACCTTGCCGTTGTACACGGTGCCGGTCTGGATGACGCGCTTGGCGGCTACTTTCTGGCTGCCTTTCTGGCTGACTACCAGCACGTAGCTGTTCTGCTCATCTTTCTGCACCAGGTCCACGGGCAGCACGGTAGCGTTGGGGCGGTTGTAGTTCTGGATGCGCACGGTGGCTACCATGTTAGGCTGCAAGCGGGCGGCCTGGCTGCCGCTCAGGCGCAACTCCACGTCGAAGGTGCGGCTGGCCGGGTCGATGGTGCTCGACACGGCCCGCACGGTGGCCGGTAGGTCTTCGCGGCCCAGGTCCGGGATGCTCACCAGGGCCCGGTCGCCGGGCTTGATGCGGCCGGCGTAGGCCTCCGACACGTCGGCCACGATTTTGCCGCCGCTGCCGCTTACCAGGCGGGCTACCGGCGCGCCGGGCGCTACGGCCTCGCCCAGCTTGGGCAGCACCTCATCCACGGTACCCGCGAAGGGCGCCACTACACTGTACAGCTCCCGCTGGCGGTTCAGGGTAGCCAGGTTGCGTTGCAGGGCCTCGTAGTTGTTTTTGGCTTGCAGGTACTGGATTTCGGTGCCGATTTCCTGCTTCCAGAGGCGGGCCTGCCGCTCGTACACGGTGCGGGCCAGCTCCATGCGGGTGCGCAGCTCGGCAATGCCAGCGTCCAGAATGTTGGCGTCGATGGTGGCCAGCACCTGGCCGCGGCCTACCCGGTCGCCGCGCTGCACGCGCAGGCTGGTGAGCGTGCCGGCGGCGCGGGCCGCCACGGTGGCGTTCTGGTCGAAATCCACGCGGCCCTGCACTTCGAGGTAGCTCTTGAAGCTCTCGGGCTGCACGTTGAGCACGGCCACGGGCGTGGCCTGAACGGCGGTTTTCTGGCCGGCGCCGGTTTTGGATTCCAGCTCAGCAATGCGAGCCTGGGCCGCGGCCTGTTCTTTTTTCAGCTCCGCCAGCTCGGCCTGGGGGTCTTTGGGAGAGCTGCAAGCGGCAAGCTGCACGCTGCAAGCGGCCAGTAGGCCCAAGGCAAACGTGCGGGAGGAGGTTCTCAGAGTATGCATATCGGACGGTAGTCGGGGGTGTTGGAATGGGGAGGAGCTTGCCGCTTGTAGCCTATAGCTTGCAGCTTACTTGGTGGCTTGGCGGTACAGCTCGCCGGTGGCTTTGTCACGGTCTACCTTGGCCACCAGCACATCGTAGAGGGCGGCGTAGTAGTTGGTCTGGGCGGCGCGCAGCTCGGTTTCGGCCGATACTACTTCCAGGTTGGTGCCCACGCCTTCCTTGAACTTGATGCGCGACACGCGGGCCACTTCCTCCGCTAGCGTCAGGTTCTCGCGCTGATTATCCAGCACGTCCAGGGCATTGATAAGGGTGGTGCGGCTCTGAGCGTCTTGCAGGTCGATGCTCTGGCGCAGGGTTTCAAAGCCCTTCTCGATGGTTTGCTGAGCAATGGTGGCCTGCTGCACCTGGTAGCGCCGCCGGAACCCGTCGAACACCGGTATTTGCAGGCTCAGGCCGATGTTGCCGAAGCCAAACCAGTTCTGGTTGGGGAAGCCATTGGCCGAGCGGGAATCCGGCCCGCGAAACTCAAACAGGGAAGGCGCCGAGCGGGCCCCGCCGTTGAAGCCATAGGCTCCCGTGAACAGCAGGCGCGGATACGCCGCCGAGCGACGGTTGCGCAGGTCGAGGCCGGCCAGGGCCTGCTGGGTTTCCAGGGTGCTGAACTCGACGCGGTTGGCGTAGTTGAAGGTAGCCGCTGCGGCCGGGGTCAGGCCGCCGCTAAGAGCCGTTTGCCGGTCCTGACGCGCCTGGTCGGCGGTGTTTTCCTGGCCGGGAGTGGTGGCGGGCTGGGCCGGCAGGGCGCCGCTGGCGTTGGAACCGCCGCGCTGAAAGTCGGCCACGCCGAGGCGCTGGCGCAGGGCGCCGGCATCAACCAGGGCCCCGCGCAGGGAGTCGGTCAGCAGCACGGGCTGGTCCTGGGGCAGGCCCATCTGAAACTTCAGCAGCGCCACGCTCAGGTCCGTCAGGCGCTGGGCTTTCTGCTGCTCCACCACCAAGTTGTTGCGCTGCACTTGCAGGCGCTGCACGTCCAGCTTCTCCACAAAGCCAGCCTTAAACGTCTGGTTGGTCTGGTAGAGAATGGTGTCGAGGCGCTGCACGTTGCGGGCCAGCAGGTGCAGCCGCTCCCAGGCTACCAAGGTGCTGTAGTAGGCCTTGCTCACCTGCTCTACCACGTCGATTTCGGCTTGCTGGGTTTGCTTGCGGGCCAAGTCGGCGTACACCCGCGCAGCCCGCAGGCCAATAAAGTAGGAGCCGTCAAAGAGCAGCTGCGACACCGAAGCCGAGGCATTGCCCTGCCACTGTAGCCCGAAGGCGAAGGGCTGGGGTGGCAGCTCTACCTGCCGGCTCGATAGCACGGCTTCTTCGCCGCGGCCGGCCGCTGTTATATCACCAGAGGTTAGCACCGTTTGCGACAACGGGAAGCTCACCAGCGCCTGCTGGAGCTTGAAGTTGTCGACCACGTTGGCGCCTACGCTTACCTGCGGCAGGCCCGCCGACTTTACCTCGTTGATACGGGCGCGGGCAGTTTGCTCACCCAGGCGCGTTGCCAGCAGCGACGGTTTATTCTGCACGGCGTAGTCGATGGCTTGCTGGAGGCTCAGGGCTATGGGCGTGCCGGTGGCGGCCGTAGCGGGCGGGGCCGGAGCCGGGGTTTGCTGGGCCAGCGCGGCCCCGGCCGGAGCCAGCAGGGCGGGCCCGGCGGCCAGCAGCAACACGCGGATGTTCTTCTTCATACGAAAGGAATCTGGGTGCGAAAGCGGCTTATTCTTCTTCCGTCACGTGACGGTACTGGTTGATGAGCTTGTGCCCTTTGAGCGTGGCCACGCCCAGCAGGAAGTGCTCCAGGAAGATGAAGTGGATGGTGTTGGGATTGTACTGCCGGGCCGGAAACAGGTCGGCGTTGAAGGCCAGCTCGATTTCGGCCAGGTGCAGGCGGCTGAGCACCTCCACGTTGAGGTCGGCGCGGTACAGGCCCTCGGCCATGCCCCGGCGCAGGTTGTCGCTGATTTTCTCCAGGATGAAAAAGTTCTTATGCTTCTCCCACACCGCCCAGGCGGCCGGGTAGTACTTTTTCAGGTCGTAGAAAATACCGGGGTGCACATCCTGAAACTGACGCTTGGCCCAGGTCATCATCTGAAATAGCTCGTCCAGGGCGTTTTCGGCCTGCTCAAACATGCGGCAGCATTCGGCCTCTTCCATTTGCAGATGATGCTCGGCCACAGCCAGCACAATCTGGTCTTTGTTCTCAAACCATTTATACAAGGTCTTTTTCGACATAGCCAGGTGCTGGGCTATATCATCCATCGACACGCTCTTGATGCCGTTGCGCATGAACAGCGCCTCAGCCGATTGTAGAATTCGGTGTTTTATTTCCATAACAGCGGGCCAAAGATACGCCGGAAACTTTTAACGAGTTCATAGTTTCCAATTTATTTTTTCTAAGGCCCGCTGAGTCTGGCACCGCCAGGTACTGTGCCCGACGATTTCGGGCCCGAAATACTTTACCCAGCAACTATATTTTCTTGGTGGCGCCGCGGGCAGTGTACCGCGAAGCTCCGTGCCCCGGCCGCGCCGCATGCGTACCTTCGTGCCCTCACTTCCTTATTTTGCTTCCAATGAAAATCCGTACCGGCTTCGGCTACGACGTGCACCAGTTGCAAGAGGGCCTGCCCTTCTGGCTGGGCGGCATCCAGATTCCGCACACCCACGGCGCCCTCGGCCACTCCGACGCCGACGTGCTCATCCACGTCATCTGCGACGCCCTGCTGGGCGCGGCCAACTTGCGCGACATTGGCTACCACTTCCCCGACACCGACCCGCAGTACAAAGGCATCGATTCCAAGCGCCTGCTGGCCGAGGTGGTGCGCCTGCTGCACGAGCACCAGTACACCATCTCCAACATCGACTCTACCATCTGCCTCGAGGCGCCTAAGGTCAACCCCCACATCCCCGACATGCAGCGGACCCTGGCCCAGGTAATGCGCATCGAGCCCAACGACATCAGCATCAAAGCCACCACCACCGAAAAGCTCGGCTTCGTCGGCCGCCGCGAAGGCGTAGCGGCATATGCGGCGGTGTTGATAGTAGGGGCTTAGGGTCTTGGGATCTTAGGGGCTTAGATTTTTGAGTCTTTGCAGCTTGGAGTTCGGGGCCTTAGTCAGTGTTCTGCAACGCGTCGTTGTATGTCGAAACATCATCTAAGCCCCTAAGCCCCCAAGTCCCTAAGACCCCTTCCATGCATCCTTCCTGAGTATTTTCGTCTTTCTCCACCCACCTCCATTTTCTTCTCCCGACTACATGAACAAACTTTCCTTTCTGGCCTTGCTGCTGACTGCTGGCCTGACGACGGCAGCCGTGGCCCAGCAGGCTCCCGAGAAAACCAAAGTCAAGGTGAAGCGCAAGGCCAAAACCGAAGCCGCAGCCGCTACCCCCGAAACCGCCGCTCCGGCACCCGCCGCTGCGGCCCCGGCCGCTGCCACCGACGCCAGCCTGACTTACGCCGAAACCATTACCCAGGCCGACTTGCGCCAGCATCTTACCGTACTGGCCTCCGATGAGTACGAAGGCCGCGAAACCGGCGAGAAAGGCCAGAAAATGGCCGCCGACTACCTGGCGGGTCAGTTCAAGCAGCTCGGCCTGACGGGCCCGGTGCAGGGCTCCGACAACCCCTACTTGCAGCGCTTCACTATGGTGCGCAGCACTTGGGCCGACGGCGCCACGCTGAAAGTGGGCGGCCAGACCTTCAAGTGGCTGACCGATTTCTATGCTTCCGGCAGCAAAGGCTTCCAGCAGGAAACGGCCCTGCAACCCGTGTTTGCCGGCTTCGGCATCGAGCAGGACGGCTACTCCGACTACGCCGCCCTGGGCGACGTGAAAGGCAAGGACCTGATTGTATTGCTGGGGGAGCCCCTGAACGACAAAAGTCTGCCGCTGCTGGGCAAAGACGGCCAGCCCAGCAAGTGGGGCATGGACTTCCGGGCCAAGGCGGCGGTGGCCACCCAGAAGGGGGCCCGCTCGGTATTTTTCGTGGATTTCAGCCCTACCAGCAACTTCGCCAAGCTGGCCGCCCGCATGGGGCCCATCATCAGCCGCCCCAGCATTGCGTTCAAGGACGCGGCTGAGGGTGCCACCCGCGTCACGTCGTTCTTCGTGTCGCCGGCTGTGGGCTACAAGATGCTGGGTACCACCGCTCCGGCCGTGACCAAATACCTGACGGCTGCCACTACCAAGCCCGCCGCCAGCCCCTTCAAGCCGGCCAAGGTGCAGATTTCGGCCCCGAAGAAAACCGAGGATTTCACCACCGAAAACGTGCTGGGCTACTTGGAAGGCACCGATAAGAAAGACGAAGTGCTGGTGCTGTCGGCGCACTACGACCACATCGGCGTGATTGGCGGCGAGGTGCACAACGGCGCCGACGACGACGGCTCGGGCACAGTAACGGTGCTGGAGCTGGCCCAGGCCTTTACCAAAGCCAAGGCCGAAGGCCGCGCCCCGCGGCGCAGCCTGCTGTTTCTGGCCGTAACGGGTGAGGAAAAGGGCCTGCTGGGCTCCGAGTACTACACCGACCACCCCATCTTTCCGCTGCAAAGCACCGTGGCCGACCTGAACATCGACATGGTAGGCCGCACCGACAAGGACCACGAAAGCAAGGGCGACTACGTGTACGTTATCGGCTCCGACAAGCTCAGCTCGGAGCTGCACGCTGCTCTGCTGGCCCAAAACGAGAAGTACACCAAGATGGACCTCGACTTCCGCTACAACGACCCCGAGGACCCGAACCGCTTCTACTACCGCTCCGACCACTACAACTTCGCCAAGCACGGCATTCCGGTGGCCTTCTTCTTCAACGGCGTACACGACGACTACCATGGCCCCAAGGATGAAGTCGATAAAATCGAGTTTCCGAAGATGGAGAAGCGCGCCCGCCTCGTGTTCCACACCGCCTGGGAGTTGGCCAACCGCGACAACCGCCCGGTAGTGGACTCGAATAAGAAGTAGTTTATAGACCTGAGACAGTGAGAGGTGAGAGGTGAGAAAGAACAATCATGCTGAGCTTGTCGAAGCATCTCTACCGCTTCGTTGCAATGCTAAATGATTAGCCAGCGGGAGAGATGCTTCGACTGCGGCTGCGCCTCCGCTCAGCATGACCGTTCTACCTGTCACTTGTCACTTGTCACTTGTCACTTGTCACCTCATCACCTCATCACCTCATCACCTCCAGCAAAACCCGCCGAACCTGTGATGGTGCGGCGGGTTTTATCTTTGCTGTGAACCTGTTGCTCCGTGTGCCGCTATGAATACGCCTGCTGCCCCTACCCCTTCCAAAGCTGCCCAGTTTCTTTCGGACGCCGACCGGAAGGCCTTTGACCTGGAGCACCGCCGCAAGATTCGGTTCAACATTGGCAAGTACAACACCGCCGTGCAAACCGGCCTGGGCTTCTACCATGACCATGAGCTGGCGCGGGCGCGGGCCTCGTACCTAAAGGCCCAGGTTATCAATCACCTCGACCAGTACCTGTTGCAGTTCGAGCAGAACTTCACGGCGCGGGGTGGCAAGGTGGTGTGGGCCCAGAATGCGGAGGAGGCCTTGTTTGAGGTGGGCAAGATCATGGCCCGCCGCCACGCCCGCACCGTGGTGAAGGCCAAGAGCATGACCACCGAGGAAATCCACCTCAACCACTACCTCCAGGAGCAGGGCATTGAGTCGGTGGAAACGGATTTGGGCGAGTTTATCGTGCAGCTGAACGGGGAGCGGCCCTACCACATCGTGACGCCGGCCATGCACCTGAGCCGCCTCGATATTGCCGACATCTTCGCCAAGCACCTCGGCATCGAGTACACCGACGACGCCCAGCAACTCGTGCTGACGGCCCGCCACCTGCTGCGCCACAAGTACACCGCCGCCGAAGTGGGCATCACCGGGGGCAACTTCCTGGTGGCCGACACCGGGGCCGTGTGCGTGACGGAAAACGAAGGCAATGCCCGCCTCTCGGCCACGTTTCCCAAAACCCACATTGCCATTGTGGGCATCGAGAAGGTGATTCCGCGCCTCCGGGACCTGGACTTGTTCTGGCCCCTGCTCAGCACCAGCGGCACCGGCCAGCAGGTGACGGTGTACAACACCCTGTACACTGGTCCGCGCCAACCGCTGGAGAAAGACGGCCCCGAGGAAATGGTGGTCATCCTGCTCGACAATGGCCGCACCAACCTGCTGGCCCAGCCCGACAAGCGCGAGGCCCTGCACTGCATCCGCTGCGGCGCCTGCCTCAACGTGTGCCCGGTATACAAGAACATCGGCGGCCACACCTACGAGGCCACTTACTCGGGCCCCATCGGCTCGGTCATCACGCCCCACCTCTCGGGCCTGGCCGAAAACAAACACCTGAGCTACGCCAGCAGCCTGTGCGGGGCCTGCTCGTCGGTGTGCCCGGTGAAGATCAACATCCACAACATCCTGCTCAAAAACCGCCAGCAGAGCGTGCAGGAAGGCTTTACCGACAAAGAGGAGCGCCGGGCCGTGGCCTTGTGGCTGCACGGCATGAAGCACCGCTGGGTGTGGGACCTGGCCCCCGTGGCCGCCAAAAACTGGGTGCTCAGTCGCCTGCTGGGCCAAACTGGCTGGAGCAAGCGCCGCGAAGCCGTACAGGTGGCCCCAAAAACCTTCCGGCAACTATGGAAGGAGCGAAAGTAGATAGTAAGTAAAGTTTTACTACTTTTATTTAAACAAGTCAATTTTCGACTTAAAAAAAGTAAAAATTAGTAAAATTTTACCTATTTGGTTATTCAAAAAACTATAGCTGCAATGGTTGCGAAGCAGCGCCACGTGTTGAGGCTTTCTCAGGCCGAACTGGCGGAGCTGGCTCAGGTATCTCACAGTTTTATTACAAAGTTAGAGGCGGGTAATGCCAATCCTGGCGTGAAGCAACTAAGCCAGGTATTAGAGGCTGTCGGCCTGGAATTACTCATCAAACCGAAATCATGAAACCCTTAGCCGCCGAGGTGCTTTACAACGGAAAGGTTGCGGGTGTTCTGCGCCGTAGCGCCAACCAGTTTTCATTTCGCTACTCGCCTGACTACTTGGCTAGCGACCTGCCCGCTATTAGCCTGACACTGCCGAAGCAGGAGGGCGTTTTTGTGTCGCCGGTTTTATTCAGCTTTTTTCCGGGCTGCTGGCGGAAGGCGCAGCCAAGCAGATTCAGTGTCGTGAGCTGGGCATTGATGAGGAGGATGAAATGTTGCGCCTTCTGAAAACAGCGCACTCGGAAACCATCGGAGCGGTAACCGTCCGGGAAATCCCAGCTCTACGAGTTCCCCCAAAAAGCCGGCCTACTGTGCCGGTTGCTACCGCCACCTGACCAAACAGCAATCTGACTTCTGCACCCAGTGCCAGCACGAGCTTTTTGATGGACGGAATATGGCCGCTACGCTGCCGTTTGCCCCGCCGCAGCAGGCAACACCGGAAGAAGCCTTACGCTACCGCGAACTGACACGCCAGATGTCTATGTCGGGGGTGCAGGAAAAGTTTTCCGTTAAGATGGCCTCGAGCTCGTCAACTCTGGAACTCACCCAAGCGGGAGGGCAATTTATCCTAAAGCCCCTTCCCGTCATTGTGGTATCTCCGGAAGCAGTACCGGCCAACGAGCACCTGACTATGCAACTGGCCCGGCAGGTATTTCGGCTGCCCACTGCTGCATGCGCGGTGCCGCGCTTTGCTACGGGGCAGCCTGCCTACCTCACCCGCCGCTTCGATGTGCTGACCGCTAAGAGCCGTTTACTGCAGGAAGACTTTGCTCAGCTAGGCGGACGTACCAGCCAGCAACACGGCGCCAACTATAAATATGATTACAGCTACGAAGAAATGGGGCTGCTGATTCGCCGGGCGCTGCCTTCCACGTACTTACCTGAGCTAACCGCCTTCTTTCGCCTGCTGCTGTTCAATTATCTGGTTGGGAATGGCGATGCTCATCTCAAGAATTTCTCCCTGCATCGTACTCCTCCGAATAAAGCATATCATCTGACGCCCGCCTACGACCTGCTCAATACCGAGCTGCATTTTCCGTACGAATCGGATACGGCGGTACCTCTCTTTGCTGACCCTGCCACCGACCCGCCGGCCTTCACAGCTTTGGGCTATTACACCCACGACGACTTCCTGGAGTTGGGCCGCCGGCTGGGCCTGCCCTTGTCCCGCGTGCGGAAGCTGCTGGCCGACATTGTAGGTCACGAAAGCCAGGTGCAGGCGCTGATTGACCGGTCTTTTCTGCCCGAAGACTTGAAAACTGCCTACGCCGCCGTGCTGGCTGGGCGCCGGCAGCGGCTGCGTTATTCGCTGGGTGCCTAACCCCAGGCCGCGCAACGGAGTACAAAGCCCGCGGCAGTGGTGCTGCCGTTGTTGCGGGTTTGTATGGAGGAAATTGCTCTTCAGGTGGTGGCCTTTTTGGCCGGTGTTTTTTTGGTTATTGTTACGCTGTCGGCTGCAATTCGCTCGTTTGTGCTGCCCCGCAACGAAAGCGTCCTGCTCAATGCGTGGGTGTTTCAGGGCATCCGGTTTTTCTTTGACCTGGCGGCGGGCTTGTCGCGCACCTATAGCCGCCGCGACAAGATAGAGGCGCACTATGCCCCCGTGGCCCTGGTGACGCTGCCCATCATTTGGCTGACCGTAGTTACGGCAGGCTTCACGCTAATTTACTGGGGCCTGGGCGAGCGGGATTGGCTGGACTGCTTTCAGCTTAGCGGCTCCTCCCTGCTCACGCTGGGCACGCACAAAACGCGCGGCGCCGTCGTCACGGTGTTCACCTTCGCCGAGGCTACCATGGGCCTGTTGCTCATGACCCTGCTGATTTCCTACCTGCCCACCATCTACCAGGCTTTTTCAAGGCGTGAGCTGGTGGTGGCCCGCCTGGAGCTGCGCGCCGGGGCTCCCACCTCGGCCTGCACCTTGCTCACGTGGCTGAACCGCAGCGGCTCCCTGCTGGACGACGATGAGCAGTGGGAGCGGTGGGAAGAGTGGTTTATGGAAATCGAGGAAAGCCACACGTCGTTGCCCATTATCTCGTTTTTCCGGTCGCCGCAGCCGGGGCGCTCCTGGGTAACGGCCGCCGGCCTCATACTGGACACGGCCGCCTTGATGTTTAGCGTAGCAGAAGGCCCGCGCAGCCGCCAGGCCGAGCTGACCTTTAAAGCGGGCTGCATTGCCCTGAATCGGGTGTATCGTTTCTTTGACGAGCGGGGCCGCACCGGGCCGACTTCCCTCATCGAAGACAACGACCCCATCGAAGACCCGGAACGCGCCGACTTCGACCACGTATGTGAGGAGCTGCAAGCCAATGGCTTTCAGCTGCGCCCCAACCGCGACGAAGCCTGGCAGCAGTACCACACCCTGCGCAGCCGCTACCGCGAAGCCCTAGACTTCCTGGCTCGTCTCACCGTTGCGCCTGAGTTGAAGGCCGTCCGGTAAAGCAACTTTATACCCCTTCATCGGGCAGTATTTGCACGTCCTGCACTAGCACCATCTTCTCGATTTCACGGCCGCGGGGGGTGTTGGCCAGGCCGCCCAGGGCGGTTTCCTTGTAGCGGGTTTCCATGCTCTGGCCCACTTCGCCCAGGGCCGCCACGCACTGGTCCACGGGAATAACGGGGTCGACGCCGGCAATGGCAATCTGGGCCGAGCTGAAGGCAATGGCGGCGGCCGAGGCGTTGCGCACCACGCAGGGCACTTCTACCAGCCCCGCCACCGGGTCGCAGACCAGTCCCAGCATACACTGTATGGTAATGGCTACGGCGGCAAACGTCTGCTCCACCGAGCCGCCCAGGCAATACACAATGGCCCCGGCGCCCATGGCGGCGGCTGAGCCGGTTTCGGCCTGGCAGCCGCCCACAGCCCCAGCCAGGGAGGCATTTTGCTCGATGATGAGGGCAATACCCGCCGCCACCAGTAACCCCTCCAGAATGGCGCGGTCCGGGAGCCGGTGCAGGTCCTGGAGCGTAACCAGCACGCCCGGCAAGATGCCCGAAGCCCCGGCTGTGGGCGCCGCCACCACCCGGCCCATGCACGAATTCACCTCCTTGGCCCCCAAAGCCCGCGTAACCAGCTGCTTGAACTCCGGCGACAGAACCGTAACCGGTGAGGCGGCAATCTTTTTGGCGCCGTTGTTGACCATGCCCGAGCGGGACGTCATATTCTGGGTCAGGCCGGTGTGCACGGCGTCGCGCATCACGTCGTAAGCCCGCTGCAAGCCGGTCCAGATTTCCTCTTCGGTGCGGCCCTTCTGCTCTACTTCGTACGCCAGCACGGGCTGAAACAGCGGCTCACCCGTGGCCGCGCAGTGCGCCTGCCAGGAAGCGAAATCGGTAAAGAGTAATGACATGGTGCGGGGTGGGTGGGAAGGTGGGACGGGCAACGAAAAAAGACTGCTGCAATAACGCGCATAGCGCAGCGGAGGTGCGAAAACCGGCCGTGTTCCGCCCCGAAAGTTCGGCAAAAACCACCGACTACATCAGTGCCCCACGCGCAGCCGCAGCTACACATGGGGCATGTAGGCTGCAGCGCAAGCTGGGTAGTTCGCGCATCGGCTGAGCCGTTGAGAAATATTGTTCTAACGGCCCACCGATACGCGCACTACCCAGCTTGTGCTGCAGCCTACGCCTCCTGCTTTTCGCTCACCAGCTTGATGGCGGCCGAGTTGATGCACAGGCGCAGGCCGCTGGGCGGGGGGCCGTCGGGGAAAACGTGGCCCTGGTGGGCGTCGCAGGTGTTGCAGAGCACTTCCACGCGGGTCATGCCGTAGCTGGTGTCCTTCTTGTAACGCAGGGCATTGTCCTTGACCGGCTGCGTGAAGCTCGGCCAGCCCGTGCCCGACTCAAACTTGGTGCGCGAGTCGTAGAGCGGGGTGCCGCAGCACACGCAGGCGTACAGGCCGGCCTCGTGGGCTTCGCAGTATTCGCCGGTAAAGGCCCGCTCGGTGCCGTGCTGGCGGGTGATGTAGTACTGCTCGGGCGTGAGCTGCTGGCGCCACTCGGCGTCGGTTTTTTCTACGCGGGTATCGGGGGCCGGGCTGCCGTGGTTGGCCAGCCGGATAACGTCGTTCCAGGTTTGCATAAGCTGGGCAAGAGTGAGTGTAATGCTGAGTTCCTGTGAAACGCGGCCGGTGGGCAGGAAGTTTGCGGAACGGCGTGATGGGGTAGCGTGAACCGTAAACCGTAGGTCAGCAAAGCTAGAGTGGTTCCCTATTCCAGTGTACAGGTTCGTGCTTGCCAGACCCCAACCCCTCCTTGGTAGGCAGGGGCTGGAGTTAAGAAACAAGAGTTTATAACTGCTCGAATGTGTCGCGGACTGACCACTTGCGCCACTGCTGCCGGGCGAAGCGGAGAAAGGCGGGCGGCGCAGCCCGAAACTCCTTTTCCGTTTCGTAGCGGCCTGCTGTCAGCAGATAGCCTTCGGGGGCCTCAAGCTGGCGCTTACCAAGCGTGTCGAGGCAACACGGATTGGCGGGTGCGCGCTGGCTTATCGGCACCGAATCGACCTGCACGACGGTGTAGCCGCGCAAAGCATACTTTGCCGGACCTTCGCGCATGATAAGCTTGAGCTGGGAAGGGCTTACGTCGCTGCGGCAGGTGAGCTTGTACACCAGCGTGGTTTCGGTCTGCCCGTCGTGGTCAAGGTCCGTGACGGAGGTAGCGCCGGGCAGCGGACCAAGCCACATGTCGAACGGGCAGTTATGCACGGCATCCTGCAAACGCCACAGCTCTTGCCAGCGCCCGGCGCGTCGCACATACTGGCGAGCAAACAACTCCACGTAGTGCTCTGGCTCGGTATACTTCGTTGCTTTCTCCAGCAGTGGCCCCCGCCGGGTCAGTACCAGCAAATTGTCGCCGTTTGCATCGGTCCATTGCCTGGTTTCTAGCAGTGTACCCGGTGGCCGGCTGGTGGTCGGCAGTTGAATAGCTTTCAGTCGCCGTATAGGAATGGAGTCTGAATTTGCTGGCGCCGGAGCAGCAGGCCCACGTGCTACGCTAGGGGCTGCCGCTTCCTGAGGATGTTTTGAGCCTTCGCTGCACGCGGCTAAGGCCATCAGCAGCCCCAGTACCCAGCTTTTTCTTAGTACCATTATCTAGCAGAGAATTTGCCAAGTATACTCATGAAACTCCTTTCCGCCGCCCAAACTCGCGCCCTCGACCAGGCCACCATCGAGCAGCAGCGCCTTGGTCCGGGGCAGCTCATGGAGCGGGCCGCCAC
Source organism: Hymenobacter sp. YIM 151500-1 (assembly GCF_025979885.1). Classification (NCBI taxonomy): domain Bacteria; kingdom Pseudomonadati; phylum Bacteroidota; class Cytophagia; order Cytophagales; family Hymenobacteraceae; genus Hymenobacter; species Hymenobacter weizhouensis. Next base: position 3,076,120 of record NZ_CP110139.1, read on the forward strand.
GGCCTGCACCAACTGGCTGCTCGACACCGTGGCGCCTAGCTACGACTTGCCCCTGCACATCTTCTGCGGGCCCGGCAACAACGGCGGCGACGGGCTGGTAATGGCCCGCCAGCTCCACCTGGCCGGCTACGCCCCGCAGGTGTGGCTGCTGCCCGCCGCCCACCGCTCCGCCGACTTCGAGCTGCACCGCCAGCGCCTGCCCGCCGAGCTGGCCGTGGCCGAGCTGGAAGCAAATCAGCTGCCAACTATTCCGCCCGAGGCGTGGGTTATTGATGCCCTGTTCGGCACGGGCCTGAGCCGGCCGCTGGAAGGCTTGGCCGCGCAGGTGGTCGAGCACCTCAACCAGTCCGGCGCGGCCATCGTCGCCATCGACCTGCCCTCCGGCCTTTTCGCCGACGCTCCTCAGCCCGCTGACAGCGCCGTAGTGCGGGCCCGCACCACCGTGGGTTTTCAGCTGCCCAAGCTGGCCTACTTGCTGCCCCGCAATGCGCCTTTTGTGGGCGACTGGACCGTGTTGCCCATTGGTCTGGACACCGACTTTATCCACAGCACTCCGGTGGATAACTACTTTGTGGACGCTGAATTCGTGGCGGGCCGGCTGCCGCGGCGGGGCCGGTTTTCACACAAGGGCACGTTTGGGCATGCCCTCCTGCTGGCGGGCAGCCGCGGCAAGATTGGGGCGGCCCTGCTGGCGGCGCGGGCTTGCCTGCGTGGGGGCGTGGGCCTGCTCACCGTACACGCGCCGGCCGTGGGCTACTCCATCCTGCAAACCGCCGTGCCCGAAGCCATGACGCTTACCGACCCGGCCCCCAATTTCCTAACCGAGCTGCCGGAGCTGGCTCCGTACGCGGCCGTGGGCATAGGGCCGGGGCTGGGCCAGGAAGACGCCACGGCCGAGGTGCTGCGCCGGCTGCTGCACCAGGCCGCAGCGGCCCGGCTGCCTCTGGTGCTCGACGCCGACGCCCTTAACCTGCTCTCCCGCCACCGCGACCTGCTGGCCCTGCTGCCCCCCGACGCCCTGCTTACTCCCCACCCCAAAGAGTTTGAGCGCCTCACCGGCGAAGCCGCCCGCAACGACTACCACCGCTTGGAGCAGCTGCGCAGCTTCTGCCGCCAACACCGCTGCTACTGTGTGCTCAAAGGCGCCTACACCGCCCTGGGCACCCCCGACGGCCCGGTATACTTCAACAGCACCGGCAACCCCGGCATGGCCACCGGCGGCAGCGGCGACGTGCTCACCGGCCTGCTGCTGGCCCTGCGCTGCGACCAGCGCCTCTCCCCCCTGAATGCGGCCCTGCTGGGGGTATACGCCCACGGCCGCGCCGGCGACCTAGCCGCCGCCGAAACCGGCGAAGCCGGCCTCATTGCCGGTGACATTGCGCAGTTCATCGGCCCGGCCCTGCGGGAAATAGCAGGACCAGCCAGCTAAACAAGTTTGCCACCCAGCCCAAGCAGCTACGGCTACAGCAGAAAAGCCCGGACTGGTATCCGGGCTTTTTAACTGTAATAACAACTTGTACTGGCAATCAGCTAGCCGTAACGATTGGCTGCACTAAGAATAGAGGTGAATTGCAGTGCGGGAGAGGGAAAGGAAGGCGAGTTGGTTGATTCGATGGCTCAAAGGTCAGGGACAATCCGCCGGCGTGCAAGCCGCCGACAAGCTAAACAGTATCAACTACCGGTTGAGCATGATGAACAACCGAAATTCCCTCTCAATGAAACGCTTTACCTATCAGTTTCAGCAGAAACGGGGAATGATGGCGGCCTTCTTTGGTCTGACCCACGCAGTACAGAGGGCGTTGCCTGCCCCGGTACGCCAGTCGGCTCGTGTGCTTGGGCGCGGGCAACGCGTCCCTACCGTAGCAGCCACACCACCACAACTTGCAGCAGCAGTACCCCATCGGCCAGCAAGGCGAAGTAATAGTCGGGGCGCGACTCCTCGGCCAGCCAGATAACAACGGCCGCCGCGGCCAGTGGCACCAGCAGTGCCGCCTGGGTTGGCGCGGGCAGGCCGGGAGGGGCAATGGCTGCGGCGGCCAGTAGCGCCCCCAGCGCCAGTAGCTTTGTGGCTTGCACTCCGAAAACGCCCGGAAATGTGCGGGTGCCGGTCAGGCGGTCCTTGGTATAGTCGCGGATGTCGAACACCAAAGCCAGGGCCAGGACGAACAGGAAGCGCCGCGCAAACAGGGCCAGCACCACCGGCGCCCCCAGCGGGCGGCCCAGGTAGAGGGCCGGCAGCCAGACGGTGACGGCCGCCCACACGTAGGCAAGCAGAAATACCTTGAGCAAGGGCAAGTCGCGCAAGGCCCGCCAGCGGCCCCGCACCCGCACCAGCGGCCACGAATACAGCCCCGAAATCAGGAGCAGATGGGTCGAGAAGCCCAGCAGCCGGGGCCAGTCGTCCAGCCAGAACAACGTGCCGGCCACGCCCAGCGCCACCAGCGCCAGCGCTAGTAGTTCGCGCCGGTGCGCCCGTATCCAGCGCTTCCGCCCCGACAGTCCCACCGCCTGCTGGTGCTTGTAGGGCAGCACGCTGTCGAGGTTGTACAAAAACAGGGTGGCGGCAAACACCAGGCCGCCGAGCCGCGGTGGAATATGCACCCGCCAGTGCAGAAACGTGGCCCAGGTGAGGCCCAGTGCCGCCAGGGCCAGCCAGGTGCTGCTGTACAGCACGGCGTCCAGGGAGCGGCGCGCGGCCCCGGCCAGCCCAGCGCCAGCGGCCGACGAAGAAACGGAGAATGGCGCAGACGACGGCATAGCAACAACCCTGGGCCACTACTACCGAGCCCGCTACGCAAAAGTACGCCCCGGCAGGCGCTAGTCGCCGGTTTCGTCGTGGCTGGCGTCTACGGGCTTGGACTGGGGAGAGCCGTGCTGGCGCAGAAAGATGGACAGCCCCACAATGGCTACAATGGACAGAAACTCGCTTTGCCAGTTCTGAAACGACTCAAACCAGAACCGGCTCGTGCCCATGTACTCCAGCAGCGTTACGGTGGGCTTGCCTTGGTGCTGCTGCTCAATATTGTACACCTCGGCCCCACCCCTGGCGTGCAGCCACACCGAGCCAAAAAACAGCAGGAAAAACGCCAGGCTCAGGGAGCGGCGGTACAGGGCCAGCTGCCAGCCGCCGCGCTTCACCGGGCCGGGGGCATCGGGCTTGGTGGGGTCGGGCTCCTGGTCTATTTCCTCGTCTTCGTACAGCTTTTTCGACTCGGAAGAGCCGCGCTGCCGCAGCCAGATGGTAAGTACCACGTACACGCCCATCTGCAAAAACTCGCTTTCCCAGTTCTCAAAGGTTGCCTCCAGAAAGTGCCCGGAGCCCAGGTACTGCCCCAGGGTGAGCGGAGCCAGCTGCATCTGCTCTAATTCGCCGTTGTAGTCGTGCCAGCCGGTGAGCGTCTGCCCCACCATGGTGGCCAGCACCAGCGCAAAACCGACGAGCAACAGGCTGTTTTCGTACAGGAAGCGCAGCAAGGGAGAGGAGGGCGGTTGTTTGGGCATAGATGCCTCTACGGTAATCAGCCCCAAAAGTGTTCAGCTTGCTTGTGTACAGCAAAAAGCCCCTCCCGGTTGCTCGGAAGGGGCTGCGGCAGCGGTGTAGCGCAACCTGTGCAGTTGGCGCTACAGCATACCTGCTTAGCTCAGGGCCTCTTTCACGTCCACCTCGTCCAGAGGGTTGCCTTTGGGGAAGGTTTCCTCATATAGGCGGATGCTCTCTTCGATGATGCGGTAGGCATCGTCGCGGCCCATGAAGCGTTCCACGGTCACGTGCTTGTGTTCCAGGGCTTTGTAGTCTTCGAAGAAGCGCTGCATTTCCAGCAGGGTGTGCGGGGGCAGGTCGTCGAGGTCGTTGTAGTGGTTGACGGATACGTCGTGGGCGGCTACGGCAATGATTTTGTCGTCTTCCTCGTCGCCGTCTATCATCTGCATCACTCCAATCACCTTGGCCTCCACCAGGCACATGGGCACGATGTCGACCGAGCACAGCACCAGAATGTCCAGGGGGTCTTTGTCGTCGCAGTAGGTCTGCGGAATGAAGCCGTAGGCAGCCGGGTAGTGCACGGCCGAAAACAGCACGCGGTCCAGCTTGAGCAGGCCGCTGGCTTTGTCCAGCTCATACTTGCCCTTCGAGCCTTTGGGAATTTCAATGATGCCGTTCACAACTTTGGGGGCGTCGTCGCCGCGCTCTACGTCGTGCCAGGGATTAAAATGAGCCATGTTGTAAAAGCTTCAAGCTATAAGCTGCGAGCTACAAGCTTAAAAGTGTAAGAAATGAAAAACGTGTTAAACGAGAATTGTCGCTTCATGGCTGCCGGTTACTGACTTCGCGTGCAGAGGAGCTTGCCGCTTGTAGCTTACGGCTGGCCGCTTTCTTACCACCCGAGAACTTCGGCCAGGGGCTGCCCGGTGCAGCCGTCGGGCTCCTGAATGTGCAGCCACCGCGCCAACGTGGGCGCAATATCGGTAATCTTGGCCGGAGCCGACGACTTGCCGGCCTTCACGCCCCAGCCCCAGAACACCACCGGCACGTGGGTGTCGTAGTTGCCGGCCGAGCCGTGGGTGGTGCCTTTGTTGACGGGGTACTGGTACGACTCCAGCCAGCCGGGCTCCAGCACGATGAGCACGTCGCCGCTGCGCTTGGGAAAGTAGCCGTTTTCCAGGTACATCAGCATCCCGCTTTCCCAGTGCGACTTTTGCAGGTCGTCGGCCGTGATGGCGCGCGTCACGCCGGCGTAATTCAGCATGATGTCGGCCACTTCGTCCTGGAAGGTGCGCAGGTCCAGCTTCTTCTGTTGCAGCAGGGGGCGGTTGAGGTAGACCTGCTGGTTTTCGTAGCTGAGCACCCACGGGCCGGGGCCGTGGCGGCGCACCAGGGCTTGCTGCAGAGAGTCGCGCAGGAGGCGCGGGCCGACGGAACCGGCCGGGATGCGCTGGCTGCGCAGGAAGTCGGGCGAGTGAGCCGCGCCGTGGTCGGCGCTCAGAAACACCAGCACCTGCCGGCGGCCTAGGGTCTTGTCGAGATACGTAAACAGCCGCTCCAGGTCCCGGTCGAGGCGCAGGTAGGTGTCTTCGGTTTCAATGGCATTCACCCCAAACTGGTGCCCCACGTAGTCGGTGCTGCTAAAGCTCAGGGCCAGGAAGTCGGTGGTGCCGCGCTGGCCCAGCTGCTCGGCGCGCAGGGCTTCCAGGGCGAAGTCCAGGGTCAGGGAGTTGCCGAAGGGCGTGGACCGGATGAGGTCGAGGTTGCGGGCCGGGGCTTTTTCGCCGGTGGCTTCCAGGTTTTGCCGGGCCGCCGTGGGCAGGCCGCCGCTCAGCGCGGGCAAGTCGTGCGGGAATACGGGCTTGGCCTCGCCCTTGAACGTGGCCTCCCACGGCGCGTCGTCGGCGGTGCTTTCGGTGTACTGGCTGATGGGCAGCAGCGTTTCCCAGGGCTTGTCGAGGTAGCGGGCGGCGCGGTTTTCGGCGTTGAACTTCCGGGCCCACTCCGGCAGGGCCGCCATGTAAAACGTGCTGCTGATAAAGGCTCCGTTGGCGCCGTCGTACCAGTAGGCGGCGTTGGCGGAGTGGCCGGCCGGCAGGATGGAGCCCCGGTCTTTGATGCACACCCCAATCACCTTGCTCTGGAAGTTGGTGGCCAGGCGCAGCTCGTCGGTGATGGTGGAGGTGAGCATGTGGCGCGGCGACTGTTGCCCGGCCGCCGCCGTACCGCCCACGGCCTGCACGGTGTTGTCTTCCGTCACGTAGGTGCCCTTGCCGGCTTCGCGCACCAGCCAGTTGTTGCCGATGATGCCGTGCACCGAGGGTGTAGTGCCGGTGTAGATGCTGGCGTGGCCCGGCCCGGTGTAGGTGGGCACGTAGTTGTAGTGGGCGTTTTCGTAGCTGAATCCCTCGCCCAGCAGCCGCCGGAAGCCTCCCGGCCCGTACTTGTTCCAGTAGCGGTACAGATAGTCGTAGCGCATCTGGTCCACCACGATGCCCACCACCAGCTTAGGCCGGTTAAGGGGTTTGGCCGCTTTTTGGGCCGCGGCCGGCAGCGCCAGCGTAGCAGCAGCCAGAAGAAGAGAAAGGCGTGTTTTCAAGAAGGTAAGCCAGAGAAAAGAACGGCTGCAAAGATAGGGGCTGTAGAGACGCAACATCTTGCGTCTCGTCGTTGCTGATGTTGTATATCCTGGTCACGCGACATGCGTTGCGGCAACGGTGCTGAGAAGTGCGTCTCCTCACCCAAACCATCCGAACGGAGCCGTTCAACGCTGAAACGCGAAAAGTCGCGCCCGCCGGATGCCCAGCTCCTCCGCAGCCTAAATCCGGGGTGGCCGTACAGCCCATTACCTTTTCCATTTTCCCAGCTATGACAACCGACCAGCCCTATGCCCTCATCTTCGACATGGACGGCACCCTCATCGACAACACCCCTTACCAGGCCAAATCCTTCCAGCTGCTGTTCCGCGACCTGGGCCTGACCACCAACGCCCGCAAGCTGCTGGAGCGCCTCAACGGGATGCCGGCCACCAACATCCTCAAAACCGTTTTCACCAACCCCGTCCCCGAGAAACAGCTCAAGGAATACGCCAGCCAGCGTGAGTTTCTGTACCGGGTGCTGTACTGGGATAAGCGCCGCGAAGTAGCCGGCCTCACCGCGTTTCTGGAGGCGGCCCGCGCGGCCGGCTTCAAGCTGGCCCTGGGCACCGGCTCCCCCGGCGACACCATCAGCTACATTATCGACCACCTCGACCTGCGCCGCTTCTTCGACGTGGTGGTGGGCAAAGACGACGTGGAGCGCGGCAAGCCCCACGCCGACACCTACACCACTACCGCCCACGAGCTGGGCATCCCGCCCGAGCGGTGCGTGGTCTTTGAGGATGCCATTCTGGGCGAACAATCGGCTTACAAAGCCGGTATGCGCTGCATCTGCCTTACCACCTCCATCAAAGCCGACAAGTTCCAGGCGCCCCTGCACGTCATCCGGGACTTCACCGAAATTACCCCCCAGCAAGTACGGGACCTGCTGGAGCAGCATCCCGAAACGCCCAAGCCCAGCCAGGAACTGGCCAAGCGGCAGTACATGAAGCTGTAGCCCTACAACCTCTTAGCCTGATGGTTGGAAAACACCTCGGACTAAGCGGATTTACAAAACTAAAAAAGGCCCGCCTCCTCACGGAAGCGGGCCTTTTCAGCATTAGCAGAAACTACCGACCAGCCGCCAGGGCCTCGGCGCCACCCACGATTTCGAGAATCTCGGTGGTAATGGCCGCTTGGCGAGTGCGGTTGTAAGTCAGCTTGAGCTGCTTCAGCAGCTCGCCGGCATTTTCGGTGGCCTTGTCCATGGCCGTCATGCGGGCGCCGTGCTCCGAAGCGTTGCTTTCCAGCACCGCCTTGTACAGCTGAATCTTCAGCGACTGCGGAATCAGGGTGCGCACGATTTCCTCTTTCGAGGGCTCGAAGATGTAGTCCACATTCGACTGAGCCGGGGCGCCGGCGGGCTGCTCGGCGGGCACCAGGGGCAGCAGCTGCTCGGTGCGCACAATCTGGGTGGCTACGTTGCGGAACTCGTTGTACACCATCACCACCTCGTCGTACTGCCCGGCCCGGAAGCCGTCCATGGCCGCTTCAGCCGCTTCGCGCACTGTCTCAAACGACAGCTTGCCAAACACGTGCTGAAAGTTGCCCAGCAGCGGCAGGCGCTTGCCGAAGTACTCGTGCGCCTTGCGGCCAATGGCCAGCACGGTCACGTTGCCGGCGGCCAGCTGCGCGGCGTAGCGCTCCTGCACCACGGCATTCACACCCTTGAAGATGTTGCTGTTGAAAGCGCCAGCCAGGCCGCGGTCCGAGGTAATGGCGATGATGAGTACGCGGCGCACGTCGCGCACCGTGCCGTATTCGCTGGTCACGTCGGGGCCGGCCAGGGCCGTGAGGTTGCTCAGAATGCTGTTGAGCCGCTGGGCATAGGGGCGCATGCGCAGGATGTTGTCCTGGGCCCGACGCAGCTTGGCCGCTGCCACCATTTTCATGGCTTTGGTAATCTGCTGCGTGCTTTGCACCGACGTAATCCGGCTCCGAACTTCTTTTAAGCTAGCCATTTCTTATTGAGCTGCAAGCTGTAAGCTACAAGCTGCAAGCTCCTAGCCGACGATAAGAACATCAGCTTACAGCTTGCAGCTTGAGGCTTGCAGCTTATTTAGAATATGCCGCCGACAGGTCTTTCGCTACCTGGCGGATGGCGCCGGTGATTTCGTCGTCCAGCTTGCCGGCTTTGAGGGCCTGCAATACGTCGGGGTGGCGGGTGTTCATCACCTGCACAAACTCCTTCTCGAACTCCCGCACCCGGTTCACGGGCACCTGGTCGAGCAAGCCGTTGGTGGCGGCGTAGATAACGGCCACCTGGTCTTCCACCTTTTGGGGCGAGAACTGGGGCTGCTTCAGGATTTCGAGGTTGCGGCGGCCGCGCTCAATGGTGAGCTTGGTCGAGGCGTCGAGGTCGGAGCCGAACTTGGCAAAGGCTTCCAGCTCACGGAACTGGGCCTGGTCCAGCTTCAGCGTGCCGGCTACCTTCTTCATCGACTTGATCTGCGCGTTACCACCCACCCGCGACACCGAGATGCCCACGTTGATGGCCGGGCGGATACCCGAGTTGAATAGGTTGGTTTCGAGGAAGATCTGCCCGTCGGTAATCGAGATTACGTTGGTCGGGATGTAGGCCGACACGTCACCGGCCTGGGTTTCGATGAGGGGCAGGGCCGTCAGCGAACCGCCGCCTTTCACGAGGTGCCGGATGCTGTCGGGCAGGTCGTTCATGTCGCGGGCAATGGCGTCGGAAGCGTTGATCTTCGCGGCGCGCTCCAGCAGGCGGCTGTGCAGATAGAATACGTCGCCGGGGTAGGCTTCACGGCCGGGAGGGCGGCGCAGCAGCAGCGACACTTCCCGGTAAGCCACAGCCTGCTTCGACAAGTCGTCGTACACCACTAGGGCCGGGCGGCCCGTGTCGCGGAAGAACTCGCCGATGGCGGCACCCGTGAAGGGCGCGAAGAACTGCATCGGAGCCGGGTCCGAAGCCGAAGCCGACACCACCACGGTGTAATCCATGGCGCCGCCGCGCTGCAAGGAGTTTACTACCTGCGCTACGGTCGAGGCCTTCTGGCCCACGGCCACGTAGATGCAGAATACCGGCTCGCCGCGCTCGTAGAACTCGCGCTGGTTCAAGATGGTATCAATGGCAACGGTCGACTTGCCCGTTTGCCGGTCGCCGATAATCAGCTCGCGCTGGCCCCGGCCAATCGGAATCATGGCGTCGATGGCCTTGATGCCGGTTTGCAGGGGCTCGTTTACGGGCTGGCGGTAGATAACGCCGGGCGCTTTGCGCTCCAGGGGCATATCGTACAGCTCGCCCTGGATGGGGCCGCGGCCGTCGATGGGCTGGCCCAGCGTGTTTACCACGCGGCCGATGATGCCGTCCCCCACTTTGATGGAGGCAATCTTATTGGTACGGCGTACCGTGGCGCCTTCCCGGATTTCGGAGTAGTCGCCGAGCATTACGGCACCTACGTTGTCTTCTTCCAGGTTGAGCACGAGGGCCTGAAGGCCGTTTTCAAACTCAAGCAATTCCCCCGACTGGGCTTTGCCCAGACCGTAGATGCGGGCTACACCGTCGCCAACTTGCAGCACCGTGCCTACCTCTTCGAGTTCGGCTTCGGTTTTGAAGTTGGAAAGCTGCTCCCGCAGAATGGCGGATACTTCATCCGGACGTACTTCTGCCATGGTGGTTTATAGTTGGGATTGGTAGGGGTTCTTGGAAAATTCGGTGCGCAGCTTGCGCAACCGGTAGCTTACCGAGTCGTCAATCAGCCGGTCGCCGATGCGCAGCACGAAGCCGCCAATCAGCGAGGCATCTACTTTCTCGGTGAGCGTAACCTGGGGCAGGCCGGATTGCTGACGCACCACCTGCCGCAACTGCTCCCGCAGCTCGGCGGTGAGGGGGGCGGCCGTGGTTACCTCGGCCACCTGCATGCCGCGCAGCAAGTTGTACTGGTTCCGAAACTCGGAGCCGATGTACGCCAGGGCGCTTTCGCGGCCGTGCTGGGTGACGATAGAGAAAAACTTGCTGGTCAGCTCCGACACCTTGCCGCCGAACACCGCATTCAGGATGGCCAGCTTCTTGTCGTGCTTCACGATGGGGTTGCGCAGCAGCAGGCGCAGCTCACGGTTCTCGTCCAGCGTTTTCGCGAACAAGTCCATGTCCTGCTTCACCTGCTCCAGCGTCCCACGCTCCTCAGCCAGATCCAGCAACGACTTCGCATAGCGGGAGGCAACTCGTAGTTCAGACATTGGGATGGTAGTAGGTAATTGGCAGTTGGTAGTAGGATTGACACCGAATTAAATGTCCTAATACCTACTACCCAATACCTATTACTAATTCAGCTTTACTTCTTTCAGGTACGAGTCGACGAGCTGCTGCTGGGCGGGCTGGTCGGTCAGCTCACGGCGCAGGATACGCTCGGCAATGTCGATGGAAAGCTGGGCGGCGGTGTTTTTCACCTCGGCCAGGGCGGCATTCTTCTCGTTCTGGATGGCTTCGCGGGCCTGCATGATCATGCGGCCGCCTTCCTCGTTGGCCTTGTTCTTAGCCTGCTCGATGAGCTGGTTGGCCACGTCCGAGGCTTCTTTCAGAATTCGGTCGCGCTCCAGGCGGGCATCGGCCAGCAGCTTTTCGTTGCCGGCTTTCAGCTGCTGCATCTCCAGCTTGGCCTGATCGGCCATGCGCAACGCCGACTCAATCGAGTCTTCCCGCTCATGCAGGGCAGTTAAGATAGGCTTCCAGGCAAAGGAGCGCAGCAAGACTATCAGGATGCCGAAGATGACCAGCATCCAAAAGATTAAGCCAATTTCAGGCGTTACAATTCCCATAGGAGTAGTCAGTAATAAGTACTTCGTACTGAGTATTTAAAGGGGCAGTAAGCGAAACAACCAACTCGTCTAAATACCCAGTACTGACTACCGAATACTTACTGCCTGAAAGCCAAGGCAGCCCGCTGCGCCGTGCGCTGAGGCGACGCGCAGCGGGCTGCTCCTGTGCTAAATTAATCCTTACAGCTTGAACGAAATCAGCAAGCAGACTACTACTGCGAACAGCGCCAGACCTTCGATCAGAGCGGCCACGATCAGCATAGCGGTTTGAATTCTGCCAGCTGCCTCCGGCTGACGACCGATGGCCTCCATGGCTTGACCACCAATGCGGCCGATGCCCAGACCGGCACCCAGAACAACCAGACCGGCACCGATAGCAGCACCAAAAACAGCCAGACCAACAGAGTTAGCAAGTTGCAGCAACAGAGAAAGAAGCATAAGAAAGAAGTTTGTGGGGAGTGAAAAACAAAAAAATCAGGGATGAGAAAGGCTTAGTGGCCGTGAGCGTGAGCCGGCTCGGCTCCGTTGCCACCGCCCATCTGGTAGTCGGCATCTTGGTGCTCTTCCACTGCCCCGCCGATGTACATGGCCGTGAGCAGGGTGAAGATGTAGGCTTGCAGAATGGCTACCAGCAGCTCCAGCATGTTGATAAACAAGCCGAATGCTATGGATATAGGGCTAACTGCAATGTTTCGGAAGATGAAGATGAGCGAGATAAAGCTCAGGATGACGATGTGGCCAGCCGTGATGTTGGCGAACAAACGCACCATCAGGGAAAACGGCTTTACGAAGATGCCGATGATTTCCACCGGAATCATGATGGGCAACAGCAGCTTCGGGACCCCAGGGGTAGCGAAGATGTGGGCCCAGTAATTCTTGTTGGAGCTGAACAGCGTGATAAGCAGCGTCAGCGCGGCCAGCGTCAGGGTCACGGCAATGTTGCCGGTGAGGTTGGCGCCGCCGGGTAGCAGGCCCAGCAGGTTGTTGAACCAGATAAAGAAGAAAACGGTGAGCAGGTAAGGCATGTACCGCTCGTACTTCGGGCCGATAGCCTTCTTGGCTACTTCGTCGCGGATGAAGATGATAATCGGCTCAAAGAAGCTCTGAATGCCCTTGGGCGCGCCGTTGCCGCGCTTGGCGTAGCCACGGGCCACGGCGGTGAATACAATAACCAGCAGCACAGCGCTCAGCATAAGCGAGGCCACGTTTTTAGTAATCGAGAAGTCGTATACCTTGGTGCCATCTTCCGAAACCAGGTGCTCGTGCTCCAGCTTCAGGCCGTCGTACACCTTGCCTTCGGCCAGCCTGGAAGAGGAAAACACGCTTAGGCCGTGGCCGGGGCGGTAGGCAATAATGGGTAGCGGAATGGTGAGGTGGGTGCCGTGCTCTGCCTCGTCGCCGAAGGTGGCAAAATGCCATTCGTGGGCGTCGCCGATGTGGTGAAGAATCATCTCCCCAGGGTTGAACGCCTCTTTATCGGTAGCTTCCTCGATGGTTGGGGTAGGCTCATTGGCATACACCGACAGCGAAAGAAAGCAGAAGAGAGCCAGCAGTAAGCGCTTCATTCAGAATAACTTAGGGCTGCTCACACAGAATCTTTATTCCGTGGTTTCACCCGGTTTTGAAAACGGGCGCAAGTTACTCAGAACGCTCCAGACTTCAAACCCGGCGAAGATAAAATACAGGAGAAAGAAGCTCCCTAGAAAAGCCCACCGCGCGTTGCCCTCGTGCGCCCCACCCCGGAAAAGGTACACCATCACCAGCACCAGCGACAGGAGCAGCCGCGCGGCCATGGTTCCGAAGTAAGCCCCCATAAAATTACCCGGATTAGCCCGCACCAGCCGAGCCGTAACCCAGTAGGTCAATCCGGTCAGCACCACGAAAAAGCTGAAGGTATAGACCGTGAACGGGTGCACGATGCGCGGCCCAAACTGGCTGTACACGGCATACAGCACAAAACCCACTGCCAGGCAGAACAGCGCGTACGAACGAAGAAAGGATTTCAAGGCAGCAAAGGATGAGAGGCGAGAAGTGAGAAGTCAGCTCAGGACTATACGGCCGGGAGTGGAGTAGACTACGGCTAGCTCAGGACTCGCGGGTCAGGGAGCGAATGACATTATATAAAGCTGCAAACAAGCCCAGCAGCATCAGACTCAGTGTAAACCACGGCGTTTGGGTGCGGAAGTGACCGTCGAGCCAGTAGCCGGCCCAGGTGCTCAGGCCGATGGTGGCCAGCATTTGGGCGCCGATGCCGGAGTAGCGGGCCACGGCCCGGAGCCGGTCGGCGTTGCCGTCTGGAGTGGGGCGGCGGGAGGAAGGGGGCGTTTCGGCGGACATGGCAGGAAGGCTAAGGGCGGGAAAAAGAGTACGTAGCGGCAGGGCCAGGGGTGGCGTTTGCGGCCAGAAAAGCCCGAACTGCGCTGCCGGAACGGTTCAGCAAGTAAAACCGTAATTTTACCCACGGTGCTACGTTAAGACAAGAACGGGCCAGTAAGCTGAACGAATCGGCGTGGGGCCCGCGTTTTGAGCCTGACATCTGCCCTGAGCTATTTTGCTGCTTTGACAACATCACGGATTCTTTTTCTGCGCCAGCTGCCTGCCGCCTCGGCGGCTGTACTGCTGGCAGCCGGGCTGAGCGGCTGCGCCTCGGAGCGCCGCTCGGTGGTGGGCCACGCCTACGACAACGTAGTAGCCCGCGACAACGCCTACTTCCTGGCCCGCGAGAAACTACTCGCCACTGAGGACGCCTTGTATAAAGCGCGCGTCAACGACTATAACCGGGTGCTGCCTCTGCTGCCGACGCTGGACGATGCGGCCGTGGCCAAAGTTACGGCCGACCTCGATGATGTCATCAAAAAAGCCTCGCTGCCCATTCAGCACCGCCCCGGCTCCGACTGGACCGACGACAGCTACTTGCTCATCGGCAAGGCCCGCTATTATAAAAAGGAGTTCGAGGATGCGGCCAAGACGTTTAAATACATCAACACCACCACGCAGGACCCCAACGCCAAGCACGAATCTCTGATTTGGCTGATGCGCACGTTTCTGGCTACCAAGGAGCTGGACAATGCCAAGGCCGTGTCGGATGTTCTGGACAAAGAGCAGGGCGTGCCGCGGAACGCGCGGGAGCTGTTCTTAACGCGGGCGGCGTACCACTTGCAGCTCAACGAGCCGGAGAAGGCCATTGAAAACCTGGAACGAGCCCTGCCCTACATCGAGCCCAAGAATGAAAAGTCGCGCACGCGCTACATCCTGGCTCAGCTCTACCAGGCTCAGGGCCGCGACAAAGAAGCGTACGTGCACCTGGATGAAATTCTGAAGCGCAACCCGCCCTACGAGCTAGACTTCTTCAGCAAGCTCATGCTAGGGCAGGTGTCGGACCTGAACCAGAACGACCGGGTCCGGCTGGACAAGTACTTCACCAAGCTGCTGAAAAACCCGAATAACAAGGAGTACCGCGACAAGATCTATTACGAGATGGGGCGGCTGGAGTACCGGCGGGCGGATCTGGCTCAAGCCCTGGCCCTGCTGCAAAAGTCGGTGCGGACGCCGGGGGCTAGCCAGGTGCAGAAGTCGTACGCCTACTTGCTCACCGGACGCATCTACTACGAAAACCTCCAGAAGTACCGCCTGGCTGCTGCTTACTACGACAGCACCGTGCAGGCTTTGCCCCGCGAGGCCCCGGAGTACGCGGCCATTGCCGAGCGGGCCGCTACGCTCAAGGACTTTGCCCAGCAGATAACTATCATCGAAACCCAGGACAGCCTGCAAGCTTTGGCCCGCCTGGATACGGCCACGCTCCGCACCCGCCTTACTGCGTATGCCCAAGCCGAGCTGGACGCTAAGCGCCGGGAAGCTGAGCGCCTGGCTGCTCAGCAGGCCCGCGAGGAGGAGCGCAGCCGCCAGGCCGCCGTGCCGGCCGGTATCAATGCGGCCCGCGACGGACAGCCTGACCTCGACGCCACGGCTTTTGCTGAGATGAACACCGGCGCCAAGTGGTACTTCGACAACCCGACCAGCCTGGGCACGGCCCGCAGCGAGTTTATCCGCCGCTGGGGCGACCGGCCCTTGCAGGACAACTGGCGCACGGTAAGCCAGGTCAGCAACTCGCCCGTAACGGCCCAGGGCGGCAATGTGCCGGTCAGCATTGCCGGCAACACCAGCACCGTGGTGAACGGCGGGGCGGCCGCCGCGGCGCCCCCACCCGATCCGGCCGCGCAGCTGCGCACCTTGGTGGAGCAATACCGCCAGAACGTTCCTCTTACTCCCGCCCTGTTGCAGACCTCCAACCTGCAAACGGAGGAGGCTTTGTACGCGCTGGGAGGCATTTACAAGCAGCAGTTGCGGGAACCCGTGCGGGCCGCCGAAACCTACGAGCGGCTGCTGACCCGGTTTCCGCAGGGCCGGCACACGCCGGAGGCACTTTACATTCTATACCTTATTTATAAGGAGCAAAACGACACCCCCAAGGCTGAAGGCTACGCTCAGCGTCTGCGCGAGGCGTACCCCAACTCCTCGTATGCCCGCCTGGTGGCCGACCCGGAATACTTGCGGCGCACGTCGGCAGTTAACGCGCAGGTGGCCGCGCTGGTAGATTCGGCCTTTATCTTCTACAAGCAGCAGGAATTCAAAAAATCGGCCGCCGTGCTGGCGCGGGCCCGCCGCCAGTATCCGGAAAACGACTTCAACGACCGGGTGGCTTTCCTGAATGCCCTGCTCACCATTCGTACCCAGCCCCCGCTGACGGCTAAAGCAGCCGTGGAGAAATTTTACAAAGACTACCCCCAAAGCCCGCTGGCACCCCAGGCCGCCTCCTTGCTTTCTACCTATCAGCAGCAGGAGCAGGGGCAGATTACGGGGGCCCTGGCCTCTACCGATAAGCCGGTCATTTCCATGTTCCGGCCAGGTGAGGTCGATAACCGCCTGCGCATTTTCTACGGGGAGAATGAGTCGCCGGCCGCTCCGGTTGCCCAAGCGCCACCAGCTCCGGCTCCCACTGCCGCACCTGGCGCTCCAACGACGGGCAATCCGGCGCCAGCGGCGGCCTCCCCTACCCCCACTCCCACTGCTGCCCCGCCAGCAACCCCAGACGCGCCGCCCGCCTCTACGCCGGCTCCGGCTACGCCACCGGTTGCAAGCCCAGCTCCTCCCGTAGTTGACGAGGCCAAAGCTGCCCGCATGGCCGCGGCCCAGGCGCGGGCCCGTGGCAAGAAGCCCGCTCCGGCCCCCAGGAAGCCAGCCGCCACGCCAGCCCCAACTGAGGCTGCTCCGGTTGCCAGCACGCCGCCCGCTGCAAACCCGGCGCCGAAGCCGGTGCCTGCTTCTACGCCGGCTTCCACACCTGCCGCGTCGGCGCCGGCTACTGCTGCCACACCAGCTCCGGCGGCACCAGCCTCAGCAGTGCCTGCCGTGCCGTACAAGACCAACCTGAGTGCCCCGCACGTGGTGGTGCTGGTGCTGGCGAAGGATGCGGCGGTGCTGCCGAGCTTGCCGGGGCAGCTGACTTCCTATAATGGCCGTTATTTCAAGGCCAACAACCTGCAGGTGCGCCAGCAAAGCTTGGGCTCGGCACAGGAACTGGTAGTGGTAGAGCCATTTGCCGGCTCCAAAGTGGCCCAGAGCTACGCCCTCAAGCTGCGGGGGCCTCAGTCGCCGCTTAGCAAGCTGCGCGGGGCGGGTTACCAAACCCTGTTAATCAGTATTGATAATCTGCCGCTGCTGCTGCAAAGCGGCGACCTAGACGCGTACCAGCGTTTTTATCAGCAACAGTACCGCTAGCCTGCACGGTAGCACACGGGCAGCACCTGCTTGGCGGGTGCTGCCCGTGTGTCCGGCGGGTAGTAGCCTTTTTCTTTTTCAGAATGCCCACTTCTAAAACTAAGTCGTCGTTTCGGAAAGCAACCCAGCCCGGCCGCTATTCACGGTTTGTTCGCACGCTCTGGGTGCTGTTTGGGGGTGGCGTGCTGGCCTCGATTCTTTTCGTTTTCGCCGTTAGCATCAACTTCCTGAACCTGTTTGGGCGCATGCCCAACCTGCGCACGCTCGAAAACCCCAAGAGTGAGCTGGCCTCCGAAATTTACTCCGCCGACGGGGCACTCATGGGCAAGTACTTCCGCGAGAACCGCACGCCCGTGGAGTACGAGGACCTGCCCCAGCACCTGATCGACGGCCTGCTGGCTACCGAGGACGTGCGCTTTGCTGAGCACTCCGGCATCGACCTGAAAGGCATGGCCGCCATTCCGTACTACATGGCCACGGGGCGCGTGCGGCGCGGCTCCAGCACGCTCACCCAGCAGGTAGCCAAGCTGCTGTTCCGCACCCGCGAAGACCTCAACGACGGCCGCCTGAACGACGTGCCCGGCCTGCGGATGCTCATCACCAAAACCAAGGAGTGGATACTCTCGGTGCGGCTGGAGCGCAACTACACCAAGCGCGAAATCCTGCGCATGTACCTGAACACGGCCGAGTTTGGGTCCAATGCCTTTGGTATTCACACGGCCGCCAAAACCTTCTTCAACAAGCGCCCCCGCGACCTGAAACTGGAGGAAGCCGCTCTGCTGGTGGGGCTGGTAAACGGGCCGTCGTGGTTTAACCCGGTGCGCAACCCCGAACGGTCCCGCAAGCGCCGCGACTGGGTGCTGAACCAGATGCGCAAGTACGGCTATATCCAGGAGCCCGCCTACGCCGCGGCCGTAGCCAAGCCCATCAAGCTCGACTACAAGGTTGAAAACCAGAACGAGGGTATTGCGCCTTACTTCCGCGTCGAAGTAAGCAAGATGCTGCGGCAGTGGGCCAAGGAAACCGAGCACGACCTCTACGCCGACGGCCTGAAAATCTACACCACCATCGACTCGCGGATGCAGAAGTACGCTGAGTCGGCGGTGGCTGAGCACATGAAGCTGCAGCAGCGGTGGTTCGACCAGCACTGGCGCGGGCAGCAGCCCTGGCGCGACGAAAACGGCCGCGTCATTCCCAACTTCCTCAGCACGGCCATCCAGCGCACCGAGCGGTACGCGGCCCTCAAAAACCGTTTCCCCGACAACAAGGATTCCATCAAGTACTACCTGAACAAGAAGTACCGGATGAAGGTGTTTACCTGGAACGGGGGCGAGAAAGAAGTGCTGATGTCGCCGATGGACTCCTTGGCTTACTACAAGCGCCTGCTCCACTCCGGCTTCATGGCCATGAACCCGCTGAACGGGCAGGTAAAGGCCTGGGTGGGCGGCATCAACTTCAAGTACATCAAGTACGACCACGTGAAGCAGGGCCGCCGCCAGCCGGGCTCTACGTTCAAGCCATTCGTGTACGTAGCCGCCATCGACCAGGGCTACTCGCCTTGCTACCAGCGCCCCGACGTGCCCACCACCTTTCCCGCCGAGCGGGGTCGCCCGGCCTACACGCCCCGCAACTTTGAGGGCAGCTACTCCGGCCGCTCCTTCACGCTACGCCAGGCCCTGGCCCGGTCCCTGAACTCCATTACGGCGTGGCTGGTGCAGAAGCTGGGCCCCGAAACCGTGGTCAGCTACGCCAAGCGCCTGGGCATTACCTCTCCCATTGAGGCCGTGCCAGCCGTAGGCTTTGGCTCCTCCGACGTGAGCATCTACGAGCTGACCGGTGCCTACAGCACCTTCGTCAATAAAGGCGTTTGGACCGCGCCCATGATGGTGATGCGCATCGAGGACAAAAACGGCAACCTGCTGCGGGAGTTCATTCCTCAAACCCGCGAGGCACTAAGCGAGGAAACGGCTTACCTGATGACCTACATGCTGCGCGGGGCTACCGAGGAGCCGGGCGGCACCAGTATCATCCTGAAAGGCGGCTTTAAGTTTCCGTATGAAATCGGAGCTAAAACCGGCACCACCAGCAACTACTCCGACGCCTGGTTTATGGGCCTCACCCCCGACCTGGCCTGCGGCACGTGGGTGGGCGGCGAAGACCGGAGCATCCACTTCCGCACGGGCACCTACGGGCAGGGCTCCCGCCTGGCTCTGCCCATCTACGGCCTGTTTATGCGCAAGGTGTACGCCGACAAGAGCATCGGCATCAACACCGGCCCCTTTCCCAAGCCTACCCAGCCGCTCAGCATCGAAACTGACTGCTCCCGCTACTACGAAGGCGCCACCCAGCGCGACACCATCCCGTCGGACCAGAAGCTCAACCAGGTGCAGCTCGACGACCTGAACGAGGAGGATATCTAAATCACAGATTGGGCAGATTGAACTGATTTCGCTGATTGGTCGAGTCAATGGCAGGTGCTGGCTGGGGTGCTGATTAGGAGGATTTCACTGTTTTTTGAAAATGTGGCTGGGATGTACCGGCCACATTTTTTGTTACAGCTCGGGCGCACCTACTTGCACTGCGAACCTCAGCGCAAACCCTCTGCGTACCTCAGCGAGAAAAACTACGATTGACTGGCTCTAGCCTACGCACGAATCCGCGAAATCAGTTCAATCTGCACCATCTGTGATTTTATGGCCGCCAAAGAACACCTGCAAGACCAAATCCGCCAGCTGCCGCACCGGCCCGGCATCTACAAGTATTTCGACGCCGACGACACCATTATCTACGTGGGCAAGGCTATTGACCTGCGCAAGCGCGTCAGCAGCTACTTCACCAAGCAGGACCACAACAAGAAAACCCAACAGTTGGTCAAGAACATCCACCGCATCGAGTTTACCATCGTAGACTCGGAGTCGGATGCCTTCCTGCTGGAAAACAACCTCATCAAGCAGCACCAGCCCAAGTACAACATCCTGCTCAAGGACGGCAAAACCTATCCTTACCTGCTGCTCACCAACGAACGGTTCCCCCGCCTGATTCCGACCCGCAACAAGCGCCCCGGCGACGGCCGCTACTACGGCCCCTACGCCAACCTCACGGCCATGAACGTGCTGCTGGAGCTGATTCGGGCCCTGTACCCCCTGCGTACCTGCACCTACAACCTCTCGCCCCAGAACATTGAGGCCAGCAAGTTCAAGGTGTGCCTGGAGTATCACCTCGGCAACTGCAAGGGGCCTTGCGAAGCCCTCCAGGACGAGGAAACCTACAACCAGTACATCCAGCAAATCCGGCAGATTCTGAACGGCGACCTGCGCCTGCCCAAGCAATATTTCCGCGAGAAGATGATGCAGGCCGCCCAGGAACAGCAGTACGAGCTGGCTCACCAGCTCAAGCTCAAGCTCGACAAGCTCGACGAGTTCCAGGCCAAGAGCACCATCGTCAATGCCAACCTCACCAACATCGACGTGTTCAGCATTGCGTCGAACGAGAAGTCGGCTTTCATCAACTACCTCAAGGTGATGAACGGCTCCATCATTCTCACCCAGTCTATTGAGGTGCAGAAGAAGCTGGACGAGGCCGACGAGGAAATCCTGGCCCCGCTGATTATGCAGATGCGGGAAGAGTTTGAGAGCCAGTCCAAGGAAATCCTGACCAACGTGCCCATTGCCAGCCTGCCCCTGCCCGGCGTCAGCATCAGCCAGCCCCAGATTGGCGACAAGCGGAAGCTGCTGGAGCTGAGCATCAAAAACGTGCTCTACCTGCGCAAGGAGAAGGAAAGCATGAACGACCGGAGCAAGGACCTGAACGAGGTGCGTATCATGGAAACCATGAAGAAGGACCTGCGCCTCACCGAGTTGCCCAAGCATATCGAATGCTTTGACAATTCCAACTTTCAGGGCGATAATCCGGTGGCGGCCATGGTATGCTTCCGCAACGCCAAACCCAGTAAAAAGGATTACCGCCACTTCCACATCAAAACCGTGGTGGGCCCCAACGACTTCGACTCTATGTACGAAATCGTGACGCGCCGCTACCGCCGCCTGCTCGACGAAGGTGCCAGCCTGCCCCAGCTTGTTATCGTGGACGGCGGCAAAGGCCAGCTCAGCATGGGCGTCAAGGCTTTGAAAGACCTCGGCCTCTGGGGTCAGATTCCCATCATCGGCATTGCTAAGCGCCTCGAAGAAATCTACGTCCCCAACGACCCGCTACCGCTCTACATCGACAAGAAGAGCGAGACGCTGCGCCTCATCCAGCGCATGCGCGACGAGGCTCACCGCTTCGGCATCACCTTCCATCGTTCCCGCCGCGACGCTGCTACCCTCAAAACCGAGCTAACCGACGTCAAGGGCCTCGGCCCCGTCACCGCCGACAAGCTCCTGACCAAATTCAAGTCAGTGAAGAAAATCAGAGAATTAAGCGAATCAGAGCTGATTGCCGAAGTCGGAAAGGCCAAAGCCCGCATCCTGATTGAGTATTTCAATCAGCAGGAAACTCCTCAGCAGCCCTAGCCTAGCCGCATATTCGCTGGCCTGGCAGCTCACCCGCCGCCCCCAACGCAAAAGAGCCCCAGCCGCAAGGCCAGGGCTCTTTTATATCTATCTCATCCAACAGTAAATCGGCTACAAAATCCGTGTAATCCAAAAAAACCGTCTTAATCCGTGGTCCTAGAAAGACCACAGGTTGTACTCGTACTCAATCAGGTCAGACGCAGCTTGCTGCGAAGCAAGAATGCCTTGCTGCTGGCCACCATAGATTTCATCTAGGCGAGCATCATTTGGGTTCGACACTTTCACGATGTAAGAGTTGAACAGCCACAACTCGAAAGCATCTGCCAGATTCTTGTGCTGGGCGTCATTCTGGGGATTAAACCAGATGGCCTTATCCGGATTGTTCCGGAACATTTTCACCAAGTCGCTGTACTTGAAATAGCCAATGGTCTTTTCAATACCCGAGGTGTTGGTGGCCAGCGTGGAAGGCACCAGCAGACCAATGCACTTGATGTCGTGATACATCCGCGACCGTTTCTTGTCGAAGATCATATCTTCCTTCAATTCCATTTGGTACAGTTCCTTGGGGCGATACTCGTAGCTCGGCGGGGCAGCAGGCTTGGCTGGAGCAGCTTTCGCCGACGACTTACCATTTTTGCCTTTGGAAGCCGGAGCACCCCAGCCGTCATCGGCTAAGCTTTCCTCGGTGAAGCCAGCGGCCTTTTCTTCTTCGCTCAGGCCAGCATTGGTTTCAGCGTAGGAAGAATTGCTCAGCACCTCAGCGGGCGAAAGCGTCGACGTCAAGGAATCGTTCTTGTAAGCTTGCAGCTCGCCGCGCTTCACCGCGTCCAGGATTACACGGCTGATTTCCTTGCCTTCCGCAAACATAGGCTTGTTTTGCTTCTCGCGCAGGTCGATTGCACGCCAGATCGTTTTGCGGAACATGATGTCCGAATTCGGAATTGGGCGGTACGAGCCGGTGCTGCTAGCGGTGGTAGCTTGTTCCTGAGCCGAAGCTGCCACCGACAACGTCAAGCCAGCCGCTACAGCGGCGAAGGAGAGGAATTTGTTCATACCATGGTAATCAAAAAAGCGCGGCACTTAGTTCAGGCTAAACAACGACTACAGCAACGGAATATTGAACTGCTTCGACACATTCACCGGTTCGGTGTTGCCCTGGAAGTTCATGCGCTGTACCTCCTTCACTTCGATGTACAGACGGTCACCTTCACGGGCCGAATTCACTACTGAACTCAGATCAACGTTGGGACCATTAACAGAAATTGCTGGCATAGCGGGGCGCTTACCACGAACCAGCGTTACCTCGTAGCGCGTTACCCGATAACGAGCGTCTTCAGGCAGGAAGGTAGCAAATCCGGCATCGGGCACGGCACGCAGCTGCATGTTGCGCACGGCGTTTACCGGAGTGCCTTGCTTTTCGTTGGCCTCGCGGCCACCTACGATGCATTTAATCTCGGGCTTCGGAATCGGACGAACCTGGAAGGTTTGTGAGCCAATGGAATTGCCGCCGTTGCTAACGCTCAGGGTTACCTCTTTCGAGTTCGGCACCAGCGTTACTTCACCGGTCTTGGCACCTTTAATAACGTTAGCGCCCGAAGCTGAGAAGCTCGGCTGATACTGAGCACCCAGGGCGGGCACTTGTACGCTCAGCTTGTTACCGCACCGGAAATACAGTGCCTGTACTGAAGCCGACTGAATCTGCATTACGGGCTTGGTTACGGTGTAGGGCACCGTCACGCGGAACGTAGTGTCGCGGCCGTTCTGCTTAAAGCGAATCGTACCAGTCCACGACTTTTTAGCGTTGCCAGCTTCATCAAAGCCGCCAGGCGTAGCCGTAAACTCAATCTTACCTTTGCCATCGGGACCGACGGACAGCGGCGAACCATTCAGGGTCATGCTGGGGCGCAAGTCCGAAGCGGAAGCCGTCAAAAACAGCTCAGCCTTATACTTCGTACCGGCAGCTACTGTGTTCGACTCAGCGCTGGCAAAAGCTCCAATTTTATCGAATACAATCGTAGTGGCACCTACCTGAGCAGCCAGCTTATTCAGCGCATCAGCTTCATACTTCAGCACTTCGGTTTCTTTCTGCGACAGCACAGCCAGCGCAGCTACCACCGGGGTGTTTTCAAAGTTGAGCTGAGCAAAGTCTTTGCTCTTCTGGTCGGCGGTTACGGCTGGGTCATCCTTAGCATCCAGAGCCAGAGCCGGAGCTGCGAAGCCGGGCACCAGTTTTCCCAAGTCAGCAGCATAGCTATTTAGCTGGTCTTTTAGCTTGTAACCCAGACCATTACGGCTGCCCGCTCCGCCAAGCATGATGTTGGCTACCTTATCGGAAGCCTCCATATTCTTGTACTCGTTTTTGCTCTTGTTCTCCGTGGCGTCCAGCAATTTAGTCCGTACGTCACGCAGGTAGCTCACCATTTGAGCAGTCCGTTCCCGCACACTCTGGCTTTGCTTCAAAATAGCCAGGTCTCGGGCTTGGTTACGGTTTTTGGCTACTGTCTCCTGGATGCCTTTTACGGCACCTTCGTTGGCTCGAGCAGTCTTATCGTTTACACCGAGTAGACTGTCATCCAGAAATTTGAACTTCAGCAGAATTGCTGAATTTACTTGTAGGGCAAGAAGGGCAGTCAGTACCAGGTACATCATGCCAATCATCTTTTGCCGCGGAGTCTCTTTTGCTCCCGCCATCGTATCTCTCTGTGTCTATTCTGCTGTGTAGGAAGTCTAGGAGCCGAGTGTCATTCCGCCCCATTTTATAAGCCTGACAATTAGCTGGTAGCGCGCATTGCGTTCAGCATGTTGCCGTACACGCGGTTCAGCGAGTGGAGGTTAGTAGTCAGGTTGGTTACTTCCTGTTTGAACTGGTCGGTTTCTTTGCCGGCCTCGGTCAGGTTTTCCATGGCTTGCGTCAGCGTGCCATAGAACTTGTTCATCGACTTCAGGTGCGTGTTGGCATCCTGCAGTTCCATTTCGTACACCGCGTTCAGTGCGCCCAGGTTCTTGGTTACGTTCTGCACCTGAACATGGTACTCACGGGCATCATTGGTAGCATCCGACATGGCGCTCATTGCCTGAGCCGTGTTGGCGTATGCCTCGTTGATGCGCTCCAGCGACTGGGCCGCCGAGCGAACCTTAGTTGTATATTCCTCGGTAGCGTTAGTGGCTTCGCCCAGCGTCGAAAGCTGTTGCGTGGTCGTGCTCAAGCGGTTCAGGCCTTGGCCCAGCGAAGCAATAGCTTCGGGAGTTACGTTTGCATCTTTCAGCATGTCGTCCAGCTTGCGAGTCAGACCTTTACCGGTGTTCTGCTCCACAAACTTGTTACTGTTGGTCGAGGGGTCATAGCCTTCGCTCAACTCCGGATATACCAGCGACCAGTCTACTTCTTTGGGTTGCGGCTGGAAGGCGCTCAAGAAGAAGATGAGAGCTTCCGTACCCAGACCAACGATGAGCATTTCATCAGCAAACTTCAAGTGAAGTATTTTGAATAGTGCTCCAATAATTACGACTGCAGCCCCGATGCCGTAGATTTTCGGCATTACCACATCGTAGAAAAAGTTACCGCCTTTTGCTGCCATGTTGTGAAAGTTGGAAAAAAGAAAGTAGTGGAGTGTTAAGAAAAGTGTAAAAGACTGATAGGAAAAGATTGGCAAGCATCACCAATTGGTACCGTTCTGGCGGTTAGTTAGAGCCAGTACCAATCTGAATCATTGCCGTGCGGAAACCAATGTAAGAACGGGCCGAGTCCTGATATTCAAAGTTGCGGGTGCCCGTTTCGAGGAAGTAGGCAATGTCTTTCCAGGAGCCACCGCGTACTACTTTGCGGGGTTCATTGTCGTCGGGGTTAGTAGGGTTCATGTCCCACACTACCGGCACCGAAGCCTCCATATAAGCATCGTCACACCACTCAGCTACGTTGCCCGACATGTCGTACAGGCCAAAGTCGTTGGGGAAGAAAGCCCCTACCGGCGAGGTGTAAGCGTAGCCATCCGAGGCGTAGTCGCCACGGCCGGGCTTAAAGTTAGCCAGCATACATCCTTTGGAGTTGCGCAAGTACGGACCGCCCCACGGATACGTGGCCAGGTCGCGGCCGCCGCGGGCGGCATACTCCCACTCAGCTTCGGAAGGCAGGCGGAAGTTCGGGGTCGGTGCCAGGCCAGCCTCTTCGTTGGCGGCGTTCTTGTGCTTGGTGCGCCAGTTGCAGAAATACTTAGCCGCAAACCAGTCAACACCTACTACTGGATAATCGTCGAAAGCCGGGTGGGTGTAGTAGTACTCCATGAGCGGGTCGCCCATGTGATAAGTGAAGTCGCGCACCCACACCGTAGTATCCGGGTACAGCTCGGTCATGACGTACTCCTCGCCGAGCACGTCAATGGAGTCCTGCCGGATGGCATTCATAAACTGACGATACTCATTATTGGTAATCTCGGTCTCATCCATGTAGAAGCCGGCAATAGTTACCTGCTTGTTCATGTTAACCATAGAAGCCGAAATGTCCTGATCAGTCTGCCCCATGTGGAACGTGCCACCGGGGCACGGTACCATACCGAACGGAACCTCCTGTGGATTGAACTCAGGCCGGTCCTCAGCTCCGACCAGGTCGCCTTGCGGGCCTTTGCCAAAACCACAGCCCCCCAGCAGTAGCGTCGAGAGAGCGACGAGGGGCAATACGAGAAACTTGTTCATGAGAGGAAGAAAAAACTGTTCAGGCGGCGATACCCAAAGATTACAATTTTGTGAGCTGGCAAATCTAGCGATTCAGCGGTTGGAACGCAAGTCAATTGCCCAATGGTTTCAAAATGTCTACAAACCAGCCTAATCGCCAGATAAACAATGGTTGACGACACCCGAGCTTTTCAAGTATGAGCCTGACCCAATAGCAATAACTGGGCCGAGTTGTTAGGGGCAAAAACCTTGAAATTAAAAGCTATACCGAGGAGTGCGAATAGCTGGCCGCACCACAACGCCGGGCTTGGGTAGCCGGTACGATAATAGTATTTCAAATGAGTTGAATGCCCGAGCATCCTGATTAAATGCAATTATGTCGTAAGCTAATCCCACCCGCACGGCGTTGTCTTTTGCGAAGCTCAACCCACCTAATGCCGTAAAAGATTCTTCCGAACGGTACCCCAGTCCTCCCCAGAAACGCTCGTTGAACGTAGCCCGCGCCCCAATTTCGTACGAGTTGTTGCGAAATGAGAATTTATCACTGCTCCCATACTCACCAGGCAACACCATTTTGACCAGAACGGTGGGTGTTAAGACAACGGAAGAAGTAAGGTCAATATTGTAGCCGCCAGTGAGATAGGCGTGATTTTCGTTGATGTACCGGGCAGTTTCCCGCCCTAGGCTGGCCTCGCTGCGGAACCGGTAGTCTGCGCGCAGTAAGTTATTGAAGCTCAGGCCAGCGTATAGCTTTGGGGCTTCGTACCAGAGGCCAGCGCCGACATCAAACTTGGCGTCGGAGCCCTCACGAGGTACAAACTCATCACTTTCGTCGTTGGCCCGGTAACGGCCCAGATAAATATTGTTGAAAAGACCCTGCACACCAATACCCAGCCGGCCCTCTTCCCCAACGGTAATGTGCCGGGAATAGGAAAGCTGCACATTGGTGGTGGTCATCTGGGCTATTTGGTCCCGGTATATGCTCAGGCCCAAGCCTCCGGCCAGAGCCGGCACGGGCATTGAAGCCGTGAGTATAGCTGTGTTGGGAGAGCCGCCTTCGTCGAAAGTACCTTGGTAGTTAAAATATTGAGAGCGGCCAATCAGCGTAAATTCACCGTAGCCTTTTATCCCGGCGTATGCTGGGTTCAGGTACATGCCGTTGAGGCCATATTGGCTAAACTGGGGCTGCTGCTGGGCTATAGTCCGACCGGCCAGCAGCAAAGATGCCACGCAGAGTATAAAGGTTTTCATAACAATGGAGCCGGAGCAGCTGACCTGAATGTGTGCAGAAGGGAGCGTACGTTCCCAAATGTAGAGAAAAAACCGCTGAGATGATTCCGCACCTATACGCAAGAGGAGCAGCGAAGGCTGCTCCTCTTTCACTTGTATGACGTATTAAGCGTTCTGCTTTCCGGTCTTGCTTTTCTCCTTGCCGGCATCAGCACCATGATGATAGCGGATGTAGGCTTCAATGGCCCCGGTCATGGATGGGGCGTTGGGCTGGGGGGCTTCAATATCGAGCTCCAGGCCAGCCTCTAGTACGGCTTTGGCCGTGGTGGGCCCGAAAGCGGCAATGCGGGTGCCGTTTTGCTCGAAATCCGGGAAGTTGATAAACAACGAACTGATACCCGACGGACTGAAAAAGGCGATGCAATCGTACTTGACGTCGGACAGGTCGGACAGGTCGCTGGCAACGGTGCGGTAGATGACAGCCTCGGTGAACTTGAAGTTATTGGCCCGCATGAACTCCGGAATATCGTCCTTGCGGATGTCGGAGCACGGATACAGGAACTTCTCGCTCTTGTGCTTTTTGATAACGTCAAACAAATCGGCGGCGGTGCGCTGGCCCACGAAGAGCTTGCGCTTGCGCAGCACAATGTATTTCTGCAGGTAGTTGGCCGTCTGCTCCGAGATGCAGAAATATTTCATCTCGGCAGGCATTTCAATCTTGGCTTCCTGGCAAATGCGAAAAAAGTGGTCGACTGCGTTGCGGCTGGTAAAGATGATGGCCGTGTGCTCGAGGATATTTACCTTCTCTTTGCGAAAGTCCTTATAGGATACCGGCTGCACCTCGATAAATTCCCGGAAGTCTACTTTGATGCCGTACTTTTCGGCGATGGAAAAGTAAGGCGAGACGTCATTGGTGGGCTTAGGCTGGGTGACAAGGATGCTGGAGATGCGCTTGGCGTGACGGCCCGTCCCCGGTTTGTCGTTGCTCTCGGCCATAGGGTAGAAAAAAGAGTAGATCTAAAAGCAATAAGGGAGTGTTGGGGGGCGAAAGCCGGCGAGCCGGCACGAGGAGCAGCTTACGCAGCTTAGTAGGTAAAAACGATTAGCTTCAGCAGAATGACAAGGGGAATCACTTCTGTGGCGCAAAGGTACGAAAACAAATGCAGATTTAGGAGGGAAGCCCGACGATGAATGGTGCGGGCTACGCGCAGCACACTAGCCACCAACAGCAAGGAAACCACGCCGTTGGAAACCCACAGTACCGTGGCGGGCAGGCGCTGGTGCAGGCCCAGATAGAGCAGCAGCACCAGCGGCAGAAACAGTCCGATGAAGAGGATGGTGCGCACGAATTCCCGGTACTGCACCATCACCAGTTCCGTGAGGTCGAAGATGTAGCCCATCAACTCCAAAAACAGGTACTTGCCCAGCACAAAGCCCGCTACCAACGCCGTGTACAGCAGCACCCGGCTGACAATGGCCGACTCTGGCACGTCGAAGAGCTGGCGCAGAATGACAATGTTTTGGATGTTGGTGTGAATGGCTACCAGCAGCAGGGCGAAGGACAGAGAGAAAAGCAGCACCAGCATCAGATTCAGCCACGTAATCGTGGGCTTGGTGAGAAAGTCTTGCTCGGCGGAAGGTCGCCCGAGCAGGCCCTCAATCTGATAGATACGTGCAAAGCCGGGCTGGTACATGGCCCGCAGACTACCGTAAAGCAGTCCTACCAGCAGCAGAAACCCGATGAACACATTCTGGCCCTGCTGCGTGCGCGGCCAGGGCTGAGCACTCAGAGCCGGCGCCACGCTTTGCCCCTTTTGAGCTGCCGGGGCAGCCACGGCGTTGGTGAAAGACTCCAGGTTAGGAGCACCTTCGGGCTGCCACACGCACAGCAGGTGAGGCCCCGAACCGCTTTCTTTCGGCAGCAGACGGGCCAGGTCCAGGGTGTAGGCGGCGGGCTTGGTGGCCGTGAATACCAGCCGGTTGTCCAGAAACAGACTCAGATTTTCGGGGGCCGTGAACGTAATGCGTAGCGGCTTGCCGGGCTGCACCATCAGCCACTGATAATAGGCGTGGGCCGGCGGATGGTAGTCGGGCAGGTAGAGGACGAGGCGGTTGCGGGCCTCATCGTAGATCAGCCAGTCGGTGGTGAGGCCGGCGCGCGGGGCGGGCGGCAACGGCCGGTACTCGGCGCCCCAGGCTCTACTTGCCGAGACCAGCCCGGCCAGCCACAGCAACCACAAAACCAAACGAAGATGGTGAGTGCGCACTAGGCCGAGGGTGGAAAGTGAGTGACAGGGGCAAAAGGAGCAGCAAACCTGGGGTTAAGAGGCCACGCGCTGCCGGGCGGTTCGGCTGTGGTATACGCCCAGGAAAATGCTTAGCAGACAGGAAAACGCCACAAGGGCGGCAATCAGCATTGTGTTGCCGAGGTAGGCGAAATTGATGACAAACAAAATCACAATCAGGTTGAGCAGGGCCAGCAGCATAACCGTGCTGATCTGCTGAAAGCCCATGGCCAAGATGCGGTGGTGCACGTGGTTTTTATCGGGGGAGAAGGGCGAGCGGCCGGCCATCATGCGCACGATGAACACGCGCAACGTATCAAACAGAGGCACGAACAGAATGCCGGCCGCTACTGCCGGCGACGAGGAAGCAAACGGCTGCCCCACTTTCAGGCCCATTTCAATAAACTGAATAGTGAGCACCGACACAATGAAGCCGCAGACCAAAGAGCCCGTGTCGCCCATGAAGATGGTGGCTTTATGGAAGTTGTAGCGCAGAAAGCCCAGCATGCCGCCCACCACGCACACCGACACGAACACGTAGTTCTGGAAGTTGGGGCCTCCGTAGCGGTAGAAGTAGTAGCCGTAGGTGCTGACGATAATCAGGACGATGGTGCCGGCCAAGCCGTCGAGGCCATCAATCAGGTTGATGGCATTGGTAATGCCGACGATAACCAGAAAGGTGAAGGCGTAGCTGATGCCCACCGGCAGCTCGTGCACACCCAAAATGCCCTGGAAGTTGGTGATGCGGATTTCGGGCTCGGCCATAATCATTACCACACCAGTAGCCAGGAGCTGGCCGATGAACTTCTTGGACACCGATATACTCACCAGGTCATCTTTCAGCCCCACGAAAAACAGGACGATGCACCCGGCCAGCAGCTGCTGCACGCCATTATCGAGGGGGGCGAAGATGGTGAGGGCCGACATGAAGCCGGCAAACACGGCTACCCCGCCCAGGCGCGGCGTCAGCGACTCATGCACGGTCCGCACATTGGGCGTGTCGAGCATGTTCTTCAGATGGGCAATGTAGATGATGGACGGAACGGCGAACAGTGCCACCAGAAATGCCCACAGGGAGGACAAGCCCAACTGAATTCCGAGTGCATTCATTGCGGTTCGGATCTAAGGTAAGCGGGCCCCGCGCGGAGGCCCGGTGATAAGTAAGCAGGCCTAGCTGTGCAGCACGCCGGAACGCTCCAGCAGGGCAATGTGCGTCAGGTTGTCGGGCACAATGGAATCGGGCACAAAGATGAACTTCTTGTCGAAGATCTGCGCCCCGCGGTAGTAGCTGACCCAATACTGATTGTTAAGGTGAAACAGCGCCGGGTCGATGGGCTCAATGGGCACGGCCGAGCGGGGCTCTACTTCCAGCAGCACGTGGCGCAGCGTAGACGTACGCACGGGCTCCCCTTCCGGATTGCTGCCGTAGCCGTTGGCATTCACAATCACGTTGCGCAGCGGATACTCGTTGTGGTTGAGCAGGTACACCTGCCAGCCGGCCTGGCCTTCGGCGGTAGCGGCGGCATCGTCGGGCACTACGGCCACCGACACGCCTTCTACCGGATCAAATGAAATATCTTTTTTCATACAGCGGCTTGCTAAATCGGCTCAGAACAGCTCGGCGCCCAGTTGCGCGGCCAGCTGGGGCAGCAGCCGCTCCTGCACCTCGGCCACCGGCACCGCGTAGCCCAGCTCCTGCTGAAGCGAAGTCACGGCTTTGTCGGTAATGCCGCAGGGCACAATGTGGCCGAAATACGTGAGGTCGGTGGTTATGTTGAGGGCGAAGCCGTGCATGGTCACCCAGCGGCTGCACTTTACGCCCATCGCGCAGATTTTACGCGGGTTGGCGGCACCTTCCTCGAAATCCAGCCACACGCCCGTCAGGCCCGGAATGCGGCCGGCCACCAGCCCGTACCCGGCCAGCGTCTGCATAACGGCTTCTTCCAGGGCGCGCAGGTAGCGGTGAATGTCGGTGAAGAAGTTGTCGAGGTCGAGAATGGGGTAGCCCACCAGCTGGCCGGGGCCGTGGTAGGTGATGTCGCCGCCGCGGTTGATGCGGTGAAAGGTAGCTCCGTGCGCCGCCAGGCCGGCCTCGTCGAGCAGCAGGTGCTCGGGCTTGCCGCTCTTGCCCAGCGTATACACGTGCGGATGCTCACATAGCAGCAGATAGTTGGGCGTAGGCAGGGGCGCAGCGCCGGCTTCGGCAGCCTGGCGGTTGCTGGTTTTTACGGCCAGGGTGTCGGCCAGCAGCTGTTCCTGCAAATCCCAGGTGGGCTGGTAGGCTACCTGGCCCAGCCGCTGCACCTCAATGCGGCGGTTTTGGCCCGCGGCGGCCGGAGCCGCCGCAACTGGGGCGACAGCCGCTGCTACCGGGCTGGCGCAGGAAGAGTACGTAGTAGACATGGGCAGAAAAAATGGCTAAACCGCGGAAAGCAGGAAAAGCGAAGCGCGCCGGCTGGCTGCCAAACGTCCGTTTCCTGCATTCAGCAATTTAGCCATTTCGTGCTGAGGATGGCAGCTTACGCCGACTGAGCCGACAGTTGCTGCTTGAGCCGGTCGATTACCTTCACCGGGGCCGGGTCGATGCCGTTGGCTTCGGCCAGGTAGATGCTGACCCAGTCGAGCAGGTGGATGAGGTAGAAAACCTGGGCGGTAAGCGAGCGGCCCTGGGCTGTTACGTCGAGCACCTGGGCGCCCTGGGCCTCGAACACGGGGCGGCACAGGTTCATGCGCTGGGCCACGCGCCGGTGGTCGAACGACGAATGCAGAAAGAGCACGGTGCTGGCGGACAAAATACGCTTCGGAAATTCCCAGCCCACAATTTCGTTGTGGTTCATCTCCGGAAAGGTGTTCACGTGGCACAGCTGCTTGCTGTTTTCGTTCACCTGCTGCTGGAAGCGCACGGCCGTCGATTCGAGCAGGGCATCGGCGTAGACGATGGGCAGGCGGTCCTGGAGGGCAGTGGTAATCTGCTGGGCTTCCTGGCGCACGGCTTCCTCGGTGGCTTCAATCAGCTGCACGGCTTCGTCGAGGTCGGCGTGGTAGGAGCCGTCGATGAGGCCGGCGGCTTCGAGCACGTAAAACAGCTGGAAAGCCGAGTAGCCGATGTTGGCGCGGGGCATTTTGCTTTCGCCGGGGAACATGATATGCGGATAGTTGCGCTCCTGGGCCACTTTCTGCATCTCGCCGCCCGTCATCACGCACACGATGGTGGCGCCTTGCTGCTGGGCGTGAGTCAGGGCTTCGAGGGTTTCCTCGGTGTTGCCCGAAAAGGAGCAGCCGATAAAGAGCGTGTCCTGGCCTACAAAGGCCGGCAGCGTGTAGGTTTTTACTACCGTTACGGGCACGGGCAGCTTGTCGAGCAGGATAGATTGCACCACGCTGCCACCAATGCCCGAACCGCCCATGCCGGCAATTACGACGTTGCGGTAGGCCTTCTTCGGCAAGTCCAGCTGGCTGGCTTTCCCGACGCGGATGGCATCTCTCATTTGCGCATTAAACTGCTCGACCAGAGTCTTCATAGGGCTTCGATTTTTCTCAGAAAACGCGCAAAGGTACTAGTTTTAGCGCCAACCTTAACAGTTGAGTTTTCCTGCTTAGCCGTGTTCAGCCCAAGACTCCGACGCGGCTCCCTTCCTTCCCGTATGCCTCTATCTGCCCATCAGCTCGGCCACGACGGCGAGGACGCTGCGCTACGCTACCTGGAGCAGCGCGGCTACACCCTGGTGCACCGCAACTACCGCCACCGCCGCGCCGAGGTAGACCTGATTGTGCGGCAGGGCCACGAGTTGTTGGTGTTCGTGGAGGTAAAAGCCCGTTCCTCGGTGCAGTACGGGCACCCCGAGGAGTTTGTGACCGAGCGGAAACGGCAGCTCCTGCGCCTGGCCGCCGAGCAAGTCCAGGAGGACCTCAGCTGGTCCGGCGACATCCGCTTCGACATCGTTGCCCTCACGCCTACCGCTGCCGGCTTGCGCGTCGAGCATTTCGAGGATGCTTTCTATTGATGGTTGGCTGTCACTGCGAGGATGCGGAACAAAGCAATCTTCTCAAGGTGACAAGTGCTGACCTACTCCAAAGCCCCTGCCGGGCGCCTCCCCCCCCGGCCCCCTCTCCGGAAAAGGAGAGGGGGAGCCTGACGTCATTAAATACGACAAGCCCCTGATGTCCGCATTGGCATCAGGGGCTTTCGAGAAGTTGGAAGCTTAGAGCCGTGACAAAGATGCATTGGCTTTGCCTTCCTACGGATGTTTCATCCGGCGTCCTCATAAGGATGCTTATAGCGGTTTTTTAGGACAGCGTACTCTCTTTGTTAGGCTCCCCCTCTCCTTTTCCGGAGAGGGGGCCGGGGGGTGAGGCGAAACATCAGCACGACATTGCTACACAGACCTGAGAGCCGTTGTAGCACTTTACCGCCGGGCGCCGGGGCGGGAGTTATCGGGTTTGCCGCGGTTGTCGAGCTTGTCTTTCTCGTAGATGAGCACGCCGTTGCGGTTATACTCTTTCACCAGCACGGGCTCGGCTACTTCCGGCTCATAGCCCGATTCGCCGTAGAGGTACTTGTAATGGGCGCGGTTGCGGAAGCCCCAGAACTTGGTCCACTCGCCCACTTTGCGGCCATTCTCAAACTGGCCTTCCCAGTCGCGCTGGCCGTTTTCGTGGTAGCGCACGTAGTCACCTTCCAGCTCACCGTTCAGGTACGGAATTACCTCCTTCACCTGCTTCTGAGCCGCGTCGTAGTAGGTAATGGCCGCGTCGCGCGGGAAACCCATTTCGTAGTGGGTTTTGAGTTGCAGGATATTGTCGCGGTTGAGCCGCTCCCAGCGCAGGTGGCGCGTGCCCAGGGCAAAGTAGCCGGTTTCTACCACCTTGCCGCCCTGCATTTTCTTATAAGGCCCGTGCAGCACTTTGTCGGTAGAGGGGTTCAGCTCGCCGCTGGCCTTGAAGATTTTGCGCTTGCGCGGGCTGAAGTAGTAGCGGGCCGGGGCGTACGGGTTGGGCTGCTGGAAGTCGCGCAAATAGTAGAAGACCTCCACTATCTGGTTTTTGCCTTTACCCCCCGATTTCACATAGCCTTTTTTGATTCGCTCACCCAAAAAAACCTTTTTCTTTTTCTTGGGCTTGCGCTGGGCCGCCTTCTCCTTATCCTTAGCGGCTCGTTCCTGATCTTTGCTTAGGGCCACGGGCTTAGCCTCTAAGGATGGCTTGCCGCGCGTGGTGTCGCCGGCAGCAGCGGCCAAGCTATCAGCTGCAGTAGCTTGCAGCAGCTCGTTGGGGCGGCTGTTGAAAGACACCGTCTTCTTAGCGCAGGCAGCAGCCAGCCACAAACCAAGCAGCAAAAAGGGAGACGAACGGAATAGGCGCATTGCGGAAGAAAACTGAATTCGCAGCATCGAACGCAAAACTAGATGGATTTGGTGCCTGGCTGCGGATACAACCGGCGCACCTCACTGAAAAAACAAAACCCCGGCACCTGATTGGCACCGAGGTTTTGTACTGCTTAGAGCGTTTAAGACTTTTTAAGACTACTCGGTAGCCAGCAAATCAGCGCTGCGCTTTACAAACGCAGTTAGCGCCTCACCTTTCAGCATACCCTGCGCCAGCAGAGCGAGGTCAAACGCCTGGCGGGCCAGCTTGGCGCTGGCATCGGCGTCGGCGCGCAGCACGCGCTGGGCCACGGGATGATTGGCATTCACGCTCACGGTATAGGAGTCGGGCAGAGAGCCGAACATCTGCATACCGCCGCCACCGCCCACGCGCTGCATGTCCTTCATGCGGCGCATAAACTCCGGCAGCGTAATGATAACCGGCGCGTCCTGCGGCGACAATGCTTCCACCTGCACGTGCATGTGCTCGTTGCTCACGGCCTGCGTAAACAGCTCCTGCAACTTGGTTTTGTCGTCGTCGCTGAGCACGCTCTCGGTGGCTTCTTCCTTCTCGATGAGCTTGCTGATGGTGTCGGCGTCGACGCGCTTGAAGGTGGTTTTTTCGAGCTTCTGCTCCAGCTGCCCGATAAAGTGCGGGTCGAGCACGGCGTCGAGCTTGAGCACATCGTAGCCGCGGTCGGTGGCGGCCGAAACAAAGGCATGCTGGGCTTCGGCGTCGGTGGTGTACAGCACCACCGTTTGGCCGTTTTTGTCCTGCTGGTTGGCTTGGATGAACTCCTGGTACTCGGTCAGGGTGAAGAACTTACCGGCCGTGTTTTGTACCAGCGCAAAGTCCTTGGCCTTGTCGTAGAATTTCTCATCCGACAACATGCCGTACTTCACAAACAGGCTGATGTCGGGCCACTTTTCCTCGAAGCCTGCGCGGTCCTTGCGGAACAGCTCGGCCAGCTTGTCGGCTACCTTTTTGGTAATGTAGGTGTTGATTTTGCGCACATTGGCGTCGGCTTGCAGGAAACTGCGCGACACGTTGAGCGGAATGTCGGGCGAGTCGATGACGCCGTGCAGCAACATTAGGAACTCCGGCACCACGTCCTTCACCTCATCGGTGATAAACACCTGGCGCGAGTAGAGCTGAATCTTGTTGCGCTGGAACTGCAGCTCGTCCTTCACCTTGGGGAAGTACAGAATACCCGTCAGGTTGAACGGATAGTCCACGTTGAGGTGAATCCAGAACAGCGGCGCCTCCGAAAACGGATATAGCTCCTGGTAGAACTTGGTGTAGTCCTCGTCGGTCAGCTCCGAGGGCTGCTTGGTCCAGATGGGGGCCGTCTGGTTGATTACCTGGCCTTCAAACTCGATTTCGACGGGCAGAAACTTGCAGTACTTGTTCAGGATGCCCCGCAGGCGCTGGGGCTCCAGAAACTCCTCGGAGTCTTCGGCTACGTGCAGCACCACATCGGTGCCGCGCTCGGCCTTATCGGTGGTTTCGAGGCTGAACTCAGTGCTGCCGTCGCAGGTCCAGTGGGCGGCTTCGGTGCCTTCCTGGTAGCTCTTAGAGAAGATTTCAACCTCCTTGGCCACCATAAACGCCGAGTAGAAGCCCAGCCCGAACTGCCCGATAATTTGGTCTTTGGCCGCGGCATCCTGGGTTTTGTACTTCTCTACAAACTCGGTGGCACCCGAGAAGGCAATCTGGTTGATGTACTTCTTGATTTCCTCGGCCGTCATGCCCAGGCCGCGGTCCGAAACCATGATGGTGCGCTTGTCTTTATCCACGCTCACCGTCACTTTCAGCTCGCCCAGCTCACCCTTGTACTCGCCCAACTGGGCCAGGCTGCGCAGCTTCTGCGTGGCATCCACGGCGTTGCTGACCAGCTCTCGCAGGAAGATTTCGTGGTCGGAGTACAGGAATTTCTTGATGATGGGGAAGATATTCTCGGTGTGAATCGAGATGCTACCTTTCTCTTGCATAGTGCGTTGGAAAAGAGGAGTGAAAACGAAAACCGGCGCGGGCCAGCTGGCAGACCAGCCAACCACGCTGCCCGGCCGCCTCCAAATCGTATTCCAGTTCGCGCCCGGCTGTCAGTTTGACAGCGCCGCCGCTTCAAACATAGGACCCCACCCCGGCCCTTCCCCTCTTGCTTTACCAATTATACCGGTATGCTGGCTGAGCAGTTCAGGCCCGAATCGGGGTGGGCCTGCTCCCACTGCCGCTCCAACTGTTCGGCCAGCAGGGCTGAGCCGGTCAGCCAGTCGAGGGCGGCGGGAATGTCGGAGAAAAACTGAATTTCGGCGCAGGGGTAGCGGCGGCTATCAGCCAGCACACTTTCCAGCACCAGCTGGTTGTGCAGCCCCAGGGGTAGAATAAGCGCCACGGTGCGCACAGCCAGCCCCGCAAACTGCGGCAGCCACACGTCGCTGAGCCATGCCTGCTCATCAATGCTCACCAGCGGCAGGTGGGCAATATCGGCCAGCCAGCCGGTAACGCGGTCCTGCTGCGTACTCATTAGCAGCTGCTTAAAAGCAGCCCGAAAACTCGCGCCCGTCAGGGGGCCGTGCCATTCCCACCGCAGCACGCGTAAATCAGCTTCTACCTGAACGTATAACGATTCAAAGACACAAAACATGGCACAGACGCTTAACCAGCCGAGCTTAGCAACTGGATTAGCGAATGTAGCAGGCTATACTAGCTATAATATGAATTCTCGACTATACACATTTTCTACTCGGCGAAATGGTACATTTTCTTGTTTGCCAAAGTAGCTTCCAGTTGTTCGGCGGGCACCCGAGCCGAGGCGGGAACAGCGGCTTGAGCCTGCGCCGGGTTACTAGCGGGCACCAGCGGCTTGCGGTAGCCGTAGCGCGACAAGCGGTAAGCGAATGGGCGCCGGGCAGAGCCGCTCATACAAACAGCACTTCGGCAGTTCCGGCAGCGGGCGTTTTCACGGCCGGCCGCAACGCGCCTATTACGCGGCGGAGCAAACGAATAGCAACAGTTTTCATGGGCGTGGCTAAAAATTAAAGGACGCCACAAAGGTCGCCGGCAGGTATTGCGCCAAGGTTGTCAGGGAGTTATGCTTTCGTAAAATGCAACACCCTGCCCTCGGGAAGCGGAGAGTCGTATTCTGGTTTTTCCGCTTACATTTGTTTTCCTGGCAAAACCTGCTGCTCATGCGCGCACTCCGTTCCCGGTTGGCTGTAGTCCTGCTCCTGTGCTTTGCACGGGTGCTGCTGCCCGATGCCTGGGTATTGGCGCTGCACGCCCATCAGCACACTACCCACGAGCCCACGCAGGCGCCGGGCTGGCCCAAGGGCAAATCCTTGCTGTCGGCCAAGCACCAGCACTGCGACACCGACCAGTTCTTTAAGTCGGCCTTTGAGGCTCCTTTGCCCGTGGTGCTGCCGGTGGCCGCCCGTGGCACGGCAGCGCCGGTGCTTACCGTGGCCACGGTACCGGGTTACGCGGCGCCCTGTTTCCACCCGGCCCTGCGCGGGCCGCCCAGCCGGAGCTAGCTTCTGAGGCTGCCTTGTGCGTGTGTTCGGCAACGTCCGGGCTACGCTTTTGTAGCTGCTTGGCTTGCTTAGTTGCGCGGCGCGCGGCTGAATGTCGGTACTCGTACTGGGCTAGTGCAGCGTGTGGCGGCCGGTTTAGTTTCTGCCGGTAGGTTTCTCTTCTTTTCGTTTATGCTTTTTTCTTCTCCGGGCCTGCTCCGGAGGGCAGTGCAGCGTGGGCTGTGGCTAAGTCTGCTGTGGACGGTGGCCGGGCCCGTGGTGGCGCAGTCTTCCCCGGCAGAGTGCGCCCTGCTGCTCAGCGGCCGCGTGCAGGACCACGAGTCCCGGCAGGTGCTGGCCGGGGCTACAGTGGTGGTGCTGGAAACTCAGCAAGCCACGCAAACTGAGGCCGACGGCCACTACCACCTGGACCTCTGCCCTGGCACTTACCGCGTGCAGGTAACATTTGTGGGCTACGCTCCCGAAACCGTGGAGGTACGCGTGGCCGGCACTGTTATCCGCGACTTCCGCCTCCACCCCGACGCCGTGGCCCTGAAAAGCGCCGTGGTGCAGGGGCAGCGCGTGATGCTTCCCTCGGCTCAGGCCACGGCCACACTCAGCGGCGAAGCCTTGCAGCAAACCCGCGGGCAAAGCCTGGGCGAAGCCTTGCGGAAGGTGACGGGCGTAACGGCCATCCAGACCGGGCCCAGCATCTTTAAGCCCATGGTGCACGGCCTGCACTCCAACCGCCTGACTTTGCTCAACAACGGCGTGCGGCAGGAAGGCCAGCAGTGGGGCCAGGACCACGGCCCCGAGCTGGACCCGTTTCTGGCCTCGCAGCTGACCGTGGTAAAGGGCGCCTCAGCCGTGCGCTACGGCTCCGATGCCCTGGGTGGCGTGGTGCTGGTGCAGCCCCCGCCCCTGCGCGACACGGCTGGGGTGGGTGGCGAAGCGCACCTGGTGGGCATGAGCAACAACGGCCTGGGGGCGGCTTCGGCCCGGCTCGATGGCAACCTGCGCCGCCTGCCGGCCCTGAGCTGGCGGGCCCAGGGCACGGTGCGCCGCGCCGCCACGGCCCGCACGCCGGAGTATAATATTGCCAACTCGGCATTTGCCGAATACAACTACTCGGGGGCCCTGGGCTGGCGCAAGCCCACGTACGGTGTCGAGGCCTTTTTCAGCCAGTACAACACCCGGATTGGGCTGTTTCCGGTGCCCGATGGTAGCCTGGAGGACATTCAGCGGGCGGCGGGGCTGCGGCGGCCCTTGGTGACGTCGGAGTTCAGCTACGACATTGAGCGGCCCTACCAGCAGGTGCGCCACGACTTGCTGAAGCTCACCGGGTTTGTGCGCACCGGCGCAGCGGGCCGCCTCACGGCCACCGTAGCCCGGCAGGTAGACTTTCGGAGTGAGTTTGACAAGTACGGGCAGCGCAATGATGAGCGGGCGGCCCGCAACCTGCCCGAGCTGGACTACCGCAACCGCACCACCACCGCCGATGTGGCCTGGGAGCACCGGACCTGGCGCGGGCTCACGGGCAGCATTGGGCTGAGCGGCACCTACCAGAGCAACACCTACCGGCCCGGCAGCCGCTTTTTCATTCCCTACTACACCAACCTGGTGGGCGGGGTGTACTGGCTGGAAAGCTGGCAGCACGGACGGTGGCAGCTGGAAGGCGGCCTGCGCCTGGACCGCCGCGACCTAACCACCAAGCGCCCGGAGCGCGTGGCCGGCGAGTTTGCGGTGCGCGAAGAGCGGTTCCGGTTCACCACGCCGGCCGCCTCGCTGGGCGCCATCTGGGACCCCGGCGCCCACCTGACCCTGCGCGCCGACGCCTCCCTGACCCGCCGGGCCCCGGCCGCCAACGAGCGGGCCAGCCGCGGGGTGCACAACGGCATCTACGAGGAAGGCTACGACATCAGCCGCCCGGCTGGGGCCCGTGGCCTGACGCCGGAAACCGCCTGGCACACGGCCCTCACGGCCACCTGGCACGACAACCCGCGCCTGAACGGGGAGCTGACCGTGTACCAGACCCTGTTCGACGGCTACATCTACCAGACCATCATTGAACCGGTGCTCACGGTGCGGGGTCGCTTTCCGAGCTACCGCTACCAGCAAACCGACGCCTCATTCCGCGGGGTAGACGCCACGGCGACCTACCAACTGGCTTCGCGCTGGCTGCTGGGGGCCAAAGCTGCCGTAGTGGTGGAGCGTGACCGGACCCGCCGCGACTACCTCATCCTGGCCCCCGCCGACCGCCTAGAAGCCTCCCTGCGCCACGATGTGCGCCTGCCCGCCGCCACCCGGTTTTCGGGGGCATATGCCCAGCTGAGCGGCTTGGGCGTGCGCCGCCAGACCCGCACTCCGGAGGCCGTAGCCGAGGGGCTGGTGGATTACACCGCCGCCCCGCCCGGCTACGCCCTGCTCAACGCCGAGCTGGGCACCACCTTCCGCCTGGCCGGCCACCCGCTCGATGTGAACCTGAGCGGTACCAACCTGCTCAACACCACCTACCGGGACTACCTCAACCGCTACCGCTACTACCTCCACGAGATGGGGCGCAACGTGAGCGTGCGGGTCCGCATTCCGCTGGGTAAGTAACGGGTAAGCACCGGCTTTTTGCTTTTGCTTTCATTCCTCTTTTTCATCTCCTTCGTTCCCTTCACTCTTATGAAAAACCTTCAATTCCGTCCCTTCTGGCTGGCCTTGCTGCTGGCAGCTCCTTTGGCTACCCTGACTTCCTGCGACGATGACGACCCCCAGCCCGAAGAAGACAACGAGCTGATTACAACCGTGCGCTACACCCTGACGCCTACCTCGGGCACGGGCACGCCCGTGACGGTGGAGTGGAAAGACGCGGATGGTGACGGCGGCGCGGCTCCGGTTATCGGCACGCTTCGCCTGGCTCCCAATACCACCTACAACGCCACCATTACCCTGCTCGACGAGTCGAAGAGCCCCGCCGAGAGCATCACCGACGAAATCAGCAAGGAAAAAGAAGACCACCTGTTTGTGTATACGCCGGCGCCGGCGGGCCTGCTGACGGTGACCATCACGGACAAAGACGCCAAAAACCTTGACGTGGGCCTGACCTCGCGCGTGCAAACCGCGGCGGCGGCCTCGGGTACCCTGCGCGTGGTGCTGCGCCACCAGCCCGGCATCAAAACGGGCGCTGCCAACCTGGGCGACACGGATGTAGACGCCACCTTCCCGGTGACCATCCAGTAGGCGCCCCCCGGCACTGGGGGTAGCCCCGGTATTTTCTCCTGCTTTGGTTGTGGAGAAATTGGAGCAAGGCACCGGCCCGTGGTCGGTGTTTTCTTTTTATAGTTGATTGTCAGTGGCAGCATCTCTGCACGTAAAAGCAGCCGTTTAAGTACATTTCTCGCAGTGTTTCGCAGTGTTCTAACGCCGAAACGACCTCCGCGTAATCCTCTGCGAGCCTCAGCGAGAAACCTATCCAGCATGCATCATCACCACGACCATCACGGCCATCATCACCACGCGCCCACTGAGTTTGGGCGCGCGTTTGGCTGGGGCATTGGCCTCAACCTGCTGTTTGTAGCGGCCGAAGTAGCGGGCGGACTGTGGGCCAACTCCTCGGCGCTGCTCTCCGACGCCGGGCACAACCTGAGCGACGTGCTGAGCCTAGCCCTGGCCTGGGGTGCCACCTGGCTGGCCCGCCGCCAGCCCACAGAGCGGTACACCTACGGCTACAAAAGTGCCACCATTCAGGCTGCGCTGCTGAACGCCGCTTTACTCTACCTGGCCCTGGGCGCCATCTTGTGGGACGCCGTAGACCACCTGCGCCACCCCACGCCCGTGAACGGGCCCGTGGTAATGGTACTGGCGGGCCTGGGCGTGCTCATCAACGGCTT
The DNA here is from genome assembly GCF_025979885.1 of Hymenobacter sp. YIM 151500-1. Taxonomy (NCBI): domain Bacteria; kingdom Pseudomonadati; phylum Bacteroidota; class Cytophagia; order Cytophagales; family Hymenobacteraceae; genus Hymenobacter; species Hymenobacter weizhouensis. The sequence goes on from NZ_CP110139.1 coordinate 3,118,245, forward strand.
TACGGCCTGGCTGTTTCGGCGGGGGCAGGACGTGAACGTGCGCGGGGCCTACCTGCACCTGCTCACCGACATGCTCGTGTCGGTGGGCGTGGTGGTGGGCGGGGCCGTGGTGTACTTCACGGGCTGGCACTGGCTGGACCCGGCCCTGAGCTTCGTGATTCTGACCGTAGTGGCCGTGGGCTCCTGGGGGCTGCTGCGCGAAACCGTGCAGCTGAGCCTGCAAGCCGCTCCTGCTGCTATTGATGTGGCGGCCGTGCGGCAGTTCTTGCTCAGCCGCCCCGGCGTTACGGACCTGCACGACCTGCACATCTGGCCCCTGAGCACCCAGGACACTGCCCTGACCGTGCACCTGGTCCGGCCTGGCCTCTCCAACGGCAACCAGTTTCTGCGCGACTTGCAGCACGACCTTCACCACGAGTTCAACATCAGCCACTGCACCGTGCAGCTCGAAGACGAATTTCCGCTGATGGGCGCCCACGGCTGCTGCGCGTAGAGGCGCGTTGCACGCGCCCGGCCGGCCGAACAGGCTGGTCTTGCACTAAGCAGCTGCACAGCTTTGACAACGTCTTGATGGCGTCGTCTTGGCGCCTGGCAAAATAACCCCGGCTTCTGCCCGGCTTCGGCTTGCGTTACCTATTTTAGACCCCGACCAACGACCGGGCGCGTACGACGCGCCCCTACTGTATGCAGACAGCTTCTTCCCCACCCCGCACCACGGGCCTGCTCAGCGCCATTGTGGTAGTAGCCGCCCTGGGCTACTTCGTGGATATCTACGACCTGATCCTGTTCAGCATTGTGCGGGTCGAGAGCCTGAATGAACTCGGCATTACGGAAGCCACCGCCGTGCGCGACCAGGGCCTGTACCTCATCAACATGCAAATGGGCGGCATGCTGCTAGGCGGCGTGCTGTGGGGCATATTAGGCGACAAGCGCGGGCGGCTGTCGGTGCTGTTCGGGTCGATTCTGCTCTACTCGGTGGCCAACCTGCTCAATGGCTGGGTGCAGACCCTGGAGCAGTATGCCTGGCTGCGGCTGGTGGCGGGCATCGGGCTGGCCGGGGAGCTGGGCGCGGGCATCACGCTGGTATCCGAAACGCTGCCCAAGGAAAAGCGCGGCTACGGCACCATGATTGTAGCCACGGTGGGCGTGAGCGGGGCCATGCTGGCCTACTGGGTGAATGAGGCGCTGGAGTGGCGCAACGCTTACTTCGTGGGTGGCGGGCTGGGTTTGGCGCTGCTAGCCTTGCGCGTGGGCGTGTACGAGTCGGGCTTGTTTGAGCAAACCAAGCAGTCGGCGGTGGAGCGCGGCAACTTCCTGGCCTTGTTTACCAACGGCGCCCGGCTGGTGCGCTACGCCAAGTGCCTGCTCATTGGGGTGCCGCTGTGGTTTGTGGTGGGCATTCTGATTACACTAGCCCCCGAGTTTGGCCGGGAGCTGGGCATAACCGGGCCCGTAACGGCGGGGCTGGCCGTGTTTTGGTGCTACTTCGGGCTGGTGTTCGGCGACTTTGCCAGCGGCACGCTCAGCCAGGTGCTGCGCAGCCGCAACCGGGCCTTGCAGCTGTTTCTGGGCTTTTGCGCCCTGCTGGTGGGCGTGTACCTGTACGGCATCCGGGGCGCTTCGCCCACGGTGTTTTACGGCGTGTGCTTCGTGCTGGGTGTTTCGGTGGGCTTCTGGGCCTTGTTCGTGACGGTAGCGGCCGAGCAGTTCGGTACCAACCTGCGCGCCACGGTGGCTACCACGGCCCCCAATTTCGCCCGCGGCTCGGTGGTGCTGCTCACGCCCCTGTTTCAGCTGTTGCTGCACTGGCCGGTGGGCGGGCAGCCCCTGGGGCAGATTGCCAGCGCCACCATTCTCGGCATTCTGTCCTTGCTCATTGCCTTCTGGGCCGTAAGCACGCTGCCGGAAAGCTTCGGCAAAGACCTCGACTACGTGGAGCAGTAGCTGGTGCTGGCCGTGTGGGCGGGTCTTGCCTGGTGGGCTGTCCAACTATACCGGTTGGGCCTCGTACTAGCTATGGACCCTGTGCCCTACTACTATGAAAAAGATGTTTGCCTTTCTGGTCGTTGCGGCCACCGCCTGTTACGCGCCGGCCGCACTAGCCCAAGCTACCCCCACCGCCGCCGACACGGCGCAGGCCCGCTTACAAGCCCAGCAGCAACGGGCCGCCGAAGCCAAGGCCGCTCTGGAAGCGCAGAAGCAGCAAGCCACCGACTCCCGTAATGCTGCCAACCAAACCAAGGCGCAAATCAAGGAGCAGAAGCGCCAACTGAAAGCCCAGAAAGCGGCTTTGAAAAGCGAACAGGAGGCCGCCAAAGCAGCCCGCCGCCAGGAAAAAGCCGCTAAACTGGCCGCCCGCGCCGAAAAGCAAAAGGCCCGCGCCGCTGCCAAAGCCGCAAAGGCTACCAATTGACGCTTCTGCGTTGCTGCGCCCTGAACTGGCAAAGACCAGCCGGCCTGTAGCAATTTGCTGCAAACACGGCTTCGTTTAGCTGTTAGGAGGTGTTCCATCCTTCCGTTAGAAACTCAAGCAAGTGAAAACTCCGGTCTGTGGGCCGGAGTTTTTCGTATCCTTCCATCATTCATTTTTCACTTGCCCGCTGTATGGCTGAAGCGCAACCCACCAAAAACACCATTCAATTCTACCCGTGGCACCATTTTGTGCTGCTGCCTGCCCTGCTGGTGCTGGCCGGCTACGGCATCCGCCGCTACCTGGGCGTGGCCGGCGACGATTCCGAAACGTCGCGCCTGTGGTTTACCGTGATGGGCCTGGCCCTGGCCACGCTGGGCGTGCTCGTTATACTGCGCCAGCACTACGCCCTCACGCTGCAAGACCGGCTTATCCGGCTGGAAATGCGCCAGCGTTACTTTGAAGTCACCGGCCAGAGCCTCCGCCCGCTGGAAGACCAGCTAACCCTACAGCAAATCATTTCCCTGCGCCTGGCCGGCGACGCGGAGCTGCCCACGCTCGTGCAAGCAGCCATTCGCGAAAAGCTGAGCCCCAAAGCTATTCAGGCCCGCATCCAACATTTCCACTTCGACCATATGCGGGTATGATGAAGGAGGCTTGGAGGCTTGGGGGCTTAGGTACTCCGGTTTTCAAGTGTTGTCAAAGCTTTGGGTTGAGAGGCTTAGTACCAACCGCGCCTTGCACAACCCTGCGGGAGCGTGGATTTTTTACCTGACTTTTGCGTTATCGTACTTCGGCCTTTTTCTCAGCCAGTCCCAAGATTCTAAGCCCCAAGACCCTAAGTCCCTAACATCTATGATTCTATACAACGTCACTACCAGCCTCGACCCGGAAATTGCGGAACAGTGGCTGGAATACATGCGCGACACGCACATGCCCGAGGTAATGGCCACGGGCTTCTTCCTGAAAAGCCAGCTCTGCCGCATGCTCAATGAGCAGGACGATGGTATTACCTACGCCGCGCAATACTACGCCGTGAGTATGGACCAGCTGGAAGAATACCAGCGCGTAGCCGCCCCCGCCCTGCGCAACGATATGGACAAGCACTTTGGCGGCCGGTACGCCTCCTTCCGCACTATGCTGGAAGTGGTAGATTAAACTTCTTTTGCAATCGAAAACGCCTGTCATTCCTCGCTCCGCTCGGAATGACAGGCGTTTCTCTGCACGAGCAGTTCACTGGCTTGCAGCGGCTTCGGCGGCTGGGGCGCAGCAGTAGGCGTGCAGCTGCTCAGCGGTGAGGTTGCCGTTCAGCCATTCGGGGTCGAGGTTGGCGCCGAGTTTTCGGTAGAAGCCAATGGCGGGCTCGTTCCAGTCCAGCACCTGCCACTTCAGGCGGTTCGCGCCGGTGCGGCGAGCTTCGGCCACTACCGTGTCGAACAGCAGCCGGCCCAGGCCGGTGCCGCGGGCGGCTTCCGTCACCACTAGGTCTTCGAGGTAGAGCATGCGGCCTTTCCAGGTGGAGTAGGCCGTGTAGTACAGGGCCAGGCCAATGATGCGGCCATCTTCGGGCTGCTCTGCCACGAAGAACCTGAAAATGGGCTCGGCTCCGAAACCGTCGCGCTGCATGTCCTGGAGCGTGTTGGTGACTTCCTGCGGGGCCCGCTCATACTCAGCCAGCTCTTGGATGAGGGCCAGCACCTGGGGCAGATCGGCCTCGCGGCCACGGCGGATGGTTGCCATTCGTGGTAATGAAAAATTGAGAGGTAAAAATTGAAAACTGTAGCTGCCGAAGCAAGGCGAAAACGAAAATGAGCACCGGCCCAAGGCCAGTGCTCATCTGTTTCGAGTAGCTCACACTACCGGCCGACTTACATCACCGGCTGCATTTTCTTGATGTCTTCGGTGGCATTCACGGCGTTGATTTCGCGCGTGGCCGAGTTGGGAGGGGCTACTTTGCCACCCGTCGTGTCGGGAGCTGGCGGAATGGGAGGCAGGGGCTGTACGGCAGCGTCTTCGTCGGCTTGATATTCGGAGTTACAAGAGGTAGTCGACAGCAGCAGGGAGCCGGCCAGCAGCCCGAAGAGGAGCGTTTTTTTCATATAGAAAGCAAAAATTCAGAAGCAGTTACGTGCTATGCGGCCGCGAAGATACAAACCAGAACCGGGGTTGGCTTTTAGCTGCTGGTTTTTAGTTTTTGATTGCTGATTTCGTCGGCTGCTGCCTTCGGCAAGCAGGAAGTAGCTTCTGGTAACACTACCGCCAAAAAACCAGCACCCCAAAACTAAAACCAACCAAAAGTCTACTTCTTATACGGATTTACGCCCATGTTCTGGAAGGCAAACGACCACACGTCGGCCCACTCCTGAATCTGGAGCTTAGTGCTTTTGCCGGCGCCGTGGCCCGCATTCACGTCGATGCGGATGAGCTGGGGGTGCGGGCCGGTGTTGGCGGCTTGCAGGGCGGCCGCAAACTTAAACGAGTGCGCGGGCACCACCCGGTCGTCGTGGTCGGCGGTGGTGATGAGCGTGGCCGGGTAGCTGGTGCCGGACTTCAGGTTGTGCAGGGGCGAGAATTTGTAGAGGTTCTCGAACTGCGCCTGGTTGTCGGAGGTGCCGTACTCGGGGGCCCAGTTCCAGCCGATGGTAAACTTCTGGTAGCGCAGCATGTCCATCACGCCCACGGCCGGCAGGGCCACGGCGCACAGGTCGGGGCGCTGGGTCATGGTGGCGCCCACCAGCAAGCCACCGTTGGAGCCGCCCGCAATGGCCAGCTTTTCGGTGCTGGTGTAGCCCTGCACTTTCAGGTACTCGGCGGCGGCAATAAAGTCGTCGAACACGTTCTGCTTGTTGGGCGTCATGCCGGCCTGGTGCCAGGCCTCGCCGTACTCGCCCCCGCCCCGCAGGTTCGGAATGGCCAGGATGCCACCGTTTTCCAGCCACAACATGCGCGCCACGGAGAAGCTGGGCGTCAGGGAGATGTTGAACCCGCCGTAGGCGTAGAGGTAAGTCGGGTTCTGCCCGGTCAGCTGCAAGCCTTTCTTGTGGGTGATGAACATGGGCACCTTGGTGCCGTCCTTGCTCTTGTAAAACACCTGCGTCGTCACGTAGTCCTGCGGATTTACGTCCACTTTGGGCGCCCGGAACACGGTGCTGGTGTTGGTAGCCAGGTTGTACTTGTAGATGGTAGTGGGGTAGGTAAACGAAGTGAAGGCGTAGTACACGTCCTTCGAGTCGCGGCGGCCCCCGAAGCCGCTGGCCGTGCCAATGGCCGGCAGGGCCACGTCGTGCTTAAACTCACCCTTTTCGGTGTACACCTTGATGTTGGAGCTGGCGTCCTTCAGGTAGGAGGCCACCAGGTAGCCGCCCACGTGGTCCACGCCTTCCAGCTTCTGCTCGGTTTCGGGCAGCACTTCCTTCCAGTTGGCTTCCTGGGGCTTCTTGGGGTCGATGAGCACCACGCGGTAGCGCGGGGCCTTATAGTTAGTGAGCACCAGCAGTTGCCCGCCCACGTTGCCCACCACCGAGTTGTTGTGCTCGTAGCTGCTGATGAGGGGCGTAAACGTGGTAGCCTGCTTGGGGTCGGTCAGGTCGCGCACCGAGAGGCGGTTGCCGTCGGCCTTGCCATCGGTGAGGTAGAGCACCAGGAAACGCTCATCCTCGGTAGTGCCCACGGTGCGGAAGCCCAAGGGCATCTTTTTGTCTTCGTACACCAGCTTGTCGGCGCTCTGGGGCTTACCCAGCTGGTGGTAGTACACCCTGTGAAACTCGTTTTTGCCCGACAGCTGGTTTTCGCCGGCCTTGGGCGCGTCGTAGCGGCTGTAGAAGAAGCCGTTCTTGTACCACGCCGCCCCCGACACCTTCACCCATTGCAGCTCATCGGGCAGGGGCTGGCGGGTTTGCAGGTCCATGACCTTCAGCTTCTGCCAGTCGGAGCCGCCGCCCGAGGTGGCGTAGGCCAGGTAGCGGTGGTCGTTGGAGAAATAAGTGCCGGCCAGCGCCGTAGTGCCATCGGCAGAAAACTTGTTGGGGTCGAGCAGCACGTTGGGCTGGCCTTCCGAGCCGTCGCTGCGCTGCACGTAGAGCACCGCCTGGTTTTGCAGGCCGTCGTTTTTGCTGAAGTAGAGGGCGTCGCCTTCCCGCTGCGGAATGCCAAACCGCTCGTAGTTCCACATCTGCGTAAGCCGCTCCCGAATCTTGTCCCGGAACGGAATCTGCTCCAGGTAGCCAAACGCGACCTTGTTCTGGGCTTCTACCCAGGCTTTGGTGTCGGGCGAGTCGAGGTCTTCGAGCCAGCGGTAGGAGTCGGCCACGGCAGTGCCGAAGTAGTCGTCTTTGTGGTCGACTTTCTTGCTTTCAGGGTATTGCACAGCGAAACGAAAAGCGGGAGTAGTAGCGGCGCCGCCCGAGGCGGCCGTAGCCGAAGCCGCGGCCGTGGGCGTGCCCGGCTGCGACGACCGGCAGGCGGCCAGCGCCGCGAGGGCCAGAACAGGAAAGGTGAGGTTGCGCATAGATGGAACGGGTTGGGAGAAAGCGCCGAAGATAAAGCACAGATGTTGCAGATTAACCGGATTGCACAGATTATTCTTTGTTATGTGCTGTGGCGTGGGCGCCGGCCTGGCGCTCTGCGGCTACGCCTCTTTCGTAGCCACCCACATCATTCTGCCCGGATGCGGCTTTGGTGGCGCCCTGCTCGTTGCGCAAGCCGCTCAGAACCCTACGCCCCGGTTTTCTACTGCATCCGCCCCACTTTCGGAATCACCTGAATCAGGAAGCGTTTGTTGTCGCCCTCGCGGCGGCCCTGGTAGCGGCCAGTGCCGTAGAAGCCGCTGCCCCCGATAATCAGCTCAATGCCGCGGTCCTGGCTGAAGTTGAGGCCGTTTTGCTTCCAGAGATTGAGTAGGTTGAGGGCGCGGCGGTAGCTGAGCTGGTAGGTGGCCTGCTCCTCCCGTTGGTTGCGCGGGTCGCCCGGCGGGTAACGCGCCGCCATGCCCTCCACGATAACGAGGTAGCGCACGGGCTGGTCAGTTTTGATGTTTTTGAGCACCGTGCGCAGGCGGCGGCCGGCTTGCAGCAGGGCCGGTTTGTAGGCGTCCTGGATTTCGTCGCGGCCCGACTTGAACTGCACCGGCACCAGCAGCTCGTGCCGCTCGTTGGCGGGGTCGTAGCGGAAGTATTTGCCCTCCAGCTGCTGCAAGGAGCGCCGAATCTTGGTAATCTGCTCCAGCTCGGCGGCTTTCACTTTCAGCTCGCCGTTGGCCTGCTTCAGCTCCCCTTCCCTATCCCGAAACAGCTTGAAGCTGTACACGAACAGTACCAGCATCACCACAAACAAGGACGTCATCAGGTCCACGTAGCTGGGCCAGAAGAAGTCGTTGGCTTGGCGATTTGCGTTCTGCATAATTGAATGTAACGCGAAGTTTCACTTCGCAACTCGCGTTGGGGATAATTAGATTGGCACCTGCAAGGCACCCGCCTGCTACCTTTCCGAGTAGATGACTTGCGTCGAAGATACTTGGATAAATCTCCCAACAACGACGTTCTATTGCCTCGCGAAGTACAACTTCGCGTTACATCATAGTGGCTTCACGCCGCCAAACAACCTGTCCATAAACCGCTGAAACCGGTTCTTGGCCGTGGCCTTCACCAGCACTGTGTTTAGGTTCGACAGTTCCAAAAGCAGCTTGGCTTGAATTTGTGAGTCCAGCTCGATTTTGCGGAATAGCTCGCGCTGGGTGGCCGTGATGTCGCGGCTGAGGGCGTCTTGCTGGCTGGTGAGGTTTTGGAAGGGCTCCAGCTGTTTCAGCAGCCGCTCAAACACGTTGTCGGCGTTCAGCTTGTCGAAGTACTGCTGCCACTTCTCGTAAGCTAGCTGGGCCTGCCGCTCGTTGTAGGCGAGGCGCTGGCTCATAACTTCGGCCAGGCCCACGCCAGCTTGGTCGATGTGCTGCTCGGCGCGGTCCTTGAGGTTGCGTAGCTCCACCTGGTGCTTCTGGAAGAAGTCGAGCATGAGCTGCACCGAGTTGTTATTGCCGCCGATATACTGGCCCAAGTCGTTGATGCCCTTCTCGAAGCCGCGCAGCCGGTCCAGAATGCTGTTTACGGCTTCAGCCGAGTGGTAGCCGTTGGCCAGCATGTCGTTGAGCTTCTGCTGATAGCCCGTAAACGCCGCAAACAGCTCCGCCGACTCGCGCACCTTCTCAAATACGGCAATGTTGGCCGCCGCCATCTTGTCGTAGCCGATGGTATCGAGGCGTTCCAGGAAGTCGCTCTGCACCCGGATGTTCTGCGTTACCTTGTCCAGCAATGGGTTGAACAGCTCAATCTGCCCCACAAACTGCTGGTTGAAGGCGTCGAGCACCGACTTCAGGTTGGTGAGCGAGCTGGCCATGTCGGCGTGGAGCACGGGCAGCAGGCGGGCTTGCAGGAAGGTGTAGTACTGGTTCTGGAGCCGGTCGAGGTGGTGGCGGGCCTGGCGCACGAGGCCGTTGCCGAGCAGCGTGAGCAGCAACCCCACGAAAGAGCCCGTCATGGCAATCAGCACACCGGTGAGGAAAGGCGTCAGCGCGTCGTCGTCGCTGGACACGCCGTTGCGGGCAATGCCCACCAGACCCAGAATCACGCCCAGAAACGTGCCGAGCAGGCCCAGGTAGAGCGGCGTGGCTACGTTGGCCTGCACCTCGTTGTCGAGCACCTCGCTCTGGCGCTCCGAAATGTCTTTCAGGATGTTGAAGTCGGCCGCGGCACCTTTGTTGTGGCGCAAATAGTCGTTGGTGTCGCGCAGAATGTGCTCAAACTCCGGCGAAGCTCCCTGAGCCTTGATGAGGTTGGTGGCAAAGGCCTCGGGCGGGGCGTCGGCGGCGTAGTCGGGCAGGTCGCGGCCGTCGGGCAGCACGAGGCGGTGCTCTACGCGCAGCGCCTCACGGGCCGGGTAGAGCTGCGCCAGCCGCTGCGCCGCCGCCCGCGTTTGTAGAAACGTGCGCACCTGCAAGCCAACGACCACGGCCACAACAGCCAGTTCAAGAATGATTTCAAGCATAGATGTAGCGCGAACTAGGTAGTTCGCGTATCTCCGGGTCGTTAAGGTATTATTTCTTCTCTTGGCACGGCGATACGCGAACTACCTAGTTCGCGCTATATCATTCAAACCGAATTCCCGCCTTCTGCTCGATCTGCCAGGTGCTGCCCACTTTGCGCAACACGCCTTCTTCCTCGGTCACGATGCGCGCCACGGCGCCAGTGGGCTGCTGGTAGCGGCAGGCTTCCCGCAGAGAATACTGGGCACTCTGGATGGCGTAGGCGTGCACAGCCGGATTTTGCGTGACGCTGAACGTAGCCAATTCCGGCCACTGCGGGTCCAGGTGAATTTCGTAGATGCTGTCGTGCTGGGGCTCGTCGGCTAAGTCGTACTCGCTGAACGCGCCGTTGACGGGCACTTTTACATAGCGCGTACGGGGCTGAGGTTCGGGAGCTTCGTAACCGGCGAGCTGCACCGGCGGCACCAGCGCATCAAACTCATCGGCGGGAGCTGGGGCTGGCGGCGCAGGCTCAGCAGCCGGCGCAGCCACGGGTTCGGCAGTAGCGGCCGGCGCTGGGGTATAAGCAGCGGGCTGCGTGTAACTGGCTGGCGCCGTAACGGGCGCAACGGAAGCCGCCGGCACAACAGGCGGTGTAGGCTCCAGCCGGGAAACGGCCAAGGAAGCCGCGGCGGTCAGCTGCTCGCGTAGTTTCTCTACCTCTTCCCGCACCTGCTGTTGCACCAGCCGTTCCAGCTCCCGCTGCTGGGCCGCTGACAGTTTCTCCGCCGTTGCCCCAGCCACGGCCGAGCCGACCGGGGCGTTTTGCAGGGCCAGTATCTCGTCGCGCCGCTTGTCGATGCGGGCACTTAGCTCCCGCTGAAACGCCCCGATGCTGCGCCGCAGCAAGGCGTAGAGCACCAAGCTCAGCAAAGACAAAATCAGGGCCAGCGGCCCGAAAAACTTGTTCATCAGGCTTTCCCCCGCACTCCGGGTCGGCGGCACAGGACTGGCCACGCCGGCCTCGGCCGGGCCCGCGTCGCTGGGCGCGGCGGCGGTAGCTTCGTCCACCGGGGCTACTTCCTCGTCTGTTGCCGGGTCGGCAGTTGTTTCGGCGGCGGCCGTGTTCAGCTCGCCAATGGGCGTACCGTTGTCGACGTAGTTTTTGAGGGCAGTTTCGAGCACGGCCACGTTCTGCATGCGGGCCGGACTAGCGCGGCGGGCCGGGGAGGCTTTCAGGCGGTTGATGATTTCCGTGGTCAGCTTTTGCAAACGGGAGTTGTCGGAGCCCAGCCCCTTGTACATCACCCCGCGCCCCTCCAGCGGCTGATACAGCGCCGAGTACACCCGCTGGCTGTCGGGCTTGATGCTACTCTCAAACTCCTTCAGGCTGCCCCCGCAGCTCAGCCGGCTTTTCAGATTCGGCCGGCCCGTGTCCTCGTACACGAACTTCACCGTGGCGCACCAGATTTGCACCTTCTGCTCCTCCAGCGTCGGCTGGCCCAGGGGCGTTTGGGCGCGGGCGGTGGTGGCGAGGAGAAGCAGGCTCGGAAGCAGGACAGCAAAGCGGTGAGAAAGAGGCATAAGGGTTTAGCAGCAGGTGGTTCAAAACGCAGCCAGAGCCAGAGCTAGAGCTACAAACTAGATGGCTAGTTCCCCTCCTTAGAAAGGAGGGGCTAGGGGTGGTTGACAATCGGTGGGACGACCCAGCGATTCATTTGGCGAAAAGGCAGCTTCAATAGCAGCCAGCACACTCTCCGGATGACTCCAGAAATCTTTGTTTTCGAACCGCAATACTCGTAAGCCCTGAGCCTCTAAATAGCACGTACGGTCGATATCCCGTGCATTACCAACCACATTATAATGCCCGGCTCCATCGAGTTCTATTACTAACTTTTCAGCTGGACAGTAAAAGTCTGCGATGTACGGCCCGATGTTATGCTGCCGCCGAAACTTGCGGCCACTCAATTGGCTGCGCTGCAAATACGTCCACAACGAAGCTTCGGCAGCAGTAGTGTGGCTTCGTAGCTCACGGCGCAGCTGTTTTTTATGCAGCAGATTGTGTACTCTCTCCGGGTGGTCGGGCATACGCGGTGTATTTTAGTCTATAACTAGAGTTAGAAAACTAAAGCTAGTTCCCCTCCTTGGCAAGGAGGGGCTAGGGGTGGTTGACCATTAATAGAACGACTGCTAGAGCTAGGAACTAGAACTAGATACCGTAACAACGGTGGTCAACCACCCCTAGCCCCTCCTTGCCAAGGAGGGGAACTAGCTTTAGTTTTAGCTTTAGCTGCGTTTCCCTTCCTCACGCCTGCAATTCCCGGCTCAGGTTATACAAGGATTGCTTCAGCGGCAGGAAGAACAACGTTTCCGGCAGCGTTTCATCGGCGGAGAGTTGGCGCTGGAACTGGTGCAGGCCCAGGCTCAGGCTGTCTTCAATTTCGCGCTGGAGGCTGTCTTTCACCCGCTGGCGGTCCACGTCTACGCCTACTTCGCGCAAGTAGGGCGCCACCTCGTCGCCTTCGAGCACCAGGGTCAGGTACTTGCGTACGTTTTCCAGCACCTGATTTTTCAGGTCGGCATCTACCTGGGCCAGCTTCAGGCGCTGCTGGTTCAGCTCGGCGCCTTCCACGGTGCCGCTGTATTTCACGGGCTTGATGTTGTCGTAGTCGGCGGTGTTGGTTTTTTCCTCGAACAGCACGCCGCCGTTGGTGGTGGCTTCCTTGGGGTTGTCGGCCAGGATGACGCGGAAGTTGTGGGGCGGCTCGGTACCGGTTACGGCCTGGAAAATGGCTTTGGTAATCTTCTCGATTGACGTGAGCGAGCTGCCGCCGGCCATGAGGCGCAGGTAGAGGCTGCCCTTGCCAGAGAAGCACAGGTAGCGCGGCGTTTTCAGGCCCAAATGCTGCACTAGTTGGGCGGTGTGGTAGATGATGCTGGTATAGTGCAGGTAGAACAGCACCCGCAGCTGCCGGCCTTTGCCCAAACCCAGGGCCTGGGAGAAGCGCAGCGCATCATCGTACTTGAACAGCAGGCTGGTTACGTCGGCCGAGCCGAAGTCCGAGTTTTTCAGGGCCGCGTTCAGGTAGCCTTTGTACTCGGCATTTTGCTCGGAGTCGGGCAGGCTTTCCACGTGGCCCACACCGAGGCGGAGCAAGCCATTTTGCTTGGGCGCGCCCTGCACGCGGGCGTACCCGTCGCCCCACAGGTCGTCGCCGGCGAAGCGGAATGAGGTGCTGTAGGCCGGCTTTTGGTCGGCGAAGATGAGCAGGTCCGTGGTGCCGCCGCCGATGTCGATGTTCACCACATTTTCGTCGCGGTTGGGCACCACCTGGTTGGTGGCCGTGAGGTAGTAGTACGGCGCCACCGATTCGGTAAGGCACACGGTGGGCCGTTTGGCCTTAAACACCTGCCGGAACGCCTCGTCCCAGACCTGCTGGAACTGGTTGCGCAAAAACCCATCAAAGCTGAGCGGCGCAAACCACACCACCCGCGTGTCTTCCAGAATGCCGCCGTGCAAGGCCGCCTTGTGGCGCAGCAGCAGCAGGATTTCCTTGAAAAATGCCTCGATGCGCGCCACGCCCTGCGGGTCCAGCTCGGCCGACCATTTCAGGTTGGTTACGAAGCGGTTCTGGGGCAGCTCCGAGGTGTTTTCGGTGTTGATGCTGAAGCCGATGTTGATGTTGCTGAGCACCTTGGCCGGCTCGTTGGCAAACGAGGTGGTTTCGCACACGGCCGTCCGAATCGGAAACTCATACACCGAGCCGCCGTCGCCCACAAACGAGGGCACAAACTCCCGGTTTTGCAGGGTGGCAATGTAGGCCCAAATCTGCCCCGCGCCGGTGCGGTAGCGCTGGGCCGCCGACAGGCCAGCGTCGGCCAGCGGGGCGTGCAGCCACTCCACTTGCACGTCGGCCTCACCGATGGTGAGCGGGCGCGGGTGGGCCGTGGGCGAATCGGCGTAGGCCACGTGGGTGTTAGTGGTGCCGAAGTCGACGGCGAAGGTGAAGCGGCGCGTGCCGCGGTCCAGCTCCCGCCAGCGCGGCACCAGCAGCCCCCGCGCCGGCTCGGCCCCGATGGTAGCCGGCGGGCAAGTCAGTTCGGCCAGGTCGAAGTGGGTGCCGGTGATTTCGTAGTAGGTGCTGCCGGCCGTGGCCATGCTTTTCTGGGTGCGCTCGTAGCGGGTGGCGCGGCGCGCGGCGCCCTGCTCCGTGATTCGCTCCCCGCCCACGAAGAAGTTGAGGTCGTAGCGGCGGTTGAGCATGGTGGGCGCGTTGTCGGCGTCCACCAGCATCACCTTGTACAAGTCGTTGAACTCGGGCTGGTAGCGCACTTTGTAAAACGGAAACACGCCCACGCCCACGTTGGCCCGCACAATGCGGCCTTTCTCCAGAATCTCGCGTCCCTGCGCGTCTTTGGGATTCTGGGGGTTGATGTAGTAGCTCCGCTCGAAGGTGATGAAGCGGCCGGCCTGCACCGGCACGCGCAGCTGCACGCGCACGTGGTTGAGGTCAATGGTAAAGGTGAGCAGCTCGGCCAGCTCGTGCTCGGTGAAGTACTCGAAAAACGCCTGTTTCAGCGGCAGCAGGTACGGAAACCGCGCTCGGCCCTGCCCATCGGCCCCGTACTGGAACGTGACTTTGCCGGTGTGGAAGCGCTGGGTGTTCAGCTCGTAGGGCAGCTCCACCAGCGAGTCTTCCAAGAAGTCGCCGACGGTCAGGTAGGGATACTTGAAGCCTTTGCCGGGCAGCACGCGGTTTTCCAGGGTCAGCTCGTCGTGGTAGGGCACGGGCGTACGGTCGTCCCAGGGCTGGCCATTAAGATAGTTAGCGCCCGGCATGGTCAGGTTGGGGCGCAGCACCAGCGGGCGGGGCCGGCCGCCCACGGCCTCACGGGTGGGCTGGATAAACAGGTCGGAGCTGGTGACGGCCGACTGGTCGGCGCGGCCGGGCAGGGGCACGTTTTTCACGCTGGCCAGGTTGCCCTGCACGTCGGGCAGGGCCGGGTAGCGGGCCGCAAACTGCTGGGCCGTCCGGTCGCCCTGCATCTGGAGCTGGTTGATTTTGGCGCGGTCGAGCAGGGCGTACACGCTGCCGGCAAAGTCGCGGCGCTGCAGCTGCGGATACGCCAGAAACAGCTCGTACACAAACTCCCGAAACTGCGGGTCCCGGTCTTCGAGCAGCACAGTTTGCTTGTCGAAGTAGTGGCCGCGGGCCTGGGGACGCTCCAGGTCCAGGGGCTGCACTTCCGGTCCGGTAAAGAGCAGCGTCAGGGGCGAGGTGCCGCCCAGCAGCCGCGGCCCGCCTGCCACCTCTGGCGACTCATAGAACACCAGGTACATATCGGTGAAGTCGCGGAACCGCTCGTCCTGTAAATACAGCTGCAAGGTTTCGCCCAGCAGGCGCGTGCCCTCGCTCTGCCGCATCCGCCGAATTTCGGCTTCGGCGTTCCAGCGGCGCAGCGTGAGGCGGCGGCCGGCCTGGGTGTAGAGGTGGTAGTTGTAAAGCAGCTCCAGCAGGTCCCAGAAATGGGTCACCAGCTCGTGGTACACCGAGCCGGGGTTGCGCTGCCCTTCACGGGCCAGGAAGTCGAAAGCCGTTTCAAACAGGTGCATCCGCGCAAAGGGCGTCGGGATGCTCACGGCCAAGTTGCGCGACTTGCCGCCCGCCGGGTCCGTGACGGTGTTGATTTCGGTGCTCGTGACGGGCGCGGTTTTCTGCCAGCCTTGCACTTGCTGGGAACCGTTGTTGTGGAGACGAAGGACTTTGGGCATGTACTGTGAAAGCGCTTATTGAAAAAAGCTAGCCTAGGGTCATTTTTTATAGCGTTGTAAAATCAATCCTATATCCTGCTGATCATTGTCCATAAATAAATCATTGCTAGTCCACTCTTGCATCTCGTTTGTAGGAATAAAAACTAGATTACCAAATTCATTGTGCGAAACCAAAGAAATTATTTCACTTCCATCAACCAATTGAAAATTAATATTTACACTGCTTCTTACATCCATTCTCCCTCTACCTCCCACGTTGGGACGTAATGCTTTATAGTCGTCAATCATTTGTCTTATAGTTATTAAGTCTTTAATAATCATAGTATCTCAAATAAACTGCTTAGAATTAGCTGTAGGTGATATAATTATTTGCTTCACACTAGCGTATTTCAGCGTCTGGATTTTCGCTCTTACTTGATGCATATGATTGTATTTATCAATACCTTCCGAAATCATTGTCCAAAATAATAGCAGGATAAACCCTAACAGCAGCAAGCCTTTTATTTTCATACTCATTATTTTAGATTATTCTGCTGCGAGCATGTTCTGTCGGAGTCAATTAGCTCAGCATCGACTACGCTGCCATAGCTTCCTCTCCCTTTTGGGGAGGGGTTGGGGTGGGGTCACACCACCTTCACCTTCTCCTCAAACGCCGTATCCGTCACGTCCCAAAACAGCGCCAGCAGCTTGCGGAAGCTGTCGGGTTCCTGGATGGACTTTTCGGTTTTGTTGAGCGAGTCGAGCAGGTAGTTGTGGCTGAGGCCTTTGTTGAAGAAGTCACTCCACTTTTTCTCGACGGGCTTGCCCTGAATCATGGCGTTGAAATCGTCGGTTTGCAGGTCGAAGGGGCGGAAGGCGCGGCGGTTTTGGGCCAGCTCTTGCAGCCATTGGTCTACGCCCACGTCCTGGCCGTGCAGGAAGGTGTTCAGCTCCCGGAAGATGGGCTCGTTGCGCAGGGCGTAGTCCAGCTTCAGGTTGTCGTGGTAGGGCGCTTTGTCGGTGGCCAGGTGCTGCTTGTGGTAGCGCGTGAAGTAGAGCAGCTGCGTCAGGTTCTTGGCCACGATTTCGCGGGTTTCGTCGGGCAGGTGGGCAAACTGTAGCTCTGGGGCGTCCTGACCCAGGCCGTACTCGTGGAAGTGCGGGCCACCGGTGCGCAACTCGGAAGGCGAGTAGCGCATGAAATCCACGATGCTCAGGGCTGCCAGCAGCTCAATTACATGGGCTTTGTTTTTCTGCTGGGTGCCGCCGGGCTGGTTGTCGTAGGGCGTGTCGGGCGTGTCGGCGAGGTAGTACAGGGCGTCGAGGCCCTGGAGGTTGTGCTCGTAGTAGCTGAGCGCGGCCTTGGTCTTCGTCAGGAAGTTGTTGGAGTCGATAACCGCCTGGTCTTCGCTCTGGAGGGCGAAATAGGGCATCACCGTTACGGCCCCAGTGGGTGCGTCGCGCAGGTAGCGGGCGTTGCTGAGGCGGGTGTTGGTGTCCTTGAGGTTTTTGAGCAGGAGTGGGAAGCCCGCCGCGCCCGTGCCGCCAAAGATGCTCGACACGAAAAACACCCGGTCGCCATCCTGAAAGTTGTCGGCGAAAAACCGCATTTCCGGGCTTTCCACCAGCTTATTCAACACAATACTGCCCACGTTGGGCGAGCCGCGGAAGCCGATGGTGAGCGGACTTTCCAGATTGTCCTGGGTAAAGAGCAAATCCACCAGCCCTTTCGAGTCCACCGACAGCCCGTCGTAGCTCAGGTACTGCCGGAAGCTCTGGTTGATGCCGCCGAAGTCGAAGATGAACGTGTCCTTAACCGAGCCGTTCACGTCCTGCGAAATGCCGCTCAGCGTGCTGATGTCGGTTTTAAAGAACCCTTCGTCACGCGGGCCGAGGCGGCGGTAAATCTGCTGGTAGCTTTGCAGCAGCTGCACCGTGCGGTTCATGTCGCCGTTGTGGGCGTCGGGGTCGATGATGATGGGCACCACCCGGTCGCAATTGGGCAGCTCGACGCCCGCGGCCAGCAGCATGGTCAGGGAGCGAATCACGCGGGAGCCCGTGCCGCCAATGCCGAAAAGAAAGAGTTTAGCCATGATGGAGAGGTGAGACTATGAGAAGTGAGAAGTGAGACTACGTTCGGACGTCAGCACCTTGAACCAAAGTCTCACTTCTCACCTCTCACGTTCTCATGTCTAATATTAGAACGGAGTTGTACTCGCGTTGATGGAGCCGCGCTTGAGCAGCAGGGAAAAAACGAAAAACCAGACCAGGGCCAGGATGGCATTCCAGGTAGCCAGCCAGTAGATGTAGCTGTGGTCGGTGACTTGCTGGGCGTGGGCCTGCCACACCGCTACGCCGAAAGCAATCAGCGCATTCAGCACCAGAAACAGGGTCCAGTGGCCGGCTTTGTTGAACGTGGCCACGCGCAGGGCGCGGTTGATGAGGTAGTAGAACACCAGCACCAGCGCCAGCGAAATGCCCAGGTTGAGCAAGCCAATGTTGGGAAACACCACGTCGCGGTACACGGGCGTGTCGGCGGGGGGCTGAGGGTTGCCGATGATTTCGTAGAGGAAGCGGAAAAAGGCCTTCATGAAGAGCGGTAACACCAACTTTCCGTTGGCGAGTGGTGGAACGATGATGCGTGTACGAAATTGTGAGGCGTAGCGCGAACCGTAGGTCAGCATAGCGAAGCTTCTGCCTCGCGCATCGTTGTCGAGGTTTAACGACTATCGTGCCAACGAATCATGACCTGTCGTGCAACGATGCACGAAGCTTTTGCTTCGCGCTACATTACTCGCCGGGCTGCACCGTGAGTGGCAACTCAAACACCGGCGGCTTCTCCCCTTCTCCACGAGCCTCCAACCCATCCAGCAGCGAGCTAAGCGCAAAGGTTTTGGGAGCGGGCGTGGCGTCGTTTTTCGTGGTCCACTGGGCTACCCAGGCGGGGCGCTGGTTGTCGAGGCGCAAGGTGAGCGGGCGGGCCGCTTTAGGTTGCTGGGTCAGGCGGATTTTGGCGAAGTGAGTGTACTTGCTTTCGGGGCCGCTGCTGCTGCGGGTCTGGTCGGTGGCAGCCGTCACGTCGAGGAGCTGAGCGTCGGTGTCGGTGCCTTGAAGCTTCAGGTTTTGCTTGAGGTAGGCCGGGTCGCGGTACTGGCCGGGCAGGTTGCTCAGGTCCAGGCCTACCACAAACTCCACGGGCTGTTGGGCTGAGGCTTCACTTACGGCCACCACGCGGTAGGCGTCGGCGGTGCGCTTGCTGGCGCCGGCGTCGCCGTAATACCACGCGCCTTTGTTTTGAAACTTACTCAGCAGCGAATACGCCGGCTGCGGGTACGTGACGCCAAAGTGGGCCTGCCGGGCCGGCTCCTGCTCCAGCAGGGCCTGGTCGAAGCGGCGCACGGCGTCGGCGGGCCCAATCACCCAGAAGTAGTAGGGAATATCGGTGTCGCAGCAGTTGGTTTTCTTGCCCGCTGCTTTCAGGGCCGGGTAGTAGGTGCCCCGGAAATCCGAGGTGTAGCCGTACACCGACACGGCCAAGTCCGGGTGGGCGCCGCTGCGGGTCAGCGCGTCCGTAATGTCGGTTTTGATATAGGGAATGGCGCCGGCGTTGCGCGGGGAGTAGATGAAGTCCGAAATCAGCACGTTCACGGTGCCGGGCTGGTAGTAGCGCGTCATCAGCGTGTCGAGCACGGCGGGCAGCTCGGTGCTTTTCGCCGGCTGCTGAATGCCGCCGCGCACCGTGCCTGAAAGCTGCTGGTACGAGTCGTTATAAGGCCGCTCCTTCACCCGGAAAAATGCCTTCTGCCGGGCCGCCCCCGTGCGGTTCACCTCCGATAAAAACTGCGCTACGTGCTGCTGAAACCGGGTATTCTCGCCACTGGCGCCGGCGCGGGGCATGAAGCCCTCCATCGAGCCCGACACTTCCAGAAACACGTTCACGGCCTGCAACGGCTGGGCGGCCGTACCAGCCGCCTCGGGCACGGCCGGGGCACGGCCGGGGGCTGTTTCGGGTGCGGTGGCGGCTGGGGTTTCGGTGGCGGCCGTGGCTTCCTGCTTCATGTCGGAGCGGGAGTAGCAGCCGGGCAGCAGCAGCGTCAGGCCCAGGGCGGGCAGCAGGCGGAAAAGGGGAGTTCTTGGCATTAGGGTCAAAGTAAAAGATGGGGCCGGGCGCCGCCAGCCCGCGTACTGCCGAGCAGCCCGGCGGGTTGTGCCCACAACGCAACAACGGCCCGGAAATTTGCCGCTTGGGTTTAAGCTACCGCCTACGTGCTCATTTCTACGTCGTCCCAGTCGGCGGCGCGGTTGAAAATCCACTCCAGCGCCTTGCGCCGCTCGTACACGATGCCTTCGTTTACCAACGCCGCGCGGCCGTGCAGCCGCTCATCCACGCAGTACCAGTGCAGGCGGTAATGGTAGTCCAGCATACGATACAGCTCCTCGGCGGGCCGTAGTGCCGTCAGTTTCTCCAGTTTCGTGTTGTCTTCCCCCTGCTCCAGGTTGGGCAGCAGGGAAGCCATATTGTCGCCGCACCACTCCGTGGGGTCCAGGTCGGCCACCAGGCCGGTGGCCCAGAGCATGGCCCACAGGCTTTCCAGGTTCCAGCGCAGGCCGCCCAGCTCCCGGTCGGTCAGCTCGGCGTTGCTCTTGGCCAGCAGGGCTTCTTCCTCGGCCGACAAAAACACTTCCAGCTCGTGCCGGGCCAGCCAGTCGCGGATGATGGGGATGGGTGCTTCAAAGGAAATGTTGATCAGCGCATTCAGCACGCTCATGCGGCCTTTTACTTCCTCGATGGACCGCAGGGCCGGCGTTTCCAGGATAGGCAGCCAGTCGCACACCCGGCCGCCCAGGGCCAGCACCTTGCCCTCCGACACGGCCTTGACTTGAAGTTTAAACTCCTCGTTCATGCAGTAGAGTCAGAATATTGCGCCAGATACGCGCCGGCCTAGCTGTAGTCGATTTCCGTATTGTCGCCGATGTTAAGGCTGTGCCGCATACCCTTAAACGACGTGTCGGAGCCCACAATACAGTCGTGCATCACGGCCGACTTCAGCTCGCTGTAGGAGCCGATGATGGAGTCGCAGAGAATGGTGCTTTTGATGATGGTCCGGTCGCCGATGGCCACGTTGGGGCCGATGATGGAGCCCGAAATCTGGCAGTCCTTGCCGATGCTCACGGGCGGAATGATGATGGTGTCCGGAAACTCGGGGTAGTCGCGGCGGCTCAGGAACTCGGGGCGGTTGAGCAGGCGGGCGTTGGCTTCGAGCAGGGAGTCTTTGCGGCCGCAGTCAAACCAGTTGTCCACGGCGGCCGTGGTCATCTGGGCGCCGTCCTGGATCATGAGCATGAGGGCGTCGGTGAGCTGAAACTCGCCGTGGGTGCGCTGGTCGCGCTCCAGGATGCGCTCCAGGGCCGAGGCCAGCCAGTCGGGGTTGTCAATCTTATACAACCCCACCAGGGCATAGTTCGACTTCGGAATGCGGGGCTTCTCTACCACCTTCGTAACGCGCCCGCCCGGCCCAGTTTCGACCAGCCCAAACAGCGAAGGCGTTTTCACCTCCTTCACGGCCAGTACGTTGCCGGGGGTGCGCATCATCTCGCCCAAGTCGATGTCTACGATGGTGTCGCCGAGCAGAATCAGGATGCCGTCCTGCTCGTAGCGGAACTGGTCGCGGGCCAGCCAGAGGGCGTGGGCAATGCCTTCGCGGGGCTCCTGCACCACAAACGTGCTGCGCAGCTGCGGGTAGTGCCGGCGCACGTAGCTCTCAATCTTCTCGCCCAGGTAGCCGATGATGAAGACAAACTCCTCCACGCCGGCCCCCACGAGACGGTCGATGATGTGGCCCAGGATGGTGTTGCCGGCCACCGGAACCAGGGATTTGGGCTGGGTGTGCGTGTGTGGGCGCAGGCGGGAGCCGATGCCGGCCACGGGAATAACTGCTTTCATGCAATAGAGAGGCGCTGGGACGAAGCGCAAAATACAGAATCCGAGGCTGCGGCGCGGCCCTCATAACTGTAGAGACTGGAATACGTACTTTGCACCGCGCTCCGGCGCAGGCTTTCTCCCTTTTCTTCTTTTTCTCCCTTCCTTTTTTTCTGATTTACTCTATGAAACGTTTCCTGCTTTACTTCGCCGGTTTGGTGCTATTGCTGTCCCAGTCGTCGTGCGGCTACAACTCCATGGTGCAGAAAGACCAGGCCGTGAAAGCCCAGTGGGCCAACGTGCAGAGCGCCTACCAGCGCCGCGCCGACCTGATTCCGAACCTGGTAAACACGGTAAAAGGCGCCGCCAACTTCGAGCAAACCACGCTTACCAACGTGGTAGAGGCCCGCGCCAAGGCCACCAGCGTGCAAGTCAACCCCGAGCAGCTCACCCCCGAAAATATCAAACGGTTCCAGGAAGCCCAGAGCCAGCTGAGCGCCGGCCTGGGCCGCCTGCTGGCCGTGTCGGAAAACTATCCTGAGCTGAAGGCCAACGCCAACTTCCAGGAGCTGCAAGCCCAGATTGAGGGCACCGAAAACCGCATCAACGTGGAGCGCAACCGGTTCAACCAGGTCACGACCGACTACAATACCTACATCAAGTCGTTCCCGAACAACCTGTTTGCCGGCACGTTCGGCTTTGCCGAGAAGCCCTACTTCGAGGCCGACCCCGCCTCCCAGAAAGCCCCGACGGTGCAATTCTAGTGTGATAGGGACTTAGGGGCTTAGGGACTTAGGGTCGTTCCGCCGCAGTGGTCGGTGAGCAAAAACTAAGTCCCTAAGCCTCTAAGTACCTGAGCCCCTAACAACATGACCAACCCTCTTACTTCCGAGCAGGAAGCGGCCTTGGTGGAAGCCATTCGGCAGGCGGAGCTGCGCACGTCGGGCGAAGTCCGGGTGCACCTGGAAGACACCTGCCCCACGCCCGAGCCCCTGGACCGGGCGGCGCAGGTGTTTGCCGAGCTGAACATGCACCGCACTGCCCAGCGCAACGGCGTGCTGTTTTACCTGGCCTGGGAAAGCCGGCAGTTTGCCGTCATCGGCGACGCGGGCATCAACGCCGCCGTACCCGACGATTTTTGGGAAGTCACCAAGGAAACCGTGCTTCAGCAGTTCCGCCTCGAGCACTACGCCAAGGGCCTGGAGCAGGGTATCCGGATGGTGGGTGAGCAGCTGCAACGCTATTTCCCGTACGATGCGGGCTCCGACCAAAACGAGCTGGATGACTCGATTTCGTTTGGAGACGCGGATAAGTCGCCGCGCACATGAGGCCGGCGCTGACCTCCGGTGGCCGCCCGTGGCTGCGGCTGGTGCTCTTTTTCCTGCTGCTGCTGAGTCCGGTGCTGGGCGCCTGGGCCCAGGAAGTGCCGCCCCGCCCCTCGCCCCCGCGCCTCGTTAATGACCTGGCCGGCATGCTGCGGCCCGATGAGATTCAGGCCCTGGAGCAGAAGCTGGTGGCCTACAACGACAGCACCTCCTCGCAGGTAGCCGTGGTGACTGTGCCCACCCTAGGCGACTACGACATTTTCGACTACGCCCAGAAGCTCTACGAAACCTGGGGCATCGGGCAGCGCGGCCGCAACAACGGGGTGCTGCTGCTGGTGGCCGAGAAAGAGCGCCGGGCCCGCATCCATACCGGCTACGGCCTGGAGGGCGCCATTCCCGACGCCCTGGCCAAGCGTATCATTTCCAACACCATTGTACCGGCCTTCAAGGAGCAGCGCTACTACGAGGGCTTCGACCGGGCCACCGACCAGCTGTTTGCCCTAGCCAAAGGTGAGTACAAAGCCGACCAAACCACGGCGCCACCGCGCCGCTCCCGCGCCAACGACAGCGGCTCCGGCTGGCTGTTTTGGGTGATAATCGGGGGGCTCATCCTGTTTATTCTGCTGCGCAACCGCGGCGGAGGCGGGGGCTACGGCCGCAGCAGCCGGGGCTTCGGCGGCATGATGCCCCCCATCATCTTCGGCGACTTTTCGGGTGGCCGCGGGGTGTTTGGCGGCGGAGGCGGCAGCTGGGGCGGCGGAGGTGGTGGCTTCGGCGGCTTCGGGGGCGGCTCCTCCGGCGGCGGCGGCGCCTCCGGCGACTGGTAGTCGTTAGGGACTTAGGGACTTAGGGACTTAGGGACTTAGGGACTTAGGGACTTAGGGACTTAGGGACTCAAAGTATATGCTTTCTTGCAACTTAGGTTACAAAAAAGGCCTCGTCATCTATGGATGACGAGGCCTTTTGCATTGTTTGACGAATCTAAGCCCCTAAGTCCCCAAGACCCTGAGCCCCTACTTTATACACCGGCAGCTCATAGAACGGGCGTAGCAGGCGCACTACGTCCAGGGCGTCGGCTAGGGCTTGGTGGGCGACGGTGTGGTCTTCAAACTGCGCGCGGGCTTTGCAGATGCTCATGGTGGGCAGGCGGGAGTCTTTGCGCCAGTTGAGGTAGAAGGCGGCCGGGTCCAGCATGGCCGGCTCGGCCCGTACCAGCGTGCCCCAGCCCGGCAGTTCCCTGAGAAACCCCAGGTCGAAGGAAGCTACGTTTTTGCCGGCCAGCGTCACCGTTACGCAATCTTTTTTATCGGGGCGGAAGCCCTGGGCCAGCAGAAACTCCCGTAACTGGGGCAGCAGCTCGGCGGGCGTGCACAACTCGGGGTTGGGCTCTTTTCGGGCCAGCTCTTGCAGCAGGCCGGCGTTCAGGGCCAGTGCCCCCGCCGTGCCCACATACTCGGGGTGGCGCACCACCCGCCGAAACGCCGGCAGCTCGGCCAGGGGCCGCAGCCGCTTGGTGTCTTCCACCACGGCCGCCAGCTCCAGCACCTGATGGCGCTGCGGATTGCCGCCGGTGGTTTCGAGGTCGAGGGAAATGTAGCGCATGGAGTGGGTGTACGAGAGTAGCTTTTGAGGCAATAAACAGGCAAAAACAAAGCAGCACCGGCAAGTTTGCCGGTGCTGCTTTGTACAACAACGCTTTCTAGACGCTAGTGTTTAATCTGAATCTGCTGCTGCTGCGAAACACCATTGGCCGTGGGCACATGCAGCTGGTAGAGCCCTTCCGGCAAGCCGCGTACATCGAACCGTACCTGCTTGCCGCGGGCTGCTGCCTGCCGCACCTGCCGGCCCTGGCCGTTGTATAGCCGCACGTGGCCTTCCACGTTGTCCGGCAGCTCCACGGTCAGCTCCGTGTCGGCGGGGTTGGGATAGGCTTTGGGGGCCGCATCCGGGGCCCTGCGGTAGGCCTGGCAGGGCTGCCCGTCTATCTCACTGGCTCCATACACCGATTGACCGAATTGTAAGCTGCTGCCGCATTCATTTGTAATGTTTACGCTCACGTACACATACTCACCCGGCGAGGGGCCATTGAGCTGATATGAGTTGGGATTGGAAGACACCATCTACCCATTCACGTACCACGCGTAGTTGTCCTGGCCGCGGGCATTGGCGCGCTCCACCTCAAATACAACTGGCGCATACGGGCAAACGGCGCCGTAGTAATTAGCCGAGCTGCGTAGAATAGCCGAGCCGGCCCCGATTTGGAAGTTGACCGTGGCGCTGTTAGAAGCGCACCCAAACGCGGCGTTGCTGACCTCTACCCGCACCTGGCCGCTGGCCGTGGCGTCCGTGTTCGGCCCAGTGACATCCAGATACGGTACTGTGGTAGTAGCCGAGCCGCCCGGAATCAGCGACGCCGGCGTAGCAGTCCAACGGTAGCTGACGGACCCGCGGATAGGTCGCACCTCATAGCGCCGGCGCTGGTTCAGGCACAAGTCAAAGTTGCTGCCTACAAAAACGGGCGTCGGCAATTGCTGCGAGTAACTCAACACGGCATCGGGAGCCCGCAACGTGGCCGAGAAACCGTTCCGCTCATAGCTGGCTACCAGGGTGATGGTAGCGCCTGAAGTACCGCTGGGAATGATGGTGGGAGTTGCTGCCGAAGCATTGGTCAGGTTCCAGCCTGCCCCGAGCACACTCCAGGCGTAGCCGGTGATTCGGCCGCCCGGCTGGCTACCGCTCACATCCGCCCGAAACCCGTAATCGGTTTGGTCGCCACAGAAAATGGTGGCAGGGGCACCGTTGCTGCCGATGCACACGGTGGGCAGCTGCCGGGTTTCCTCCCGCGTAGCCAGGGTGGTACGGGTGGCGTTCGGGTCGCAGGTGGTATCAATGGCGCGCACGCTAATCGTGCCCCCGGTGTCGCCGGACGTGGTAACGATAATCTCAAAAGCTCCGCTACGGTTATAGCGCCGGGGCGTTGCCCCGTCCGACACGGTGCCGTCTTCATGCCGCCAACCTCGCGGAATCACCCAATCATAGGCCTGCGCTGGTAGCGTTGCTTGCCCTTGCGGCATAGGTACGTTTACCTGCGGCACCCGCAATCGTACGCTGACTACATCGCCAAATGGGACGCTGCCGGTGGTGGAGCCATTCAGCGAGATAGGGCCAATACTGGTCTGACTGAGGGAGCGGATGAAGACGGTTTTAGCCCTAGACGTCTCATTAGCAGAGGCTGGGCTGCATTCGCTGGATTTCACAACTAGTGATTTACCTTGTGCTCCCGGTATATCATTCCAAACCACAGTCATCAATCTAGAATTGGTTCCGTTTTGAGACCTTAATTCTCCTCCTTCTATTGTCCATTCATACTTATTGCACGTTGAGTTAGAAGCCGGCTCCGCAGTGTAAGTATATATTTCACCAGGACATAATGGCCGAGTGCCGTAGGCATCAACGATTTGCAATGTTTGCGCTTGCGCCTCTCCTGCAATTAGAAAGAGCAAAAAAGCGAACAAGTACGCGCTTAAAATTCTGTGCAAAGTTTTCATAATTGTGAAAGTTAATGTTAAGGAAAAGAAACAATGATTCCGATTATCTGAACAGGGCGCCAAGTAAAATTCCATGCGTGAGTAGTTCTAACATCCTGGCCCACGCGGTCTGGTTCTCCATTAAGAAATATTTCACGCACATCTATTTTCTCTTGTTGATATTGATAGGAAAGAGGAAATGCAGTTTCGAAAAATATATAAACTGTTTTAACAGCTCTAGTCTGCGCCCCTACGAAGGGACGTAATTGGGCATTATACTGCTTAGACCTTGAATTAATATCGAGCGTGTAGAAATTAGGAATACCAGGCATATTGTAGTTATAGCTATATCTATAGTTAGAATAGACAGCGCCCCTACCAATCCCTACGCCTGCGTCGGAACCCATATACCAGTTTAAGTTTTTACTTAACTCAAATTGCTTCTCATATCCTACAAAAGTCATGAGCTGCCAAGTACGCGTATTGGGTCCTTCGGAATAGCTGCCAATATTTCTTATCGGCGGCGCGAAGCTGCTAACTGTATCCCGCCCGCTGTACTGCCCCACCACCCGCGCCCGCACGGCTTGGTTGGGCTTCACCTGCCGCTTGTACAGCAGCCCCAGCGGCAGGCTGCGGTTGTTTTTGAAAAATCCATCCAGCACGGGGCTGGCCGTCAGGCCCAGGTGGTGCTTGTAGGCAGTGGCCGTGTCGGCGGTTTGGGCCTGTACTTGATGGTATGAGAGCAATAGGCTAAATGGGAGTGCAGCTAGCCATTTGACGTGATGCAGTATTTTCATGAATGAAAGGATTGGGTGAAAAGAATATATTATAAACGCACCAGTAACCCAATGAACTGCACGGGGCGCCAGCGCAATTGCCAGCTGTCGCTGGTGTAGAAAGCTGTTCCACCCGACGGCAACACACTTCCATCGGGAAATTGCTGTGTTCCCACGCTACGCACCCGGTCGTCTAATCTTTGGTACACTATAGGAGCAGCCATTTCAGCAAGCACACTCCAGCGCGGTGTAATAGCGAACTCCAGTCCAGCGAAAGGTCGCAGTTGCCCCTGCCAGCGTTTACCAGTATAGCGCCAGTCATACTGGTACGGTCCGTTCGCATTTGACCAAGCCACTACGTTGCGCTGGTATAAACGCCCAATACCAGCGCCTACTTCCACACCATAGTACCAGCTAAAGCGCCGGCTGATATGGCGCTGCCACTCGTAGCCGATGAACGCCTGTAGCTGCCATTCCTTGAAGCCTGTGCCATCCTGTAACTGCGCGTAGTTAGCCGTATCCCGGCTACTATACTGCCCCACCACGCGCGCCCGCAGAAATTGCTGGGTCCGCACCTGCCGCTTATACAGCAGTCCCAACGGCAGGCTGCGGTTGTTCCTGAAAAAGCCATCCAGCACCGGGCTAGCCGTCAGGCCCAGCTGGTGCTTGTAGGCAGTGGCCGTGTCGGCGGTTTGGGCCGTGGCGGCGGGGGCTGTGGCGCACAGAGCGAGCGAGAGGAAAGCTAGTTTGTTCATGAGGCTGTAAAGAACAAGCTGGATGGTCACTGCCAGCGAAGCTAGCAATTACTGCTTGCTGGTGCTGATAGAATGAAATCCGCCGTAAGAATAATGCACTCGGCTTCTGTGCTTTAGGACAGTTTCATCGTTTTTGTGAACCAGCTTCTGTTCTACTTTTCAGCTCTCCTTTCTCTACCTACTCACTTCTAAACCGCTTGCAGCCCGCGTAAATACTGGGGTGCCTAAAGGCTACATGCTTCTCACTACTCCGTTTATGACATGGCCTGTCTGCATTGCAAAAAGTGCAGCGGCCAACAGCACGTGTCAGGCCCCATTCCCCAAGTTGCAACGGCGTCTGAAGGGTGTTTTTGCCCATTCCAAAACGTGCAAGGCACCCTGACGGCTGTCAGGCCCCATTCCCACCTTTGCAACGGGGTCTGACACGTTTTTTTGCCCGTTCCCCAAAATGCAACGCCCTTCCGGCACTGCCGGAAGGGCGTTGTATAGTGTGGTGCGCGGCTGCCTAGGCGGCGCCAGACTTCTGCCGGGCCTTGCGGGTGGCAGGTAGCGGGGCGAAGTCGAAGTACGCGGCGGCCTGGGCGGGGTCTTCGGCGAAGGCGGCCAGCAGCGTGCCGTAGTGAGCGAAGAGCAGCACGGCCAGCCGACGCTGGTCGGCCTGAATGGCCGTGCTGTCGTCTTTGGTGGCCTTGGCGGTCTGGCCCTGGGCGTCGTCGGCCTGCTCGAAGGCGGTGAGCAGCTCCTGGGCGCGGGCCGCGACGGTAGCGCCTACCTGCTGCTCGTACTTGCGGGCCGTAGCAATAAAGGCGCGCATGGCCGTGCCGATGGTTTTCTGCGAAGCCCCGCTAAAGGCCGTGCGGCCCTGGGGGAAGAACTCGCGGTACACGGCCGAGCCTTCCTCGTACGCGGGCAGGATGTACTTACGGGCGGCCTCAGCCGGATACGTCCGCAGGGCCTCAAAAGCCGCGCCTACGGTGGTGGTGTGGCCCTGGCGCTGGGCCAGGGTGGCGGCGCCGGAGCCCAAACCCACGGCAAACTGCTCGTAGAGCGGGCGCAGGCGCTGGGCCATGGCGGCCGTATCGGGGGCGCCGGTGGGCTGCTGGGCAGCTTCCAGCGCGTCGAGGTGGGCGCCGGCCAGCTGCTTCATGGCTTCGCGGCTGATGCGCTTGCTCAGAAAGAAATTTCTGAACCGGTTTTTAAAAGGGGATGACATGAAACTGTAAAAGGATAAAAATGAAAGATACCGGCCCCTGCCGGGTAATACCGCACGGGCTGAAATTAAAAAAGAAGGATGTAACCCAAGCGGCTGCCAGCCGCTTGTAGAGACGCATCCTCGCGTCTCGGCACCCGAACGACTGGTAAGGAGCATGGCTGACGGGACGGACGCCGAGACGCAAAGATGCGTCTCTACAAGCGGCTGGGCACGGCGTACACTGTTGCCGATGTGCAGCGCCAGCCGGGCGGTTCACGTATGCAGTGGTACTATCCCCGTCGGCGTGATGCATCGGGCTCACGCTCCACCTTCCCCGCCTTCCGTACCTTCGCCTACTATGACCGACACTGCCGCTGCTCCCGCCAAGAAGCTCTTCCTGCTCGACGCTTTTGCCCTGATTTACCGCGCCCATTTTGCCTTCAGTAAGAACCCGCGCGTCAACTCCAAGGGCCTCAACACCGGGGCCATCCTGGGCTTCACCAACACGCTGGTGGAGGTGCTGCAGAAGGAAAAGCCCACCCACCTCGGCGTGGCCTTTGATGCCCAGAAAAAAACCTTCCGCCACGACAACTTTGCCGACTATAAGGCCCAGCGCCAAGCCATGCCCGAAGACATCGGCACGGCCATTCCCTACATCAAGAAAATCATCCAAGCCTTTCACATTCCCATCCTGATGGTGGATGGCTTCGAGGCCGACGACGTAATTGGCACGCTGGCCCAGCGGGCTGAGCAGCAAGGCTTTGAGGTGTACATGATGACGCCCGACAAGGACTACTGCCAGCTCGTGACGGAGCGCATCAAAATCTACCGCCCGGCCTTTATGGGTAATGCCGCCGAGGTGCTCGACGTGCAGCACGTGCTGCAGCGCTTCGAGATTGAGCGCGTGGAGCAGGTCATTGACATTCTGGGCTTGCAGGGCGACGCCTCCGACAACATTCCGGGCATTCCGGGCATCGGCGAGAAAACGGCCAAAGCCCTGGTGCGGCAGTTTGGGTCGGTGGAAAACCTGATTGCCAACGTGGACCAGCTCAAGGGCAAGCAGCAGGAAAACGTGCGCGCCTACGCCGAGCAGGGCCTGCTGAGCAAAGAGCTGGCCACCATTCACGTCAACGTGCCCATCGACTTCGAGGCCGACCAGCTGACCGTCGACCAGCCCGACACCGAGCAGCTGCGCCAGCTGTTCGACGAGCTGGAATTCCGGCAGCTGGCCGCCCGCGTGCTGGGTGGCGGTGACAGGGGACAGGTGGCCGGTGACAGGCTGAACCCGCGTTCCAGCTCCCGGCGGCCCCGCGTAGCGGCCGGCCAGGGTGACCTGTTCAACTCCTCGGCCGATGCGGCCGTGGCCCTGACTCTGGAGGAAGGCGAAACCGGCCATCTGGGCGCCCCGGCCGGCCCGCGCCGCACCCTGCCCGACGTGCCCCACCAGTACCACCTCGTCGATACGCCCGAGCTGCGCCAGAGCCTGCTGGGCTTTCTGCTTCAGCAAGAGGAAGTCAGCTTCGACACCGAAACCACCGGCCTCGACACCATGACCTCCCGGCTCGTGGGCCTGTCGTTCTGCTATTTGCCCGGCGAGGCCTACTACGTGCCCGTGCCCCCCGACGATGACGCGGCCGCTCAGGCCCTGGTAGATGAGTTTCGGCCTTTCTTCGAGGCTGAGCACATCCGGAAGATTGGCCAGAATATCAAGTACGACCTCACTATTCTCAAGCACTACCGCGTGGCGGTGCGCGGGCCCCTGTTCGATACCATGCTGGCCCACTACCTGCTAGAGCCCGACATGCGCCACAACATGGACGTGCTGGCCGAAACCTACCTGCACTACACGCCCATCAGCATTCTGGAGCTGATCGGGCCCAAGGGCAAAAACCAGAAAACCATGGCCCAGATACCGCCGGCCGAGGTGCGCGACTACGCCTGCGAAGACGCCGACGTGACCCTACAGCTCAAGCACGTATTTGAGCCGCTACTCAAGGAAGTGGGCCTGCTCGACCTGCTGAACGAAGTGGAAAACCCGCTGGTACCCGTGCTGGCCGACATCGAGTACGAGGGCGTGAAAATCGACTCCTCAGCCATGGGGGAGTACTCGGCCGAGCTGCAAGGCTATATCCAGGACATCGAGAAGCAGATTTTCCAGGAGGCCGGGCAGGAGTTTAACATCGGCTCCCCGAAGCAGCTGGGCGAGGTGCTCTTTGACAAGCTGGGCCTGGGCGGGGGCAAAATCAAGAAAACCAAAACCGGCCAGTACGCCACCGGTGAGGAGGTGCTCAGCCAGCTGGCCGCCGAGTCGCCGATAGCGGCCCAGATTCTGGAGCACCGCCAGCTTACCAAGCTGCGCTCCACCTACGTAGAGGCCCTGCCCCAGCTGGTGTGCTCCCTTGATGGCCGCGTGCATACCTCGTTCAACCAGGCCGTGACGGCCACCGGGCGCCTGAGCAGCACCAACCCCAACCTCCAGAACATTCCCATCCGCACGGAGAAGGGCCGCGAAATCCGCAAGGCCTTCGTGCCCCGCGACGACCAGCACCTGCTGCTGGCCGCCGACTACTCGCAGATTGAGCTGCGCATCATGGCCGACTTCTCCGGCGACGCCACCATGATTGAGGCCTTCCGCCAGGGCCTCGACATCCACACCAGCACGGCCAGCAAGGTGTTTCACGTGCCCCTGGACCAGGTAGACGGCGAGATGCGCCGCAAGGCCAAAACCGTCAACTTCGGCATCATCTACGGCATTTCGGCCTTCGGGCTGGCCCAGCGCATCGGGGTGTCGCGCAAGGAAGCCACCGACATTATCGAGGCCTACTTCGAGGAGTTTCCGGCCGTGAAGCGCTTCATGGACGACTCCATCAACCGGGCCCGAGAGCTGGAGTACGCCACTACCCTACTCGGCCGCCGCCGCTACCTGCGCGACATCAACTCCCGCAACGCCACGCTACGCGGCTACACCGAGCGCAACGCCATCAACGCCCCCATCCAGGGCACCGCCGCCGACATCATCAAAAAGGCCATGATCAACATCCACGAGTGGCTGCGCCAGGAAAAGCTCGGCACCAAGATGATTTTGCAGGTGCACGACGAATTGGTGTTCGATGCCGTGCAGGAAGAGGTGGACTACATTACGCCCCACATCAAGGAGCTAATGGCTACCGCCCTACTCCTGCCCCACGGCGTACCATTGGAGGTAGAAGTAGGCACTGGCCGCAACTGGCTGCAAGCCCACTAAAACAACTAGCCCGGCGCTGTATTACGGCCCATTAGAACGATTTACATAGCGTCGTTCTGGTGAGCCGTAATATAGCGCCGGGCTAGTTGTATGGTCCGTTACTTCACCTTATAGCTTTCTACTACCGTAATAGGGGCACTGAGCAGTTCTACCTGATAGGAGATTTTCAGCGACGTATCCGTCAGCTCGACAACGGTAAACTCTTGGGTGGCCGTGGTAGACGTACTGGCTGTTGATTTCAGGGCCAATTTTGTGAAGTCGGTGCTCAGCGTCCAGGTGCCGCTTTCCGCCAATGAAGGCACACAGACTTTGGTATTCTCCAGGCGCTTATAGGTGTTGCTGTTGTTGGCACTGGCGAATTGCAGGAGATTGTCCCGCTTACACTCCTCGTACAATTTCGTGCTGAACACATCCACTGCCCGACCTCCAGCCGTAGTGGTAGCTCCGGTAATAGCCCACTCGTGCTCCACGAGCATGTTCAGCTTGGTTCTGACCGGAGTGGGGTCTTCTTTCTTTTCTTTTTTGCCGCAGCCGACCAGGAAACTGCTAGCTGCCAGCACTGCAACCAGCCAGAAATTACGTTGCATGAAGTAGGTGAATAGAATGAATGATGAGACGCGTAACTAGGGTAGAGGCCGACCATTACTCACCAACCGGGAATAGCGCCATCTGTGCTATAGGAGGTAAGTTTTGTGGTGATTTCGCTTGTTAAAGTACAAAGTATCCGACTATTCTCATCGTTTTTCGATGAACCAAGCATATTACTCTTTGTACTACTCCTTCCTAACGCTGCACAAAAAAGCCGCCCCGTTGTGGGTGCGGCTTTTTACTACTTATATCCAGCTTACTGAGCCGTGAATGTCTGGCGCGTAATGATAGTCGGTGTGCTCCTGGCATCGGTCATTTTCACAACCAGCTTCGTAGCAGTCAGCTCTTCGATTTCGCCTTTTTGCGTGCTGGAGAGCAAGCCAGTACCAAAGAAACCTACTTGGTACGTCAGGCTCTTATCACCGTCGGAAAGGGCCCATACGCCGTTTGCGCTAGCGGGGTCCGTGGGGTCTTCCCGCGTGGCGCCTTCTTCCATCACAAACACGCTGTTAGCCTGAAACTTATAGACATTGTCTTTTTCGTACGACTCGTAGTCGTTGTACGTGCTTACGGGTGCAGCCGTGCCCGTGGCCTCAGTTTCGGCGGTCAGCATCCAGCTTTTCGCCATCAATAGCTCCGAGTTAGTCTTAGTAGGTGTGGGGTCGTTTTTGTCGTCGCTGCCGCAGCCAACAAAAGCACTGCTGGCCGCCACGGCCAGTACCAGAAAAGGAACGCGTTTCATGAAATGTGATAAAATGATAGAAAAGAAATGAAGCACGCTTGATAAGTCCGGGCGCAAATAAGCAGGCAGGGATAAAAGCCGTTATTCTACTATATACTTCCTTATGTAACACCTAATCAATCGTGCGGCGAAAGTAGGAGGCATTTTTCTTATTTAACCATTTATAGATATAAATTTTGCAGCCGGCCGCCGGAACGTGCTCTATGGCAAGCTCCAGCGGCCGGCTGCAAAGGATGTCGGCTAAGTAGCCAAGCAGGCTATTATCGGCCTAAAAAGCGGTGAAGGTGATATCTACCACAACCGTTATTCCATTAATAACCTCTGACTGCCGGATTTGCATCGTCTTATCAGTCAGCTCCGCAATATCAAATAGGTCGGCTAAGGTGCCACTCTGCTATTCGAGCATTAGGAAGTAACATTGTTAGCTGAATTCTACTAAATATTATAGTACGACCCGCAAACAATTTTATCGTCAAAAAGGAAAAGGTACACGAGGTTTCTCCTCAATGATTTCTATTGTATGAGATTCTTCACTAAAATCTAATCCACCATAAAGTGGTCCTAACCATTGGTATACTGCAACCAACTTGTATTTACCTAGCATAGCATCATAATTTCCGTCTTTTGGAAGAGTAAATGAATATACTTCATTCGGCTGAGTGCCAGTTGCTATAATATTGGGATGTATTCTGCGCAAAAATGTTCTTCTATTAGTTGGGTCACGCAAATAGAAATCAATAAATATGGCATCATCTACGCCACTTCCAATATTAGAGTATGTAAACCAGAACTGCTGGCCTGTTTTAATAAAAGGCTGAAATTTGCGTGTGAACTGTGTTCCATCTGAAATATTTGCATTTATATCAGGCTGACTTAAAAACCTTGGTGGATAAAATCTGTCTCCAGCATCTTGGCTATCCTTTTGTTCAGGTACTGACGGCTGAACAACCACTTCATCACTACAACCCATAGTTGAGATGAATAGAGTAAGGAGAAGTGAAGTTTTTAGTAAGTTTTTCATTAGACCATTAGATTTGAATGAATGTATTTACAAATATATCATAAAAAAGTCCAAGATAGTATAAATCAAAACAAACTTTTTTTATATAAAAACGATTTATATTGTAACTTGTTGTATTACAAATATTTATCAGTAGTTTAGAGGGCACTCTTGCTGGTTGTTCGCTTCTGTTCGCGTTGGCTATTGTATTGATCAATCATGAGTTAAATGCGGGCGTAGTGTATATCCAGGCACCGCCTGAAGGAGCAGGACTTGCACAGTAAGACCGCACATTTCTGGCGCAAGGAGCAGTTAATGGCCTCGACGATGCTGGTCTGGCCACTGCCTTTGGGACTGGGTCGGTGGGCGTAGCGCGGCAGCACGCCCCGGTCGGTAGGCCTCATACTCATCGGTAAAATACTACGCTATGTGCCGATGCGGTACTCGCCCGGCAGCGCCTGCCACAGACACCAAGTCGTAGCCCGGCCCAATTCGCCTAGAGGCTGTTATGGACTAGCGGGGAGAAAAACGCCTTTTGCCAGCAGTAGCGTAACGAAGGCGAGG
Organism: Hymenobacter sp. YIM 151500-1; assembly: GCF_025979885.1. Lineage (NCBI taxonomy): Bacteria > Pseudomonadati > Bacteroidota > Cytophagia > Cytophagales > Hymenobacteraceae > Hymenobacter > Hymenobacter weizhouensis. The sequence continues at coordinate 3,153,052 of NZ_CP110139.1, forward strand.
AAATGGAACTGCTGCATGGTGAGGGCGAGGCGTTCGTAGTCGCGGGCAAGGCGGCGGAAGCGGGCCGCCCAGCCGAAGCTGCGCTCGACGACCCAGCGGCGGGGCAGTAGCACAAAGCCGGTCTGCCCTTCGGGTTTGGCCATCACCTGCAAATCAATGTCGTGTGCGGCCGCGGCGGCTTCGGCCGCTTCTCCCCTATAGCCTTGCTCCGTGTAGGCGACCTGCACCTTCTGGCCGGTGACGCGCTGCACCTGTTCACATAGGGCGGCTACTGGCCCGCGGTCGGGCTCGTTGGCCGGCGTGACCACGGCGGCCAGCAACTGGCCCAGCGTGTCCACGGCCACATGTACCTTGCTGCCCTTGCGCCGTTTGGCCCCGTCGTAGCCGGCCCGCGCCCCGCTCTCGGGCGTGCTCTGCACCGTACGGGAGTCCAAAATCACCGCCGCCGGTTCCGCTTCGCGGCCGGCCAGCACCCGCGCCAATTCGCGTAAATCGGCCATCATGTGCTCGAAACAGCGGTTATCACGCCAGCGCGCCCACTGCTGATACACCACTTCCCACGGGGGCAAATCATGGGGCAAGTAGCGCCAGCCACAGCCCGTCTTGACCAGGTAGCGCAAGCCATTGAACACGGCTCGCAACGAATGCTGCCGCTGTGGCGCGTCTTCCCGCACCAGAGCCAAATACGGTGCTACGAACAGCCATTCCTTATCCGTCACGTCGCTGGGGTAATCTCTCCGCTGGGCCATCCCCCAAATTATGCCACCAGTCCATAACAGCCTCTAGTACTCAGGCCACAATTCAGCGTGTGTGCCATCCGACAGTTTGGCACAGCCATACTTTGCGCTTTTTGCGGCCCGCAAAGGTCCAAGTCTCATCTACTTCCAGCGTCCGCGGCCGGCTCAGTTTGGACCGCTATTGCAATAGGGTCTGCGCTTTTTTCGGCAGTTTAGCCACCGTCATGCGTGCCACGCCAGCCCACCGGACGGATAGCCTATTGAGAAACGCGCTTGAACAATAGCTTTTCCACCTACGTATATTGCGCCGCTTTGCGCAGGGTAGTGGGCTCGAATACGGCTTGGGGGCGGCAGCTTAGGCACAGGTATTTGGCTTTACCCCTGCTTTGGCCATTTTGCGCAGGGTGGACGCTGCCGCACTATAAAGTACCTTGGATCATGCCCTAAAACAGGAAAAAAGCACCTAATAGACCACTGCATAATATTGTAGTTATAAATGACTCCTTTATGCTACACCTGCTGAACATTCTTTCTTTGACGTGGCCGTGGCGAAGGTGGGTTAGGCGAATCTGGTCTATGTCCTGAAAGTATACAGATGATTGTCACAAAAAACTCCGACCAGTCGGCCGGAGTTTTTCAGGAACTAACTTTAGACACAATCAAGAATGCGGAAACAGTACGGCTTCTACACATTATTAGCACAGCAGCTCTATAGAGCAGTATAGGTGATGATTTCTACTACCTTACCACCAGTGGTACGTTCAGTAAAGTTATACCTGATTTTTAAAGTCGTTTCCGTTAGCTCTACTAAATCAGCTACGCGTGCCGAACTACCTCCTAACTCATTAAATAGAATTTTGGTTTCGTTACTCGTAAACTCCCAATTTTCAGTAACAGTCTGTGGATCAGTCGGATCACATTTACTAATTCCTTCGTCAAACTTTACTGTCTTATCCGTATTGAACTTAGCAAAATCGTCTTTACGACATGGTTCGTAAACGGTAGGATCGGCATACAAATCAAAGGTTCTACCATTGAACTCGGCAATGTCAGCTGAAACACGCCAGTTCTTGGCCGTGATTACATCTGTCTTCGTTACCTGGGGCTTTGGATCTTCTTTATCGTCCTTCTTACAGCCTGTAAAGGTGCTCAGCGCCACAAAAGCTGTTAGAGAAAGCAAGGATATTTTTTTCATGAACAAACGTTAAAACAGAAATAAAAAAGGACGTGTTTTTGTCGTAACGGCAAGCTCCGCTTAGCTTTTTGCGGCCTTAGTGTTATTACATCAGCTTACGACTGAGGCCAAAGCTAGCACGGTTTAAGAAGTAAACAAATCCGCCTCTTTTTTATATGTTCTGAACTCCTGGCCGGCATTGCCGGTAGTACAGCGTATGCACACACCTGCTGAACATTCTTCCTTTGATGTGGTAGTGGTGGGGGCCGGGCCGGTGGGGCTGGCCTGCGCCCTGGAGGTGCAGCGGCGCGGCCTCACGGCCGTAGTCGTCGACAAAGGGGCGCTGGTAAACTCCATCATCGGCTACCCTACCAACATGGAGTTCTTCTCCACGCCCGAGCTGCTCGAAATCGGGGGTCACCCCTTTCCCACCCTGCACTACAAGCCCCTGCGCGAAGACGCCCTCGACTACTACCGCCGCGTGGCCCAAACTGAAAAGCTCACCCTGCGCCTCTACGAGCGGGTGCTGGGGCTGGAAGGCGAACAAGGCCGCTTTGAGGTCGTCACCGATAAAGGCCGCATCGGGGCGCGGTTCGTCATCGTGGCTACCGGCTTCTACGACGTGCCCAACTACCTGCGCGTGCCCGGCGAAGACCTGCCCCACGTGACCCACTACTACAAAGAGCCCTACGCCCACGCCGACCAGGATGTGGTGGTAATTGGCGCCAAGAACTCGGCTGCCAAAGCGGCCCTGCAACTGTTGCGCGCCGGCGCCCGGCCCGTGCTGGTGGTGCGCGGCCCCGACATCAGCGAGTCGGTGAAGTACTGGATCCGGCCCGACCTCGTAAACCGCATCAAGGAAGGCCGCATCGGGGCGCTGTTCAACACCACCGTGCAGGGCATCACGCCCGCGGCCGTGGAGGTGCTTACCCCTGAGGGCCCGCGCAGCCTGCCGGCCCAGCACGTGTACGCCCTCACCGGCTACCACCCCGACTTTCAGTTCCTGGCGGCCCTGGGCATCACCTGCCAAACCGACCAGGCCCAAACCCCCTCCCACGACGCCGACACGCTGGAAACCAACCGCCCCGGCCTGTACTTGGCCGGCACCGTGTGCGGGGGCCTGAACACTAGCCGCTGGTTTATCGAAAACGGCCGCTACCACGCCCAGCTTATTGCCGCCCGCCTGGCCGGCGAGGCTGCCCCAACGCTGCCCACGGTGTTGCAGCCGGTGCAGTATTCGTAAGAAGTGGGAAGCTGCTCTTGCTGCTGAATTGCTGGAGTAAGGTCTATTCCAAGTCAAGCAAAAGGCCCTTTCCGCAAGTGCAGAAAGGGCCTTTCTATGGTACTGCAGATAAGCAGTCAGCTACAGCTTACTGTGGGAAACGCACGCTGCGGTAGTCGTTGGGGTTGAGCTGCGGCACGCGGGAGCCGTACGTGGAGTTGATGACCTTAATCATTTCGTTGGTCACGATGGCGTAGCCCCGGGGTGTGGGGTGCACGCCATCCAGCGAGAACAGGTTGCCGCTGATAAAGGCCGTTGTATTGCTCACGCCGTTGATGGTTACTCCGGCACGGGCCACGTTGTTGAAGTAGGCATTGGCATCAAACAAGGCCAGTCCTTTGCGTGCGGCGGCGGCCTGAATCACGGCGTTCAGCTCGGCGGTACGGGAAGCTACCGCAGCGGCTTCCGTCTCGTCGAGCACTAAGTTGTTGGGCACTGCATTGGAGGCTTCAGCTAATCTTGCAGCCACAGGTGCTGGCACACCCGGAACCACCAGCCCAATACCACCGGGAAACAGGTTCGGGGCCACGGGGGCCGAGTTGATGAACGTGCGGGCAGGCAGCAGCAGCAGGTCGGTGGCGCGAGCTTCGCGTACGGCTGTGGCAGCAGGGCCAGTGCGCACGTACAGGCCAAAGCGCGTACCAGCCGGTAGGGGCGAGCCGGCCGGCAAGCCTAGCTGGGCTACAATCAGCGGCACCAGGGCAGCCGGAATGGGCGTGGCATTTACCTGGGCAATAACGGCAGCCGTGGGCACGGTCGTGAACAGGGGCGTGCTGGTTACGCTCGGAATTGTTACCAGCACCCCTTTGGCGCCGTTCACCGTCAGGGCGTCTACCATCTGGTTGTACTTGGTGGTAAACTCGGCGACGGCGGTAAGTGGGGTACCTGTGCCACCCGAACCGGCATACCCCAGCACGTCGTTGTTGCCGAGCCAGTTGGTAAAGAACGTGGGCTTCAGCGTGTTTACGCGCTCCTGCGTGTACTGCAAGTACGACAGCAGGCTGCCAGCCGGCAGCAGGCGCTCAAAGAAAGGGTTAAAGCCCAGGGGGTTGTTCAGGCCGTAGCCCGGCGTGGTAATGTCCGCGACGCGGATGCCGGGCACGCCCAGGTTCTGGTTGTCGGTGCCGGTGTAGCGGGCCAGCAGCGGCGTACGGTTGTCGGCCCCGAGGCCCGTAACAGCCAGGTTAGCAGTTTCCTGGCCCAGTACGGGGTTGCCGTTGTTGATGGCCGTGATTCTCAGGAAGCCACTGCCGTTAAACCGATCGGCCGGGAACAGGGGCTGGGCAAAGTTGCCGCCGCCCACCGCCCGAAACTGCTGCGCCAGCAGGGCCGGGTAAGATTTCTGCTGGCCTTCCAGCGACAAGCCATTGTCCTGAAAACCAGCCGTGAGCGAGTTGCCCACGGCAACGTAGGTGGTGAAGTCGGCCGAGCCGGCCGAGGGCTTGAAGTCGTCCTCCAGGTCGGGCTGGCAGGCAGCGAGGCCCAGGCCCAGCACCGCCAGCAGCGGCGCGTATGTGCGAAACAGGTTGGTAGTCATGTCTATCAGAAGCAAGGGCGGTTAGAAGGCGTAGTTCAGGCCGATGCCCGGAACCACGACGGTGGTTTTGTAGGTACCGGCAATCCGGTCGGTGGTGCCGTTGTTGATCAGGTCGGTTTGCGTCTGGGTGCGCTTCTGCACAAACACAAACTGGCTCGACAGGTCCACGCTGAACTTGCCGAAGGCGTAGGACGCCCCCACCGTCCCGCTGATCCGGTCGGCATCGGGGGTTTCGGGGGTTACGTAGCCGTCCTTCACCGGCGAGAAGTCGTAGGCGCCGCCGCCGCGCACGGTGAGGCCGCTGGTGAGCTGGTACTGGCCGCCTACGCGGAAGGTCAGGGCATCTTCGTAGAAGCGCTTCGACGAGGAGGTAGTAGAGCCGTTGATGGGCTGGTCGAAGGTGAAGTCCAGGGTGCGGTAGTCGCTCCACTCGGCGTAGTTGGCGTCGAGGCCAATGGTCAGCTTCTCATTGGGCATGATGCCGATGCCGATGCTGGTAGTAGCCACCAGGGGCAGCGTGGCGCTGAACTTGGTAGCCAGGAAGCGCGACTGGAAGGCGACCGGCACGTTGGTGTACGTTACGTCCCCGTCTTTTACCTCGGCGTCAATCTTCGAGCGGTAGTTGATGCCCACGGTCAGCTTCTCCGAAGGCTTGAAGAAAATACCGGCGTTGAAGCCCACTTTGGTTTCCGCCTTGCCGTCCAGCTCGATGCTGCCAAATGAATCGGGAAACGGAATGTCACGCTTCAGGTTCACGGCGCCGCGGGCCAGCACCATCAGGCCGGCGCCCACGCTGAGCTGGTCGGTGATGGCGTAGCTCACGGTGGGCTGCACGTAGATGGAAGTCAGCTCAATATCGGTGAGGGAAGTGCGCCCCTCCCAGCCGTTGGCGTACTGCAGCTTGGAGCCAAAGGGCGTGTATACGGCAATACCGGCGCGGAATTTACCTTCGGCCGGCCCAAAACCAGCGTAGAAGTTGAAAGGCGTCGTCACGGAGTTGCGCAGCTCCCGCTGCGTGCCGCCGGCCTCGGCCACGAAGGCCTGGCGGGCCAGAGTGCCGTTTACGCCAAGCTGCACGCCGCGCTGCTTTACCAAGGCCAGGGCACCTGGGTTGTAGAACATGGCCGCCTGATCCAGCGAAAGTCCTACGCCTACTCCGCCCATGCCGTTGTTTTTCTGGCCGGCCAGCGTAACCTGGTAGCCACCCGCCGAGGCGGCGGTGCCCGTGAGCAGGACGCCTCCCACAAGGAGTAGAGATTTTACTGTCATAAAAAAAGGGAAAAGGTGAGAACTGCGTTGCGGAGGCTAAATGTAGGCAGAAATATAATCTGCATGACGCGTTTCGACCCCGGAAATACCCAAGCAAAAACCGACGCAGTTACTTTGTGGCCTTCTCCTCTTCCTCCACCCCGCGCGTGTGCAGGTCGAAGTGCTGGCCCGCCACCAGCAGGTGCACCCGCAGGTTCTGGCCGCTGACGGGCTCCCCGCGGCCGATGCGGCCCAGGTTGCTGCCGCGTAGGTGGCTGCCGTCCACTACCATCACCACACCGTCGCCGAACACCTCGGCGTGCCGGCCGCGCCGGATGATGAGGCCGGTTTCCTGGCCCAGGCCCAAACCCAGCTGGGTGGGGTGCTGCAATACGGCGTGGGCTAGGCGCCCAAACCGGCCCCGCTCGGCAAAGTGCTGGTCGATGTAGAGGTTGGGCAGCAGGCCCAGGCCGGGAGCCGTGCGCAGACCGCCCTTGGTGAGGGCGCTGGCCCCGTGGCCGGCTACAATCATGTGCGTGGGCATGACGGAAGCGCCGGCACTGGTGCCGGCCACCAGCAAGCCAGCGTCTTCGCGGTAGCGCCGGGCCAGCACCTGCCAGGCCTGGGTGCCGGCCCAGAACTCGGTGATGCGCTCTTGGTCGCCGCCGGTGAAGAACACCAGCCCAGCCTGCTCCAGCCGGCTCAGGTGGCCGGGCGTGTCGGCGGGGTGATGCTCGTCGATGGGCAGGTGGCGCACGTACCGGCAGCCCAGCTCTTGCAGGGCCTCCACGTAGGCCTGCCCCGTGGCAGCGGCATCCGCCACGACGGCCGTGGTAACCACCTCTACGGGCGCATCGGGTGAGGGCAGCAGGTCGGCGAGCAGCGCCAGCAGGGCATCATCATCGCCCCCACCGAGGGTTACGAGCGTGCCGAGCGGAAAAGCAGACGACTGGGGCATGGGGGCAGGTGTGGAGCGGGGCAAATCAACTGCGGAAAGGTAAACGAACCAAATGGAGCCGGCGCCGGAGGTCTGGGAAGCATACGGACGGCTGGCGCCAGCAGCCGGAAAAGATGCACCAGCCGGGCCGAAAGCTACGCTCCCAGCCGGAAGCTGCACCGGAACGAAGCCGGGACGCCGGGCGTATGCACTTCATCACCAGCCGGTCTGAAAGCAGTATCTGGTTTTCTTCCTCTACGCTCAGCGCAATGATTTTGTATAAACCAGGTGAGTGGTGGAAGGCTCTGCTGCACTTTCATACCACGGCCGTTATCCGGCGCCTGCTCGGGCGGGTGTTACTCGTGGGCTTGTACGTGGCCGTGGTTACGGCAGCCCAACTCGAATACTTCCGGTTTATTCTGAAGGTGGAGCGCGAGTATTTCTCATTTCTGGGTATTCTGCTTAGTCTGCTCCTGGTGTTTCGCACCAACACGGCCTACGACCGGTACTACGAGGGCCGGCGCCTGTGGGGCCTGCTGCTGGCCAGCTCCCGCAACCTGGCCGGCCTGCTGGGGGCCGTGCTGCCCGCCGAGGCTGCCACGCATCGTCTTTTCTACGCCCGCATGCTGTCCAACTTCGCGCTGGCGCTGGAAGGCCATTTGCGCGAGGGCGTGGCCTTCGACCAGCTGGAAGCCGTGGACGGCGTGGACCCGGCAGGTTTGCGCGCCGCCGACAATCCGCCTACGTACCTGGCCTCCTTGCTACAGTCCAGCTACGAACGGCTGCACCAGGCTCAGGTGTTGCAGCCCGTGCACCTGCTCAGCTTGCAGCCCTACCACCAGAGCCTGCTGGAGGTGGCTGGCTCCTGTGAGCGAATCAAGTCCACGCCCATTCCGTTTGCTTACAGCTTCTTTATCAAGGGGTTTATCAGCGTATTTATCCTGCTCATGCCCTTCGTGCTGCTCGACACCTACGGCTACTTCACTATTCCCATTGTCATGATTGGGGCGTACACGCTGTTGGGGCTGGAGCTGATTGGGGAGGAAATCGAGAATCCGTTTGGGCGCGAAAGCAACGACCTGCCCATTGCTCAGCTGGCTAACACAGTGCGCGTGAGCGTGCACGAAACGCTGAGCGTGCCCCTGCCCCAGCACAAGAAAGCCCTGGCCGAGGCGCCCTACACCATCGTGTCGTAACCGCAGGTAGCTACTGGTGCGAGGTTACCGGGAACTGGCTGGCGGACACTGGCGCGAGTTTAGCGCAGCGTAACTCGTGCCGAGAATGCCGGGAGGCTGCGCCTCCCCCGCCAGAACGATATTCGTTAGCACAGCGCGGTACCGGCTTGCCGCTGGCGCGGCAGTGGAGGCGCAGCCTCCACCTCATGCCCAGGCACGAGGTACGCTGCGCTAACCTCGCGCCAGTGCCCGCCAGCCGACGCCAAAAAACTCCGCCGCAGGGCAACGAAATATTGCCGCCAGCACCGCGCGGACCGGCTTTTTTCGGCTATTTTTGCGCGCCATTTGGCCATTCCAACCCCGTCTGCCTAGCGAAGCACTTCCCTCCCGTTGTTTTCATGAATCAGCACCCGACTACCGACCACATCACGTCCCTGATTCAGGAGGGCGAGTTTTTCAAACTCAAAGAGCTGCTTAAAAAATTTGAGCCCGCCGAGCTGGTGGAGCTGATTGAGCAGGAAGAGGAGCGGGAGCAGCTGATTATCTTCCGGCTGCTGCCCCTGAGCCTGGCCACGCAGGTGTTCGAGTACCTGGACCTGGAGGTGCAAAAGCACTTTCTGGCCAACCTCTCGCAGGAGAAGATTACCGGCATTCTGAATGAAATGTCGCCCGACGACCGGACAGCCCTGCTGGAGTTTCTGCCCGACGACTTCGTAAAGGAGCTGATTCAAACCCTGTCGGAGCCGGAGCGGCGCGTGACGCTGGAGCTGCTGGGCTACCCCGAGTACTCGGTGGGCCGCCTGATGACGCCCGACTACATTGCCATCCGCGAAAACTGGACCGTGCAGCAGGTGCTCGACTACATCCGCCGCCACGGTGGGCAGTCGGAAACGCTGAGCGTACTCTACGTCACCGACGAGCGGGGCGTACTGCTGGACGACATCCGCATCCGGGAGTTTCTGTTGTCGCCGCCCGAGCGGCGCGTGAGTGAGCTAATGGACCGGCGCTACGTCAAGCTTAACGCCATGCAGGACCAGGAAGCCGCCATCGAGGTGTTCCGCCGCAACGACCGGGTGGCCCTACCCGTGGTAAACGACGAAGGCGTGCTGTTCGGCATCGTCACCATCGACGACATTCTGGACATTCGGGAGGAAGAAGACACCGAGGACATCCAGAAGCTGGGCGGCTCGGAGGCTCTGGACGAGCCCTACCTGGCCACGTCCATCTGGAGCATGGTGAAAAAGCGGGCCGGCTGGCTGGTCATTCTGCTTATTGGCGAAATGCTGACCACCTCGGCCATGCACCACTTCGAGGACGACTTGCAGAAGGCGGCCGTGCTGGGCTTGTTTATTCCGCTGATTATCTCGGCGGGCGGCAATGCCGGCTCCCAGGCCACCTCCCTCATCATCCGGGCCATGAGCCTGGGCGAGTTTACGCTGAGCGACTGGTGGCGGGTGCTGCGCCGCGAAATCCTGTCGGGCCTACTGCTGGGCGCCATCCTGGGCGTGGTGGGCTCGGCCCGCATTGTGCTCTGGGCCACAGCCGTCGACCCCGGCTATTTCGGGCCGTACTGGCAGCTGATTGCCGTGACGGTGGGCTTCTCGCTGCTGGGCATTGTGCTGTGGGGGGCCTTGTCGGGGGCCATGCTGCCCATGATTCTGAAGCGCCTGGGCCTCGACCCGGCCACTGCCTCGGCGCCCTTCGTGGCCACGCTAGTGGATGTAACCGGACTCATCATCTATTTTTCCGTAGCCACGCTGGTACTGCGCGGCACGCTGCTGTAGTGGCCAATGAGCGAATGAGTAAATGGATAAATGAATGGGTAACGAGCGAGAAGCCCCAGCGGGGCGGCATGTCGGTAAAAATCAACAGCTATTACCCGTCCAAAGCTCCGGCGGGGCGACACCCGGTCGTGCCGGCGTTAGGTGTCGCCCCACCGGGGCTTCGTCGTTCTTAGCTACCTCCTATCTGCTACCGATATGCCGCCCGGCCGGGGCTGCGCATCCAGCAACTCCCTCCGTCCCTCATTCACTCATTTACTCATTCACTCAATTACTCATTTTATTCCTGCTGGGTGGGTGCGCGGCCGTGGGGCGCGTGGAGCAGCTGCCGGCGGGGCGCTACCGGGTGCTGCGCTCCACCAATGCCACGCTAAAATCCTACCACGGCCGGCCCTTCTATCTGCGCCAGGCCACCGATACGCTGCTGCTGTCCTTGGCCGACACGGCCCAGGCCCAGCAGGTGCCGCTGGGGCGCCGCCACAGCACCCTGCTGCTCAGCCGCCGCTTCGACCTCGACGTATTTACCCTGCCGTTTAAGATTCGGCCGGCGCGGGCGCCGCTGCCGGTGCAGCTCAACACCAGCTTCAACGCGGCCCTGTACGTGGGGCGCCGCCTCGACTTCTACCACGTCACCACCCCGCCCCGGCACCGCCTGGGCACCGCTCCTTTCGTGCGCGACACGGGCATCGGCTACGGCCTGTTTACGGGCCTGGGTGCGGCCGTTATCAACCCCGACGTAACCCGACAGCAAACCGCCATTGCCGAGTATGAGGGGCTGGTAGGCCACATCGGCGCGGCCGTCATCTACGATGCGCGCGTGTTCAACGTGGGCCTGGCCGCCGGTCTCGACCACCTGTTCGGCCCCGACCGGCGCCATTGGATCTACCAGCACCGCCCCTGGTTCGGGGTGCTGTTCGGCCTAGACCTTAACTAAAATCACAGATTGGGCAGATTAAGCTGATTTCACAGACTGAAACGGCTTGAGAGTAACCAAAACGTCCTGCTCCATCTGGCGTCCGCCGGCCGAGGCGTCTCGCTGGCTGATGTTGCAATAGTATTGTCATGCTGAGCGCAGGCGCAGCCGTAGTCGAAGCATGACGGTACAGCAAGTATTGAGCAGCTTCCTAATCTGTGCAATCAGCTTAATCTGCCCAATCTGTGATTTAGTAGTCCACCCGGCCGCGGTTGGCCTTTTTGTCGCCGTGCTTTTTCTTGGATTCCAGCCGCTGGCGCACGGCGCCGGCGCTGGGCTTGGTGGCTTTGCGGGGTTTGGGCTTGTGGAGAGCTTTGAGCAGCAGGTCGTGAAACTTCCGCAGGGCCGTTTCTTTGTTGCGCAGCTGGCTCCGGTCTTCCTGAGCCGCTACCAGCAGCTCGCCTTCCTGGGTGAGGCGCGAGGCCAGCTTTTGCAGCAGCGTCTGTTTCTGCTCGTCGGTGAGCAGCTGGGAGTCAGAGATGCGGAAACGAAGCTCCACGCGGCTTTCTACTTTGTTTACGTTTTGCCCGCCGGGGCCGCTGCTGCGGCTGGTCTGGAAGTGGAGTTCGGGCAGGAAGGCGTCGGCGGGAGGCAGCATGTGGGGGAATGTAGATGAATGTGCATAATGTGAGAAATGTAGGGAATGTGAAAATGTAGCGGCTACGCATCTTGCTCTTGCCATTTTCCACATTCCCCACATTCCCACCACATTTCCGTTTCACATTGTAGTCCACAGCAACCACCCAAGAAGCCCGGCGCGGGCGGTCCAGGCCAGGGTGCGGACCCAATTGGTGCGCACCAGCCCGTCGATGGCCACGTAGTCGTAGCCGCGGGCGAGGCGGTTGTGGAAGGGCACGGAGACAAAGAACGTGGCGGCCCAGATGACGAGCACCAAGGCCAGCTGCCCCCAGCGGGCCGCCCCCAGGCTCGCGCCAGCCCAGGCCAGCCAGCCGGCCAGCCCCAACTCCAGCACCATCGGGACCAGCACCACCCAGCTGATGCGCCGGGAATGCTGCCGGTGAAACGCCTCGAATGTGTCGCGGGCCGCCTGGGCAAAAGCGGGATAGTGCACGAGCTGCACTGTCCAGATGACGCCGGTGAGGTACAGGGCCAGGGCCAAGTTGAGCAGCAGGAGGTGGGAAAGATGCATGGCCAGGCAACAGCTGAACAGGGACAGTTGTCTATGCGCTTACGGGAAGCTGCTACTTTCGCCGTAGCGCGGGCTTCCGCCCGCCGCTCCCGGAAATTCCTGCTGCTCGCGGCAGCAGCGGGCTAAAGCTCACGCTACACTACTCTACTCCCAAACTTTTCTTCTATGACCCTCTCCCTTATCCTGCGGCGGCCTTCGTGGCTGCTGGCACCGGCTCTGCTGCTAACCCTGGCCGCCTGCAACTCCGGCGGCAAGTCTACCTCCGCCCGGCCCGACCTGCTCCGGGCCAACCTCGACACCACCGTTCATCCCGGCAACGACTTCTATACCTACGCCAACGGCGCCTGGTTTAAGAAGCACCCCATTCCGGCTTCCGAAAGCAACTGGGGCATTGGCAAAGAGGTACAGAATGAGGTGTACGCCCGCCTGCGCAAGCTCAACGAAGATGCCGCCCGCAGCCAGGCCGCGCCCGGCTCGGTGCAGCAGAAAATCGGTGACTTCTGGGCCACGGGCATGGACTCGGCGGCTATCAACCGCCAGGGCCTGGCCCCGCTGCAAGCCGAGCTAAACCGCCTGCAAGCCCTGCAAACCACGGCCGATGTGCAGGCCGCCATTGCCCGCCTGCGCCCCCTGGGCGTGAGCACCGTGGTGGGCGCCTACGTGGGCCAGGACGCCAAAAACAGCGACAAGATGACCTTGCAGCTCTGGCAAACCGGCCTGGGCCTGCCCAACCGCGACTACTACTTCAACAAGGATACGCGCACCACCAACATCCGCAAGGAATACGGCCGGCACCTAGCCACGATGTTTGGGCTGATGGGCCAGGACGCCGCCGCGGCCCAGGCCAACGCCCGGCGCGTGCTACAGCTGGAAACCCAGCTGGCCGGCGCCTCCCGCAAGCTCGAAGCCCTGCGCGACCCGTACGCCAACTACCACAAAATGGCCGTGGCGGGCCTCGACCAGCTGACGCCTGGCTTGAGCTGGAAGCCCTGGCTAACCCAGATGGAGCTGGCCAAGGTGGACACGGTGATTGTGGGCCAGCCGGAGTTCTACCGCGAAGCCGGCCGCCTGCTCCGCTCGGCACCTATCGAGGACTGGCGGGCCTACTTGCAGTGGCAGCTGGTGCACGCCTACGCCTCCACGCTGAGCAAGCCGTTTGATGACGAAAACTTCCGCTTCTACGGCACCGTCCTACAAGGCGCCAAAGAGCAGCGCCCCCGCTGGAAACGGGTGCTCGACGCCGAGGAAGAAGCCATGGGCGAGGTGCTGGGCCAGCAGTTTGTGAAAGAATACTTCCCGCCCGCCACCAAAAAGCGCTACGAAGACCTGACCGAAAACGTGGTGGTGGCCTTCCGGGAGCATATTCAGCGGCTCGACTGGATGAGCGACTCCACCAAGCAGAAAGCCCTGGCCAAGCTCAACAAGATTCGGCGCAAGGTGGGCTACCCCGACAAGTGGAAAGACTACTCCACGCTGGAAATCAAGCGCGACTCGTACGCCCAGAACATGATGCGCGCCAACCAGTGGGCCTACCGCCACAACCTGAGCAAGCTGGGCAAACCCGTAGACCGGGAGGAGTGGGAAATGACGCCCCAGACCTACAACGCCTACTACAACCCCTCCAACAACGAGATTGTGCTGCCGGCCGCCATCTTCGCCATTCCGGGCCTGCCCGACGCCGAGGCCGACGACGCCACCATCTACGGCTACGCCGGGGCCTCCACCATCGGCCACGAGCTGACCCACGGCTTCGACGACGAAGGCAGCCAGTTTGACGAGCGGGGCAACCTGCGCAACTGGTGGAGCAAGCAGGACCGCCGGCAGTTTCAGCAGCGCGTAAACCGCATCGTGCGCCAGTTCAACGGCTATACCGTGCTCGACTCTCTGCACATCAACGGCAAAGCCACGGCCGGCGAAAACATAGCCGACCTGGGCGGCATCGTCATTGCCCTGGATGCCTTCAAGAAAACCGAGCAGTACAAGAAAGGCGAGAAGCTGGGCGGCCTGACGCCGGTGCAACGCTACTTCCTGGGCTACGCCCTGGGCTGGCAAACCCACCAGCGCGACGAGCGCCTGGCCCAGGCCATCCTCACCGACGTGCACTCCCCGGCCCAGTTCCGCGTCAACGGCCCCTTGGCCGACGTGCCCGAGTTCTACGAGGCCTTCGGGGTGAAGCCCACGCACAAGCTGTACCTGTCCGATTCGGCGCGGGTGAAGATTTGGTAAGGTGTAGCGCGAAGTTGTACTTCGCGAGGCGCCAGAACGATGCCGTTGGGGGTCGACCTGACAGTGCGGACGCCTCGCGAAGTACAACTTCGCGTTACATTCTCCTATGCCTCCCACCCATGCCTGGCGAAATCAATCTTGACGTGCTGCTCCGGTCCATGCAGCCCGTGCTGCACCCCGGCGAATACGTGTTCTGCACTCTGGCGCCCGGCCAGCCCGCGCCAGCTGG